>DATJVW010000329.1:0-29340 GCA_035501675.1 Burkholderiales bacterium
TCCACTTCGGGCTGACGGTTCAGAGCGTTGTAGGCTGACTTACCACGGGTCGGGGCACGCCCAGCTCCTTGCACAGCTGCATGAGCAGGCTGTTACGCCACCCGGGGTAGTTGCTGATCCCGAAGTAGCGTGACTTACCACAGCGGATGATGTCGCCGACGGCGCCCAGCGTTTCTTCGAGCGGCGACTCGGCGTCGTCATAATGCAGATAATGGAGATCAGCGTAGTCGACTCCCAGGCGCCGCAGGCTGCTCTCGATCGCCCGCATCATCCAGCGTCGGCTGAGCCCTACCTCACCAATGCCCGGACCCATGCGTTTGCCGACCTTGGTCGCGAGGATCCAGTGGTGACGGCTCGCCGCAACGGCCTTCCCTGTAACGCGCTGCGACTCGCCTTTGGCGTACTGGTCGGCGGTGTCGATGAAGTTTACGCCCGCCTCCGCCGCCGCCCCGACGGTGCGCTTGGCCTCCGTGCGGTCGTCGAAGGTCATCGTGCCGAGGCATAATGCCGACACAGTCAACCCGCTCTGACCCCGCTTGCGGTACTCCATCCAATCCTCCCTTCGCAGGCTCGGCGGGCCATCATGCCGAATCGGAACCAGACCCGGCAAACCGTCCCGCGAGTTGTGGCTCACTCGGCCCAGCTGCGGTAACCTCAAGACCAACCAATGCACACCAGAGAGAGTCCAATGCGCAGCGCTCTGCCCGACCACATGCAAGTAGTGGAGATTACCCGCCCTGGCGGTCCCGAAGTGCTGAAACTCACCACGCGCCGGCTACTGCATCCGAAGCCTGGCGAGGTGCTGATCCGCGTGGCCTGCGCCGGCGTGAACCGGCCCGACTGCATGCAGCGCGCCGGGGCATATGCGCCACCGCCAGGTGCTTCCGACTTGCCTGGGCTGGAGGTCAGCGGCACGGTGGTCGCGCTCGGAGCGGGTGTCACACAGTGGAGGGAAGGGGCGCAGGTGTGCGCGCTTACGCCCGGCGGCGGGTACGCGCAATTCTGCGTCACGCCGGCGGGGCACTGCCTACCTCTACCGAAGGGTTGGAGCTTGACCCAAGCGGCTTCGCTGCCCGAGACGTTCTTCACCGTCTGGATCAACGTATTCGAGCGCGGCGCGCTCGCTCCCGGAGAAACTCTGCTGGTGCAAGGCGGCAGCAGCGGCATCGGCGTCAGCGCTATCCAGATGGCGCGCGCTTTCGGTCATCGTGTATTCGCCACGGCTGGCAGTGCGGAGAAATGCACGGCGTGCGAGAAGCTTGGGGCGGAGCGCGCGATCAACTACCGCACCGAGGACTTCGTCGAGGCCGTGAAACGACTCACTGACGGCAAGGGCGTAGATGTGATCCTAGACATGGTGGGGGGTGAGTACGTCCCGCGTGAGTTGAAATGCCTGGCCACGGACGGGCGCCTGTCTTTGATCGCCTACCTGGGCGGAACCCGGACCACGCTCGACATCCCAGACATCCTCGTGCGCCGACTCACGATTACCGGGTCGACGCTGCGCCCGCGCACGGTGGAGTTCAAAACCGGGGTGGCGAACGCCCTGCGAGCAAAGGTTTGGCCGTTGATCGAAGCCGGGAAAATCCAGCCGGTGATCTACAAGGTGTTCCCACTGGCGCAAGCCTCTGCCGCACACGAACTGATGGAGTCCGGCATGCACATCGGCAAGATTATCCTCGAGACGGCGGGCTAGAGGCGAGGCGACACAACGACCGCGCGGCGCGCGACTCAAACCGCGTTGTTCATTTCGCCGCGGCAGGCGCCTGCCAGGTCACCCGCTGGGCACCGTTTCGAGTAGACAGGAGTAGCACTGCACTCGCCTCTCGCGGTGGCGGAACCCGACGCAGCAGCCGGAGATCTCCCTTCAAGGCCACCTGCTCGGCGTAGCGGACGTTCTTGGCGACCTCGTCGAGATAGGGGTTGTGATCGGCGAACGGGATCTTGATGTAGTGGTAGGCAGCGCCGAGATGGTCGGAGAGGCGAGTGATGGCTGTGTGGTAGAAGCTGGGCGTCTTGCGCAGCAGGTCCTCCGCCGAAGTGAACAGGACCGCGGGCTTTCGCTCAACCTCCCCCGCGCTCGCCAGCCCGCCGTCCACGAACTCGGGATACAGACGGTCGCGGCACTTCTCCAGGTAACAGCGGTCCGCCATCTGGGCGATGATGTCTGCCGTCCCCAGCATGTTGCCGATCAGCCTGAACACGAGACTCGGGACTGCGATGTCCTGGACGGGGATCTCGTAGCCGGTAAAGTGGATGACCCGCCCTGCGACTTGCGCCAGATCCGGCAAGCCGATCTCTGGCATGTACCGCCCGAGGAACCGCGCACCGCGGCTGACGTGACGCAGGGTGTATTCTGCCCCGGCGCGGTGGCGCGTATCGTTGCGGTGGCGCAGATAGCCGATGTCGTGGAACAAGGCTGCAACGATGCCGAACCCGAATAGACGTGCACCGATGGCTTCCGAGTACGAGCGCCCGCGCTCGTAGCCATCCATCAGCCGTGCCATGGCCAACGTCACATCCAGTACATGCTGCAGGTTGTGATACGGGGTGTCGCACGCGCGGTAACCGGCATACTCGCCGCGGTACAGCCGGGCACAGTCCGCGAAGGCACGCGACAGGAGTGCCGTCGGCGCATCCGGGTACAGGTCCAAGAAAACGCGACGAACCTCGTCGTCGACCGCAGCGGGATCGGTCGTATTGACCTGGTTGGTCACGTCGAACTCGCTGCGCCGGGCTGTCCGACGCAAGCCTGAGGGGCTGACAACGGGTGCTTCTCGAAGCTGTGCCATATCGACGAGGCAGAGTGCCGCCCGGACCCCGGTGGCTGGAACGTTCGCCCTGAAAACCTTCGAGAGTGCGCGACCGCAATCGCAACTCGTAGCGGGCGCGCTCCCAATTGGACCGAGTCTAAGCACCCCGTCATCTCGCCACAAACATCGTCAAATATTCCGCAATGGGGGCGATTCCTGTAACCAAAGTCGGGGCTGGGAAAGACGAAGATTGGCAGCAGGCCTAGACTCCACCTACGCGACCGGCGCAGCCTCGGAGCCGATAGGTGGTCTGTGCTTCACCCGTTTGGCCGGCTCGCACCGCGCATGGACTCTGGGCCGGTGCCGCCGACCCTCAGGGGCGACCAGATACCCCTGGCGCGCTGCCAATCATCAGTACGCCATGAGTTGTGTGCGGCTCTCCGCCGGCACCGGCCATGCACGACGCTCGGCTCATGCCGTCTTTGCTTCTGAGCCCGGCTTGACGCTCGCAGGAGCCTTCGGACGGCGCACCGCAACGGCAGGGATGAACCGGGACAGCTCCAGCAGCGCCTGGTGATAGACCTCGCGCTTGAACTCCACCACGTCCTCGAGCGGCACCCAGTATTCGCTCCAACGCCAGGCGTCAAACTCGGGTCGCTCGGAGCGACGCAGGCACACGTCGCAGTCGCGCCCGAGCAGACGCAGCAGATACCAGATCTGCTTCTGCCCGCGGTAACTGGCCCGCCAGTCCCGCCGCACCCAGTTTGTCGGCACGTTATAACGCAGCCAGTGACGGGTCCGGCCGAGGATCTTCACATGCTCGGGCTTGAGGCCAACCTCTTCCATCAACTCCCGGTACATGGCCTGCTCCGGCGACTCACCAGCTTTGATTCCGCCCTGCGGAAACTGCCAAGCGTGCTCCCTGACGCGCTTGCCCCAAAACACGTCGTTGCGGGGGTTGACCAGCACGATCCCGACGTTTGGGCGATATCCATCGCGATCGATCATGAGCATGACCCGGCGAAATTTGAACTGACGTCGATTTTTTCATAAAGCTGACATGAAAATCAATTCGAACGCAAATTCGCATGGTCGACGCAACACCGCCAACCCAACTGGCCGCCCTCAGATCAGCAGGCGTTTGTCGGTATGCGGGTTGACCCGTTTCATGCCTTCTACGAAACGCAAAAACTCTAGGCCGTAGCGTGCCTGAAGCAGCCGCGCACGCACGCGCAGCTCGTCCCAGTGAACCCGCGCGGGAAGGCGCTTGAATGCGAGGACGATGACGTTTCCCTTCTGCAACGCAGGAACGCAGGCCACTCGGCCGGTGAACGCGGCCTCGATGCGGTGCACACATTCGTCGAAACTGCGGTCGCTGCCCCACAGGTTCACCACCAGCACGCCCTCCCCGCGCAGCGACCCCGCCGCGGCGGTGTAGAACGCCGCGGTAGTCAGCTCCTTCACATGCGACTTCCCGTCATAGCCGTCAACCAGGATGACGTCTGCGCTGTCGGGGTGCTCGCCGACCCAGCGCGCGCCATCCGCCAGCATCACTTGCAGGCGCGCATCATCCGGTGGCACGTGGAAGTACTGCCGTGCCACCGCGATCACCCGCGGGTTCAGCTCTAGCACGACCTGCTCGGTTTGCGGGAACTGACGGTAGATCCACTTGTTGACCGAGCCGCCTCCCAACCCGACGCTCACTACGCGCCGCGGCTCCGCCACGAACAGCAAGAACGCCATCATGCTGCGCGTATAGGCCAGCACCAGCTCGTCGGGCTCGCTCAGGCGCATGCCGCTCTGGATGGTTGGGCTGCCCAGGTGCAGATAGCGAATACCGTCCTGCTCGCTGATTTCCACGCTCGCGTCCGCGCCGCCGCGGCGCGTAGCGCGCCAGCCTTTCAAAAGCCCCAATCTGTCCTCGCTATTCGGTCAGTGTGGATTGTAAGATAAGCGCTTTTTGACGGGCACCGAGATGCGCGTTTCCGCTTTTTTCCTGTCCACCCTCAAGGAGGCCCCAGCCGAGGCCGAGCTGACCAGCCACAAGCTGATGCTGCGGGCCGGGCTGATAAGAAAACTCGGCAGCGGCCTATACACTTGGATGCCGCTAGGCCTGCGGGTCCTGCGGAAGGTGGAGGCCATCGTGCGCTCGGAGATGAACCGGGCCGGCGCAGTGGAGCTGTTGATGCCCGCGATACAGCCGGCCGAGCTCTGGCAGGAGAGCGGACGCTGGGCCCAGTACGGCCCGCTGATGCTCAAGATCAAAGACCGCCACGAGCGCGATTACTGCTTCGGCCCAACGCACGAAGAGGTGATCACGGACATCGCTCGCAAAGAGCTTCGCAGCTACCGCCAGCTTCCGGTCAACTTCTACCAGATTCAGACCAAGTTTCGCGACGAGATCCGGCCACGCTTCGGGCTGATGCGGGCACGCGAGTTCATCATGAAGGACGCGTACTCCTTCCATGCCGACTATGCGGACCTGGAACGCGAGTATCGCAACATGTACGACACGTACGCCCGGATCTTCGAGCGCCTCGGGCTGCGCTTTCGTGCGGTGGCGGCGGACACCGGCTCGATCGGCGGGACCTGGTCGCACGAGTTTCACGTGTTGGCTGACTCCGGTGAGGATGCTATCGCTTTTTGTCCTGCCTCGGACTACGCCGCCAACGTCGAATTGGCCGAAGCGCTGCCCCCGCCCAACCCGCGCGCCGTTCCGGCGCAAAACATCCAGAAGATGCCGACCCCCGGGGCGTACACGATCGATGAAGTCGGTGCGCTTCTGCGCGTGCCTCCGCAGAAGATCGTCAAGACGCTGATGGTGGTCACCGGCGACCAGCAAGACTACTTGCTCCTGCTGCGCGGAGATCACATGCTCAACGAGGTGAAGGCGGCCAAGAAGTTCACGCTGAATGGCGGCTTCCGCTTTGCTTCGGACACCGAGATCCGAGCGCGGCTTGGCGCAGCTCCGGGCTCGATCGGACCTGTGGGCGCGGATGTGCCGCTCATCGCCGACCGCGCGCTGCTGGCGATGAGCGACTTCGTATGCGGGGCCAATGAGGACAGCTACCACTACGCTGGTGTGAACTTCGGGCGCGATTTACCCGAGCCGGAGGAGTATGTGGACATCCGCAACGTCGTGCACGGCGACCCCAGTCCGGACGGCAAGGGGACGCTGTCGATCTGCCGCGGTATCGAGGTAGGGCATATCTTTCAGCTAGGGACCAAATATTCGGAGGCTATGAGCGCGGTGTTTCTCGATGAGGGCGGGCAGGCCAAACCGGTGCAGATGGGCTGCTACGGCATCGGCGTGTCGCGCATCGTTGCCGCGGCCATCGAGCAGAACAACGATCTGCGCGGAATCCTCTGGCCCATGGCGCTGGCGCCCTTTCAAGTGGCCATTGCGCCGATAGGCTGGGGCAAGAGCGCCGAGGTGCGTGCCCAGGCGGAGCGGCTGCACGACGAGTTGAGTGCCGCAGCGATCGAGGTACTGCTCGACGATCGCGATGAGCGCCCAGGGGTCATGTTCGCCGACCTCGAGCTGATCGGCATCCCCCATCGCATCAACGTCGGCGAGCGCAGCCTCAAGCAGGGTCAGGTGGAATACCAGGCACGCGCCGAAGACAAGCCCCGCCCGGTCGATGTGGCCACTGCCGTACAGTTCGTGAGGTCGCTGTGCTCAAAGTAGTGAGGTCTTGCCGGCTAGGGTATCTGGTGCTCACCGCTCTGCTGGGCGCGGCTTACGACGCATTCGCCGGGGAGCAGCGCTACGAGCCGCTCGCCGCGAGCGTACAGGCCGCATTGCATGGCTCCGTCGCAGACCGCGCCAGCCCGACACTGGTGTTCGCCACACCGCAGGAGGGGAGGGCCTGGCTGTCCGCCATGTCGCAGCGGCTGGCGAAACACATGGCCGACCAGAGAACGCGCGAGGACTTCCTGACCACCGTACAGTACGAAGCCAAACGCGCAGGGCTGGACCCGCAAATGGTGCTCGGCCTGATCGAGGTGGAGAGCAGGTTCCGGAAGTATGCGGTGTCCCGGGCCGGCGCTCGCGGCTATATGCAGGTCATGCCTTTCTGGGTTGTTCTGATCGGAGACGCGGACCACG
This sequence comes from Burkholderiales bacterium, assembly GCA_035501675.1. Lineage (GTDB taxonomy): Bacteria > Pseudomonadota > Gammaproteobacteria > Burkholderiales > SHXO01 > SHXO01. The sequence goes on from DATJVW010000329.1 coordinate 6,862, forward strand.
ATCTGTTCAAGCTTCGCACCAACCTGCGCTACGGCTGTGTCGTTCTTCGCCACTACTTGGACATCGAAGGAGGCGATATCTACCGGGCGCTGGGACGGTACAACGGTAGCCTGGGCGGCAAGAGCCCATACGCCGTGAAAGTCGTGCAAGCTTGGCAGGAGCGCTGGCTATTCCCCGGCGGCGGCGCGACCCACCCGTATGCGGGTAGGGCCGTGCCGCTGCGCTACAGGGGAGAAGCGCAATAGCCCTAGCCGCAAGCCGCGCACTCCTGGGCGGTACTCGCCTAGAATCGCGACTCACGCATCGCGGACGTCACGCCGCGTGCCTGCGGCGCTCCGTGGCCTTGAGGGTGAAAAGGGTCTCGAGATTCATAGACAGGGTCTCATGCGCGTCGCGTGTGAGCTGCGCGACCAGTGACTCGAAACTCGGCTCGGCGCCTTCCGCAAGGTCGGAACGGAAGACGAACTCGCGGTAAACGTCGGCCAACCGAATCTCAGCCGCATCTCGCGCCAGCACCCAGCCGTCCCCCGTGGTGGGAGCGACCCAGCCGGCGGCGGCCAGGCGGTCGAGCAACTGCTCGCACTCTTCGAACGGGAGACGCAGGCCGACGCGCAGCTCCTCGGTTCTTGTTACGCGCCCGCCGCGGTGCGCCTGATACAGGTGGCGCAGCAGCCGTGCCGCCTCCAGGAACTGTTCACCTGGCCGACGCTTGAGGCGGACACCGCCGGTACGCAGGTATGGCAGCGCTGCCGTGAACTCGGCGCCGAGGACCAGCACCAGCCAGGAGAGATAGATCCACAGTAGGAAGATGGGGAAGCTCGCAAACGCGCCGTACACCAGCTTATAGGTCGGCACGGCCCTGACGTAGGCGCCGAAGGCCGCCTTCATGCCCTCAAACGCGAGCCCAGCCAGAGCACCGCCGGCCACGGCGTCGCGCGTATCCACGCGGCGGCTAGGCACCATCCGATAGAGGAACGCCATGGCCGCACAGGTTAAGATCAGCGGCACCACTCTGAGCAGCACCAGCTCCGCCTCTTCCGCCCCGCGCACAATACCCATGGAAAGGGTCAGGAGCCACGAGGTCACAGACAAGCTAGCCCCGATCAACAACGGGCCTACTGTGAGCACCGCCCAGTAGATCAGCAATCGATTGAGCAACGTCCGCGGACGGCGCACGCGCCAGATCGTATTGAAGGCGCGGTCGATCGTGAGCATGGTCAACACGGCCGAGACGCCGAGGATGGCGATCCCCCAGGTGGTGAGCCGGCCCGCGTTGTCCGCGAACTGCTGCATGTACACCGTGATGACGCGGCCCGCCGAGGCTGGCATCAGGTTGGTAACCACAAACTGACGGATCGCGCCGGAGAACCCCGCAAACAACGGGAAAGTCGAGAATACGGTCACCCCGATGGTGATAAGAGGGACCAGCGCGAGCAACGTCGTGAAAGTCAAGCTGCCGGCGACCTGCAGGCAACGATCCTCTCTGATACGGTGGATCAACAGCAAGAGATAGTCCCAGGTGGCGCGCACATGGCGTCGGATGGTCGCTACGCGACGCCTCCCGGCTGCTAGGCGGCGCGAAAATGCAGAGGCGCTCATGGCAGTCTCTCTATAATGGCCATCGTGGTTTGCCCGCCTGCGTGGGGCACTTCGCGATCTCTATGAACGACATTCTGGTCCTCTACTACAGCTACACAGGGGCGGTAAAAGAGATGGCGTACGCGGTGGCGCGCGGCGTCGAAAGCGTCCCAGGCGCCCGGGCTCGGCTGCGCACCGTGCCCAAGGTTTCTACGGTTTGCGAAGCGGTAGAGCCCGCTATCCCCGATAGCGGTTCGCCGTATGTGGAACTGAAGGATCTCGAGGCGTGCGCCGGTTTGGCGCTGGGCAGCCCCACTCGCTTCGGCAACATGGCCGCGCCGCTCAAGTTCTTTCTCGACGGCACTGGCGGGGCATGGCTTAAGGGGACGCTCGCGGGCAAGCCGGCCGCGGTGTTCACGTCCACGGCCACGCAGCATGGCGGCCAGGAGACCACGCTGCTGTCGATGATGCTGCCTTTGCTCCACCACGGCATGGTCATCGTCGGTGTACCGTATACCGCACCAGAACTCAGCGCCACGGCCACCGGTGGGACGCCGTACGGCGCCAGCCACGTCTCGGGCATGGGCAGCGACCGCCTTATGTCCGAAGACGAGCGGCGGCTGTGCCTTGTCCTCGGCCAGCGTCTGGCCGAAGTCGCGCTCAAGCTGGCGCAATGAGCCCGGCTGCCGTAGTCGACCGGGCCAGGCAGGCGCGTGAGCTGTTCCGTGGGGCGCGCGATGGTGTGCTGTCGTCTCATTCCGCGAAGTTTCCCGGCTATCCCTACGGCTCGGCACTACCCCATGTCACCGATCATCAAGGCCGTCCGTTGCTGCTGATCAGCCATTTGGCCGAGCACACTCACAACATCGAAGCCGATCGGCACGCCAGCTTTCTCGTCTCGACGTCGGGGCCCGAACTCCAGGCGAGGCCCCGCGCGGCGTTGCTGGGCCTGGCTCGCGCCCTCGACCCGACGGGATCGCTTCAAGAACGTTATCTGCGATTCTTTCCCGAGCATGCGAAGTACCTCGAGATCGGAGGGTTCCGCTTTTGGACGATCGAGCCGTTCCAGATCCGCCTGATCGAGGGCTTTGGCAGCCTGCACTGGGTCTCAGGCGACGCCTTCCAGGCGAACCCGGGTGACATCCCCGAAATTGAGGGGTCGGTGCTTGAGCATATGAACCGAGATCACCGTGCCGCCCTTCTTGCCTATTGCCGGAAGGCACAGGGGGTCGAGCCGCATCAGGCGGAGATGATAGGACTCGACTGCGACGGCTTCGATGTGCGCGCCGACGGCCGCGTCCTGCGATTCCGCTTCGAGCACATGATCACCACCGGACCTCAGGCGCGAGCGGCGCTGGTCGCAATGGCCCGAGAGGCTCGCGCCTGATGGTGACGACCCTGCTTCAGCTGAGCGCCAGTGTGAGTCTGATCGCGCTCCTATTCCTGTGTCTGCTATGGGAGACCACACTTTCCCCGATCAGGCCGGGCGGCTCGCTGCTATTTCTCAAGGCCTTGCCCTTGCTCTTGCCGCTGTTCGGGGTCCTCAGAGGCAAGATTTACACCTACCAGTGGGCGGTACTGCTGGTGCTCGCTTATTTCTGCGAAGGGGTGGTCCGCGCCTGGTCGGAGCGCGGGGTGTCCCGCGTTCTTTCCGCAGTTGAGATTGCGCTGTCCGTAGACTTTGTCTTGAGCGCGGCCTTATACGTGAGGGTATCGCGTCAACGCGTTGGCCGACTCCCGTCGGCATGAACCAAGCCCCCTACCGTGGCCGCTTCGCCCCAACGCCCTCGGGCCCCCTGCATTTCGGTTCCCTGGTAGCGGCCACGGGCAGCTACCTTGAAGCCAGATCGCACGGCGGGGAGTGGCGCCTGCGCATCGACGACTTGGATCCGCCGCGTGTTGCGCCCGGCGCAGTCACATCGATTCTGCGCTGCTTGGAAGCGCTCGGCTTCGAGTGGGACGGCCCCGTGCTATACCAAAGTCGACGGCTACCGGCTTATCACGCCGCGCTCCACCAACTGCGTGTGCTTGGCGCGGTCTACCCCTGCGCGTGCAGCCGCAGGGAGATCGCGGAGTCAGCGCTTCCCGGGATTGATGCCCCGCCTTATCCAGGCTCGTGCCGCGGCGGGCTCCCCCCCGGACGGCACGCGCGGGCGCTGCGCCTGAGCGTGCATGGGATGACCGTCGAGTTCGACGATCGCCTGCTCGGCTGGCAACGACGCGACCTGGAGCGAGCGCCCGGGGACTTCATCGTCTATCGGGCGGACGGCGTGTACGCCTTCCACCTGGCCTCGGCTGTGGACGACGCTGAGCAGGGCATGACTGATGTGGTGCGCGGCGCCGATTTGCTCGAGTCCAGCGCGCGCCAGCTCCAGTTGATGCGCTTGCTGGCCCTGCCCGCGCCCCGCTACGCCCATCTCCCGATAGCGGTCGATCGCAGCGGCAAGAAGCTCTCAAAGCAGACCAAGGCGGCGCCGGTAGACTTCGCGCGTCCCCTCGCTGTACTGCGGGCGGTGTTGGTCTTCCTCAACCAGGCGATGCCGCCTAGCTTCGAGAGCCCAACGCTTCCGGAGTTTTGGCGCCAGGCGATCACGCATTGGGACCTCCAGCGCGTAGGCGCTCGCCTGCAGGCACCCGCACCAGGCTAACGCGCGTCAATGAAGATCAACGCGTTCGCCGTCGCGGAAGACAGCCAATTCGCCGCTGGTGAGTGGGGTCCAAGGTTCGTTATCGGTCAGGGGCAAGGTGGCGATGACGGCGACCCGATCATCGGGTGTGGTGACTGCGCTGAAATCCACCTCCACGTCCTCGTCCAGCAGGTGCGCTGTAGTGAACGGCGCCTGGCGGACCACGTAAGATAGACGGTCTGCGCAGTGAGCGAGCAGGAGATCGCCGTTCGACAGTAGATAGTTGAAGGGGCCGTGACGGGACAACTCACGGGTCAAGCGCCTCAGCACATCCACCAGCCGCGCGATATGCGGCATGCCGGCGGGAAACGCCTCGCGCATGGTTTCCAGAATGCAACAGAAGGCGAGCTCGCTGTCGGTCGTGCCCACCGGCCGATAGTGATTTCCAAGGGATGGCGCGAGCCGTTCCAACGTCCCGTTGTGCGCGAAGATCCAGTAGGGGCCCCACAGTTCACGCATGAACGGGTGAGTGTTCTGCAGTCCGATTGCACCCTTGGTGGCCTTGCGGATGTGTGCAATCACGTTGGTCGAGCGAATCGGATAGTTGCGCACCAGCTCCGCCACAGGCGAGTGGACGGCGGGCACGGGGTCGAGAAACAACCGGCACCCGCTGCCCTCGAAGAAAGCAATCCCTCAGCCGTCGGAGTGCCCATCAGTGGCGCCGCCGCGCCGACGGAATCCGGTGAAGGAGAAGCAGATGTCGGTGGGAACGTTGCAGTTCATCCCCAGCAACTGGCACACGAAGGCTCGGCGTTCCGTTTGAAGTCCGATTGCGTCGCTGCGACCCGCCCGTGGTGTTAGCATTGGCCCAGGACGACAACATTGTAGCAACCCTGATGTCGAATAGAACTTTGGGCCTGCCCGACCGGATCTACGACTATCTGTTGTCGGTGTCGCTGCGCGAGCCCGATATCCTCAAGCGCCTGCGCGCCGAGACTGCCAAGCTGCCAATGGGGATGATGCAGATCGCACCGGAGCAGGGGCAGCTGCTGGGGTTGCTGGTGCAGGCGCTAAATCCCAAACGGTGCCTCGAGGTGGGGGTATTCACCGGCTACAGTTCGCTGATCGTAGCGCTTGCGCTTGGGCCCGATGCCCACATCACGGCCTGTGACGTGAGCGAGGAGTGGACCTCGATCGCGCGGCGCTACTGGCACGAGGCGCGCGTCGAGCACAAGATCGACCTGTACCTGGCCCCGGCGCTGCAGACCCTAGACCGCCTGGCCGCTCGCGGGCAAGCCGGAAGCTACGATTTCGCCTTTATCGACGCAGACAAGGAGAACTACTGGGGGTACTACGAGCGCTCTTTGGCCCTGCTGCGCCCCGGCGGTCTGATCGCCATCGACAACACCCTGTGGTCTGGCCGACCAGCGGACCCGAAACTCGATGACCCCGATACCCGCGCCATCCGCACATTCAACCAGCGCCTGTTCAAGGACAGCCGGGTCCGCATCAGTCTGGTGCCCGTTGGGGATGGAATGACGTTGGTCTTGAAACTGGGGACGTAGGCTCCGCCTCCTGGCGGAGGTGCCGCATTAGGCAGCCTGTGGGCTGCTCCAGGAGATCGTATTTCCGTGGTCCGGAGGCGGGTTAGGCCGATGCCTCGCGGCCGCACGTACCGCTCGGTCGGATGCTACCTTGCTGCGATGCAGCAGATTTACCTTGACATCCGGCTCTGGAGCCCTATAATGGTTATTTGTGCATCGCAGCAATACCGCACAATAGCTGTTAACTCTCTAATTCAAAGGAGTAAAGCGTATGGTCCAAGTAAACGAACAACTGGCTGCTCTGAGCAAATCTCAACTTGAGGCGACTTTGAGATTTACGGAGATCGCGTCGGAGAGCCTGGAGAAATTGGCGGACCTGCAGTTCAGGACGGCCAAGACCGCCTTTGCCGACGGCTTGAAGACCGCAAGGCAACTTGGTACGGTCAAGGATCCGAGCGAACTGGCAGCCGTCGGGGGTGCGGTATCCCAGCCCGCGTGGGAAAAAGCTCAAGCCTATGCTAAAAGCGCGTACGAAGTGGCAGCAGCGGCGCAGGCTGAGATTTCGTCTCTTCTTGAGCAGCAGCTGAGCGATGTCAGCAAGAGTGTCCTAGGCGTGCTCGACGGGGCTATCAAGAACGCCCCCGCCGGCTCCGAAAGCGCCGTGGCGGCGGTTAAGTCCCTCGTTCAGTCGGCTAGCGCGGCCTACGAGTCCATGCTAAAGGCGACCAAGCAAATGGTCGCGATGGCCGAAACGAACGCCGTAACGGCTGCGGCCCATGTCGCTGTGCCCCGGAAGAAGGCGGCCTAAACCGGACACGGGGCGTTTGCCCACTGGAACGGCGGCGTCGGAGTACCCCGACGCCGCTTTGCTTTGGGGCGCCAGATGTGGCGGATAGGCGGGGTCAGCGAGCGCTGACTCACATTGCAAGCTCAGGGACCCGGGGCGATGAAGCCGGTCGGTAGCCGATAGTCCGGATATCGGGAACGGAAGGCGCGGAAGCTCGCTGCGGCATCCGCGTTGCGCCCCGCGGTGCGCAATGCGTCGATATGAGTCAGCCAGGCCTGCGGATCCTTTTCCCAGGGCGAAGCAGTGGACTCTGAGCTCAACCCAGCTTGTTTCTTGGCGAAAGCTTGCGCCCCTGCGCGCTCCTCCGCTGCCGCCGTCGGCTGGGATGACGCACGCTCTTCGTGCATCGGCCCTACCGGTGCGACTTTTGCGGCTAGTGCTTCATTGACCGAGACCTCCACTTGGGACGCTGCCGTATCTGCCCGGCCCTGTTCCGGCGCAACACTCGCCGGCGTGGTCGCGGGTCCTTTGGTGGGAGACGGCGCCTGCGGTGCGGAGGGCACCTTCGCAGGGGCCGGCTGCTCTGCAGCCTGTTCTGCCGTCGGCGGGAGCAGTTCGTCTCGGGGCCCCGGACGGATGGACAGAGGATCCCTCGTCTCCAGAGACGTTCCGGCGACCATTTCGGACGACCGGGAGGCTCGTGCCTTTGCTTCAGCTTTGGCGCCAGTCGGCGCGGGCTGCCTCCCGAGTGCGAGCGGCATGGACGGCGTCTCGGTGCGATCTTTGGCTTCTCCCGGGGCCGGCCCCGAGGCGGGGCCAGGGCGGCTTGCTGGGACCGGAGCGCGCCCGTCGCGCTCGGCGACCATCAGTGTGATGGTCGCGCTCACCACCACAACAGCGGCGATGGACAGCGGAACGCGCCAGGACGCCCCAAACGGAGGACCAGCCAGGCGCGCGCGCCTCACCTCACGCCGGGCGGCGGCGCGGATGAGCTGGTCGAGCGCAGCGGGTGGCTCTTCCTGCGATACGGCTCGATAACGCCGCGTGAGCGCCAGCTCAGTGGCGAACAGATGCTCGAGCTCGCGGTCGTCGGAAGCGTTTTCGCTCACAGATAATCCTTCATCCCGTCGCGTAACTTCGCCAGGGCGTAGCGTAGGCGACTCTTGACCGCCTCGCGATTAGACCCGGCGACCTCGACAATCTCGTCTAGGCTCAATCCGCCCTCTTCGTGCAGGACGAAGGCCTCGCGCTGCGCGTCGGGCAGCGCCGCCACCAGCCTCAACAACCGGGAAGCCTGCTCGCGCGACTGGGCAAGGCGGTCAGGCTGGAGCGTGGCCGAGGCCTGCAGCTGGATGGGATCATCCTCTTCTTGGTCCAGGGACACGAGCTGCAGCCCCTTGTGCCGACGGAAGTGATCGATCAACCGATTGTGCGCCAGGGTATACAGGTAGGTGCTGAATTTCGCCTGCACCCGGTAGCGGCTGCGCGTCTGCGCCAGGTTCATCCAAACGTCCTGGAACAGTTCTTCAGCCACGGCGCGGTTCGCGCACTGCCGCAGCAGATAGCGGAACACCCCGCCGCGGTGCCGGGCGTAGAGTGCGTCGAATGCGGCGGGGTCACCGCCGCTGAAGCGCAGCATCAGTTCCTCGTCCGACGACCTCGCATCCATGGCCGGCGGAGTATACGCGAGGCATCTGGGTCCGACGGCTTGGAACCCGATCTACCGGTGCAGCTACGTCCAGCACCAAGACACCAGACGGTGCCAAGACGGGCGTAAGCGATGGCCATGAACCCCGCAACGTGAAAGTCCCGAGAAGACAAACAATCGTTCCTGACGCCTTCCGCGATTCGAAGCGTGCCAGACATTACAAACGCAAGGACAGGGGAAAAGGGGTCGGCGCGTGCAGAAACAAGGCGAGCTGAAGCGCCAAGGCTACGACGCGAACGGGGAAATGCATCCTCCCAATGCTTCCCCGGTCCCCACGACTTGCATTCAGGCCCTCAGCGGTTTGCCCGCGCACTCGAACGTCGGGTGGCTGCGTACCTCGTTGGGGTGTCCTGGCGCGCAAACGGCGATACCGAGCCGTGCGAGCAACGCGCGCAGTTCACGCGCGAAGCTCTCTGCGCCCGGCTCGTCGCCGTGGATACAAATCGTGTCGGCCTCGATCTGCAGATCGCTGCCGTCCAGCGCGCGCACCTTACCCTCGCGCATCATCCGTTCCGCCTGCGCCAGCGCCGCGGACACGTCACGAATCATCGCGTCCGGCTGGCCTCGAGGGGTCAGCGCGCCGTCCCGCTGATAGGTGCGGTCGGCGAAAACCTCGTTCGCGACCTCCAATCCGGCGCGGCGTCCGGCATGCACCAATTCGCTGCCAGCCAGGCCGAACAAGACCAGCGCCGGATCGAAGTCACGCACCGCGCGCGCAATCGCGTCCGCCACCACCGCGTTCCTGGCCGCCATGTTGTAAAGCGCGCCGTGCGCCTTCACGTGCGACAACCGACCGCCTAGCACGCGGCAGAAGCCAGCGAGTGCCCCTACCTGGTACAGAACCAGATCGTAGGCCTGTTCAGGCGTAACGCGCATGGCACGCCGGCCGAAGCCCTGTACGTCCAGCAGCGAAGGATGTGCGCCCACCGCCACACCGCACCCAAGCGCGCCCGCGACCGTGCGGTGCATGATCGTGGGGTCGCCTGCGTGGAAGCCGCAGGCAACGTTCACCGAGCTCACGTACTGGAGCACCGCGGCATCGGCACCGAAACCCTCGCCCATATCGCAGTTGAGGTCGACCGTGGCTTTCATTGTTTCATCCGCATTCGCAGCGCCTCGCGCATGATTCCCAGCTCGCGGTCGCGCTGCAGGTACAGTCGCTGGCTGTCTTCGTGCGTGATGGGCTCGAAGTGCACCGTATCCCCCGGCGGCAGCTGAGCCAGCAAAGGCAGATCCACGGTGGACACCTCCCCGATTCTCGGGTAACCGCCTGTGGTCTGTCGATTGGCCATGAGGACGATGGGACGGCCGTCCGGTGGGACCTGGATGCTGCCGAAGGTGACCGCTTCGGAGAGGATCTCGATAGGCTCCTTGAGCGACAGGCGGGGGCCCTCTAGTCGATAGCCCATCCGGTCCGAGTCGGGCGCGATGCGGTACTGCACGCCGCCAAACTGCTGCTGGCTATCCTCAGACAGGAGGTCCCAGTGGCGCCCCGGAACGAAATGGATGCGGTGGTGGCCGTGCGCCAGGAATGCGGAGTTGGCGTTGACCGACCAGCGCGGATATGCACACCTCGCACCCGCGTCGAGTTGTCTGCGCAGGCCAGGGTAAGACTCGCGGCCGGCTTCACCGATTGGGATGAGATCGCCGCGTCGAAGCGCGCGTCCCTCGAAGCCGCCGAATCCACCGCGCAGATAAGTGCTCTTGCTGCCCATGACCAATGGCACCTCGAAGCCTCCCGCCACGGCCAGGTACGCGCGACAGCCCAGCCGGCAGGTGCCGAAGTCGACCACGCTCCCTTTGCTCAGCAGCACCGGCCGCGCCGCCGGCACGTTCTTCCCCTCCAGGCTGGGTGCGAAGTCTCCTCCGCAGATGCCGATCAGCGTGTCCTGGGTGAACTCGAGGCGCGGACCGGCGAGCGTGATCTCGAGAGTGGCCTCGTGCTCGAGATTGCCCACCAGGAGGTTAGCCAACCGATGCGAGTATTCATCCATCACGCCGCCAACCGGCACCCCAAAGCGCTGATAACCGTAGCGTCCCAGATCCTGCAGGGTGGACAAAATGCCCGCACGATGGACTCTCAGCGCCATCGTGTGTCCCGGTCCAGCTCTGCATACTGCTGTGGCGTGATCGGCAGGAATCGCACGCGGTCGCCCGCGATCAACAGGCTGGGGCGCTCCGAGCCGGGATCGAAGAAGCTCACCGGCGAGCGCCCGATGAGATGCCACCCACCGGGCAGGTCTAGCGGGTACACTGCGGTCAGCTCGCCACCGATGCCCACGCTGCCGGCGGGTACGCGCGTACGTGGAGTCGCCTTGCGCGGCGTGGCGAGACGCGCATCGAGCCCCACAAGGTATGCGAAACCGGGGGCGAAACCGAGCATCTGCACGCGGTACACGGGAGCGCTGTGCAACGCGATGACTTCCGCGCCGGTCAGGCCGTGAGCCTGCGCCACCGCCTCCAGGTCTTCGCCGAATTCACCGCCGTAGCATACCGGGATCTGGTGCTCGCCCGGCGACGCCGTCGCCGCGGGATCGAGCGATGAAAGGGCTTGGGTCACCTGCAGCGCTAGGGCTTCGAACGGCGTCTGTGCCGCGGGCATCGGCTCGATCTTGAGCGGATCATAGTGCAGCGCCACGGTGCATACGGCCCCCACCACATCGCGCACGCCCGCGAGCGGATGTCCGAGCAGGTACTCGGCTACTGCGCGCACGCCTTGCGTCGTCTGCTCCGAGGCGTCGCTGCCGAGCTCGACGAGGAGTACACAATCGCCGAGCGGCGAAAGCCGGAGTCGGCCGAGCTTCGGTTCAGCCATCGATCGATCCGCAGGCTAGGGGGCCAACGACCTGGGTTCCGCGGTTTACCCGCCGAGCCGCGGCGCCCAGTACGAGGCGATTGTAGACACTCCCCCGAAAAGACCCAAAGAAAAAGAAAGTGCCGCCGCGCGTGTCGCTCCGCTGGGTGCGCAGTGGACGCCCCCCGGACCGGGACAATCGACGTAAGCTATGTGCGATTGCCGGCTCCAGGAGTGTGTCCGTCATGATCCGGTCCTGCACCAACCACGACCTGCTCGAGATATACACCATCATCAACGACGCGGCGCACGCCTATCGCGGCGTGATTCCGTCAGACCGTTGGAAGGACCCCTACATGCCTGTCGACGAGCTGCGCGACGAGATCGCCGCCGGCGTTCGCTTCTGGGGCTACCAGCTCGGCAACCAGCTGATCGGCGTCATGGGGCTGCAAGAGGTGCTGGACGCGGCACTCATCCGCCACGCCTACGTGCGCACCGCTTACCGCAACCAGGGCATAGGGGGTCAACTCCTGGCCGAGCTGCGAGCCCAGACCGAGCGCCCGCTCCTGGTTGGCACCTGGGCTGCGGCGCGCTGGGCAATCCGATTCTACGAAAAGCACGGGTTTCACCTGGTGTCCGAGCGCGCCAAGAACCGGCTTCTCGACAAGTATTGGTCCGTCTCCAGCCCGCAAGTGGAGGCGTCGGTGGTGCTGGCGGAGTCCTCGCCAGGGCACCGGAAGTGAGTCCCTGTGCGCCGGGCCGCTGCGGCACAGGGCCCGCTACCTGGAGAGCTGCTCCAGGGTCCCGGCGGCTGCCTCCCAGTTCTGGCCGTCAAAAGGCAGCACCTTGACCGATCGGACCTTGCTTCGGTCCAGACAGCGGAGGTTGACGCTGAACCCATTGGGATTCGAACGCGGCACGTAGAACGGCTTGATTCCGCAAATCCTGCAGAAGAGGTGCTGGGCGACACGCGTGTTGAACGTATAGGTGGTTAGCGCTTCTGTCCCCCGCACCAGGCGGAACCGGCGCGCGGGCACGATGAGATGCAGGAAACCGCTGCGCTCGCACATCGAGCAGTTGCATTCGTAGACTTCGAGGTCCTCGGGGGCCTCGACTTCGATGGCGACGGCTCCGCAATGACAGCTTCCCATGTGGATCAACGGTCGGGCCTCCTCGACATAGCGCGCCTGCGAACCGGCTCCGCCGGCAGGCCAATCATGATCCGGTCGTCCGGGTCAATGGCAGGCGTCCTCAGGCGTACTCAGCCGACATTCCACCTTGCTGCGCTCGGTGTCGGTGGCGCACAGATAAAGCTTGTCCTTGCATTCCGCGCACCAGGCGGTCGTCACTCCCCGACGCGAGAACTCGCTGTTGACGATCTTCACTTCTCCAGTGGCGCAGGGCGTGGCCTTGGAGGTCAGCCGCTCCGGGCTCGAACATGCGATGGTCAACAGGCTGGCGCAGACCAGAACAGACAGTGCCGGCAGACGGGTACAAATTTCTTTGAATGCCATGGATTCGGAACGGCTTCCCTGACCAAGGCATCGGGGGGTGTATGCCTCAACTGTGAATGTAGTGCTCCAGCTGCTCGATGACAAACTGCTGTTCGGAGATGACCTCCTTCACTACATCGCCGATGGAAATGACGCCGATGACCCGGCTGTCTTGCAGCACGGGAAGATGTCGGATGCGCTTATCGGTCATGAGGGCCATGCAGTCCTCCACGCTCTGGTCGAGGCGCACGCACACGACCTTTTGAGTCATGATCTCGCGCACTGGCGTATCCTTGGAGGACTTGCCGTGCAGGATGACTTTGCGGGCGTAGTCGCGTTCCGAGAAGATCCCGGCTAGACGCTCGCCGTCCAGCACCACCAGGGCACCGACCTCCTTCTCAGCCATCAGCTTGAGCGCATCAAGCACGGAAGCCTCAGGTGAGATAGACAGCACGCTGTGGGATTTGTGCTGCAGGATTTCGTTGATTGTCTTCATGGCGCCCCCTCCTTCCTTCTGCGCTCGTCTTCCCCCTAATATTCAGTTTAGCACCTTAGCGCGGAGTGGCAATGAGACCCTTGCTTGTGGGCCCGACAGAGCCTCTTCCCGGGGAAAGAAGGGTCGACTCGGTGGGTTGGAAACCAGCGGTGTGCGCGCCTCACCCGAGCTCGCTCCAAGCCCTCCCCAGCCGCTTGAACGACACGGGATACGGCGTCTTAAGCTGCTGCGCCCACAACGATACGCGCAGTTCCTCCAGCATCCAGCGAAATTCCTCCAGCCCCGGGTGCCGGATGCCGCGCTGCCTGTCGGCGGCGAGGCGCCCTTGATACGCTTGCCACCAGCTTTGCAGCTGTTGCTGCCAGACAGCGTCCTTGGACGGGTTGACCGAGAACTTGTCTAGGCGGAACTGGATGGCTTTGAGGTAGCGCGGGTAGTCCCTCAGACGGCCGAGGGACACCGACACGATGAATCCGGGTGGCAGCAGGTCCCTGAGCTGATTGCGGATGTCGGTCATGGCCCGCTGCCAGATCGGGACACCGTGTTGGTTCAACCTCGGTCGCAACGCCTGATACTCGGTCACGATCTCCCCGACCACACGGCATACGTCCTGTGCCACGTCCGTTAGACGTGTCTTCGCCTTTTTGACACGCTCGTCGAACGCGGGTCGCGTGCGCACCGGCTCCGCTTCCACGAAGAAGGCGCGATCGCAAATGGCATCGACTAGCTCGTCGCGCAATCGGTCCGATACGGCCACCTTGTCCGGTTTCACGCCTTCGAGCTCCAGCAGCAGCGCGTAGCGCAGCGCCATGTCCTGGAAGCCGGGTAGATTGCGGGCCACGAACTTGACCTGCTCCGGCGCGGCCAGCTGGAATAGGCGGCGCAGACCCCGATGCGTCGCAGCAGCAGCGTCGTCTTCGGTGTCCAGCAGCATCAAGTGCACCGACTTGCCTTCGTCCACCAGCGCCGGAAAACCCACGAGCCGCTGCCCGCCGCGTGTGAACTCAACCTGGTCGGGCAGCTCTTCGATGTCGAAGCTGTGCAAACCCGCGCGCTCGAACTGAGTTGCAGCGTTCTCGCTGAACCGGCGCCGCGCCTTGACGCCGAGCCGGGCGCGCAGTTCGGCGATATCGCGCCCCGTGGCCAGCTCGTCTCCGCGCTCGTCGACTATCCTGAAGTTCATACGCAGGAAGGGTGGCAGATCCGCCAAATTCCAGGCGTCCTGTGCGACTTCCACGCCGGATACCCGCAGGAGGGCTTGAGTCAGCGCGACAGTCAGCGGCATCGCAGTGGGGTCGAGGTGTTCCATCGCCGAGGTCACCACTTGCGGCACCGGCACAAAGTGTTTGCGTAGGTTTTTGGGCAACTCACGGACCAAGTGCGTGACCTTCTCCCTCAGCAGCCCCGCCACCAACCATTCGCAGCGCCGCTCGTCCACTTGGTTGAGCAGGTGGAGCGGCACCGTCAGGGTCACGCCGTCCAACGCGTGGCCGGGCTCGAAACGATAGGAGAGCCTGTAGCGGACGCCGTTCAGTTCGAGGGTCTCCGGGAAGCGTTCCTGGGTGATGTCCTCGGCGGCGTGGCGCATCAGACTTTCGCGCGTAAGGAACAGCAGCCGCGGGTCGTCCTTCTCGGCCTCCCGACGCCAGTGCTCAAATTGTTGGCCGCTGACGATGTCTTGCGGAACACGCTCGTCGTAGAAGCCGAAGATGTGAAACTCGTCCACCAGGACGTCCCGGCGGCGCGACTTGTGCTCCAACTCTTCAACCTGCTGCACGAGGTGCTGATTGCGGCGCAGAAACTCAGCTTTGGTCTCAAGTTGTCCGTGTACCAGGCCTTCGCGGATGAAGATCTCCCGCGCCGCGGTCGGGTCGATAGGTCCCAAGGCCACCTTCCGGCGCGGTATCACGACCAACCCGTGGACCGTCACGCGCTCATAGGCCATGGCCTGCGCCGGCGCCTTCTCCCAGTGAGGGTCGTGGTAAGTCTTTTTCGCCAAATGAGCGCCGATGCGCTCGAGCCAGGCCGGGTCGATCGCTGCCACCCTGCGCGCGTAGAGTTTGGTGGTTTCGGTAAGCTCCGCCGCGACCAGCCACGGCGGCCCCTTCTTGCGCAGGGGCGAGCCGGGAAAGATGGTGAACTTGATGCCACGCGCGCCGAGGTAAACGCCGGGTTCGTCTGACTTGCAGCCGACGTTGCCGAGCAACCCGGCGAGTAGCGCCCGATGGATCGGGTCGCTGCCGGCCGGCTTAGGGTTGGGATGCCAGCCCATTTCGGATACCAGCGCATGCAGCTGCCCATGCAGGTCGCGCCACTCGCGCAGCCGCGCATGCGACAGAAAATTCTCCCTGCAAGCTTGGGCCAGCTTGCGGTTGGACTTCTTGTGCTTGACCATGTCGTCGAAGAAGGCCCACAGCTTGATTAGGCCAAGGAACTCCGAGCGTTCGTCCTGAAACGGGGCGTGCGCGGTGTCAGCGAACTCTTGCTTGTCCGTGGGGCGCTCGCGCGGGTCTTGGACGGCGAGCCCGCTGGCGATAATGAGAATCTCGGATAAACAGCCTTCGTCGCGCGCCGCGACGATCATGCGCGCCATGCGCGGGTCGACCGGCAGCTTGGCGAGCTGGCTGCCGACAGGCGTGAGCCTGTGCTGCGCATCCACTGCGTTGAGCTCCGCCAGTAGCTGATAGCCGTCGGCGATGGCACGCGAAGACGGTGGGTCTACAAAAGGGAAGTCCTCCACCTCGCCGAGCTCGAGCGCCTTCATGCGCAGGATCACCGAGGCGAGTGAGGAGCGCAGGATCTCGGGGTCTGCGAACGGCGGTCGGCAGAGATACTCCTGCTCGCTGTACAGGCGCAGGCACACGCCACTGCTCACGCGGCCGCAGCGCCCCGCACGCTGGTCGGCCGATGCGCGCGAGATCGGTTCCACCTGCAACATCTCAACCTTGTTTCGATAGCTGTAGCGGTTGACGCGAGCCAGCCCCGAATCGACCACATACTTGATCCGGGGCACGGTGAGCGAGGTTTCGGCGACGTTCGTCGCAAGCACGATGCGCCGCCCCGCGCTGGGCTGAAACACCTGCTCCTGCTCTTGTGCCGACAGCCTTGCGAACAGCGGCAGGATCTCGGTGTGGGCGGGGTGATGCTTGCGCAGTTCCTCCGCGCTCTCCCGAATCTCCCGCTCGCCGGGCAGAAATACCAGGATGTCGCCCGTGGTGGACAGCCGCCCGAGTCGGTCGACCGCATCTGCGATAGCTTCGGACAACTCGGGCACATCGCTGGATTGCACGTCGCCTTGCACCGGCTGGTAGCTAATTTCCACCGGATACAGCCGCCCCGATACCTCGATCACCGGAGCGTCATCGAAATGCCGCGAGAAGCGTTGCGCGTCGATTGTGGCAGAGGCGATGATGAGTTTAAGCTCGGGGCGTTTGGGCAGCAGGCGCCGGATGTAGCCGAGCAGGAAATCGATATTCAGGCTGCGTTCGTGCGCTTCGTCGATGATGATCGTGTCATAAGCATTGAGGAGCCTGTCGCCCTGCGTCTCGGCGAGCAGGATTCCGTCAGTCATCACGCGCAGGCAGTTGTGCTCGCTGACCCGGTCGCTGAAGCGCACCCGGTAGCCCACTTGCTCGCCCAACGGCTGGCCCAGCTCTTGGGCAATGCGCGCAGCCACGCTGCGCGCAGCGATGCGGCGTGGCTGCGTCTGAGCGATCATGCCGGCCGCGCCGCGTTTGAGTTCGAGGCAGATCTTCGGCAGCTGGGTCGTCTTGCCTGAACCGGTCTCGCCGCACAGGATCACCACTGGATGCGCGGCGATCGTCCTGGCGATCTCCTCTCTGCGGGCCGAGACCGGCAGCTCCTCCGGGTAAGTGACGGCAGGCAGTGCAGCGAGCCGCGCCCGCAGCGCCCCCTCCGAGCGTGCCACCTCATCGCTCAGTGTGGTGAGCTCCTCGGCGCTCAGACGCCCGCAGCGGGCCGCCTCCTCAGCCCGGCGCAACGCAGCGCGCAAGTGATGACGGTGCCGGATGAGACAACCGGGAACGCGAGCCTGAAGCGCGCTAAGGCTATCGAGCGTGGCGCGTGCGGCAGGAACCGAGGACACGGGAACTCGTGACTCGTGGCTCGTGGTTTAGAGAGCCGTCGCTTCGGGGAGTTCCGGATGACGAATCACGCACCACGGCCCGCGGCGTGGACCTCCAGCACCTTGCCCCAAGCGAAGCGGCCGGGTCCACTACTGCGCAACCGCGAGCGGCGCCTTCCGCCACACCACGGGCGCCGAAGACCACCTGCTCGAGATCCGGCGTGTTGGACACCATCGTGGAGGTCGCCTCCAAGGCGCGCGCAGCCTCCGCGGCAGATGCGCATGCTGTCGCGCTAGCCTGTTCCAGCGGCCGCATGGGCTGAGGACGACCGCCGTGCACGCGCAGCGCGTGCCCGCCCTTGATCAGGTTCGACGCCATGGGCCGGCCCATGATGCCCGACCCCACGAAGCCCGCTTTCAATTCAGCTCACTCATCGAACCCGCCAGCGACTGGCCGTTCTGAGCGCGTTTGCGGCTCAGGTGTTTCTCTCGCGTGCCAGAAGACCGCGGAAGGGCAGCTGCCGTTCGCACCACATGGTCGTGGCGAGTAAATGGTTGGACTCGCCCTGGTTGCCGATGATCTGCAGCCCCAGGGGCATGCCACGGCTGCCAAGCCCGGTTGGAATGGTGATGGCCGGCACGCCCAGCAGGGTCCAGATCGTGCAAAAGCTGGGATCGCCGGTGCTCTCGAGCGAAGCTGGCGCCTCGCCCGCAGCCGGAGGGGTGACCACTGCGTCGTAGTCGTCCAGGAAGCGGGAGAAGTCGCGCTGCAGGGCCTCGCGCTTTCTCACAGCACGCTCGTACTCCGCGGTGGAGATGCGCTCGCCCTCGTCCAGGGCCTGGTTCAGGAAAGGGTGAATCTTGTCGCGGTAGTGGGCGCGCACCTGGCGCGCGGCCGCGGCCGCTTCGTGCAGCATGATACTGCGATGAACTCGGTGCGCCTCGTTGAAACCCGATGGCAGGTCGATCTCGTCCACGATCGCAGCGGCCTCCCGCAGCACGGCAATGTCCGTGGCAAAGCGGCCGCGTTGATCGGGCTCGGCGAGGTGCCACACTGGCGTGCGCACGGCTACCAGCCGAGGCGCGTGCTTCAAAGCGCTGATCTGCGGGCTGATGGTCCAGCGCGAATGGGCCAGGTGGGCCACCACCAGTGCGACGTCCTCGACGCTGCGCGCAAACACGCCCGGCTGGTCTAGGCTCGGGCTGAAGGGGAGGATGCCGTCAGTTGACAGCACGCCCTTGCCCGGCTTGTAACCCACCACGCCGCAGAAGGCGGCCGGCCGAATAACCGAGCCGTTGGTCTGCGTGCCGATGGCGGTCGGCACAAAACCAGCCGCGACCGCTGCCGCCGACCCGCTCGAGGAGCCACCCGGTGTGTGCGCCGGGTTCCAGGGGTTGTGCGTCTTGTGCGGCATCAAGAACGCGAACTCGGTGGTCACCGTCTTACCCAGGACAAAGGCGCCGGCCGCATGCAGGCGGTCGACGACTTCGGCGTTCATCTCCGGGACATAGCGTTCGTAGATGGTCGAACCCATCGAGGTCACGATGCCGCGCACGTCGATGATGTCCTTCACGCCCACCGGCACACCGTGCAGCGCGCCAGGCGTGCGGCCAGCCAGAACGCGTCGGTCGGTCTCGCGCGCCGATTCCACCGCGCGCTCTTTGTCCAGCCATTGCCACGCCTGTACGCGTGGCTCGAGCTGGTCGATGCGCGCCAGCAGGCTGCGCGTATAGGCCTCACTGGTCATCTCGCCAGAAGAAAGCCTGCGTACGGCCTCTGCCAGGCTCAGGCTGTATAGGTCGTCCATTCTTTTTCTAGGTCAGATCAAAACCCAACCTCTGCTCAAGCGCGCACAGTCGAAGCGCGCCGAGGAGCTCAAGCGTCTTGCCTCAGCACGTCACGATTCAACAGGTTGGGCGGGTTGCCGGTGGTCAGCGCCGCTACGCAGTTGCGTGCCGCCGCCATGGCCATCGCTTGGCGCGTAGGCTCAGAGGCGCTTGCAATGTGGGGTGAGAGCACCACATTGGCGACTGCGAGCAAGCCTGGGTTCAAGTTCGGCTCGTTCTCGTACACGTCCAGCCCGGCCGCCCAGATGCGTCTCGCCTTGAGCGCCTCGATCAGCGCGGCGTCGTCGACGATGCCGCCACGGGCCATATTGATCAGCACCGCCTTACGCTTCATCAGGCCCAACTCACGCGCGCCGATGAAATGGTGCGTCTCCCGCGTGTAGGGTAGGATCAAAATGACGATGTCCGATTGGCGCAGCAGTTCGTCTTTGCCCACGAACGTGGCTTTCAGGTCCCGTTCGATGTCGCGCGCGACGCGGTTGCGGGTGCAGTACAGAATCCTCGGCTCAAAGCCTGTTAGGCGGCGGGCAATGACCTGGCCGATGCGGCCGAACCCGAAGATGCCGACTGTCGCGTGGTGCAGGTCCATGCCGAGAAGCTCTTTGAGGTGGGTACCCTTCCACTCGCCGCGCCGCAGCATGGATTCGGCCTCGGTCAGCCGGCGACAGGTGGCCAGCGTCAAGCACACGGCATAGTCGGCCACACTGTCCGTCAGCACGCCGGGCGTGTTGGTAACCATCACCCCGCGGCGCGTACAGGCTGCAACATCGACGTGGTTGTAGCCGACGCTGGCGCTGCATACCGCCTTCAGACCCGGGCAGCGCGACAACAGCGCCTCGTCCACGCGATCGGTCGAGGTGATCACCGCCGCGTCCATTCCCTGGAGCCTGGCGCCCAGTTCGTCGGGAGGGTACTTCTCATCGGCCTGGTTGGATGTGATATCGAAGTGCTGCGCCAGATAGGCCAGGGTCTCGTCGAACATCGCCCGCGTGACGAGCACCTTCTTCTTCATTCGATCTCTCCGGGTTCCTGTCGGGCTGGACAGCACGGGGCATGAAGCCCTCCGGGCATGGCTTGGCGCGGCTTTCGGGCACCAGAACCGAGGCCGGGAAACCTCGATTCTGGCCGCAGAAAGCCTGTGGAACGTCGCGACCCTCCCCGCTGCCGCAAGAGACGGAGAGTACCTTGAACGGGAATCGATCTGCAAGCATTCACGAGGCTGGCGGGGCCGGCCAAGCCGGCGTGCGCCGCCCCCCAGCGAGCGCCTTGACGGCCACCACAATCCCTGTCGGTTCAAGGGCTTCGGTGATTCCACCCGACGCTGCCGCGGTCACGAACCGTCACGCCCCTTGGCTGCTAGGGGTTGGTCGGTGCAGACTGGCACGACACCGCCTTAGAGCCTCCGTGCGCCAAGCGCTCGGGAGTTGGGTGCCAGCCGGTCACCAGCATAACTGCGATAAAGCCCAGGACGTAGGCTACGATGACATGCCAGCCTGCCCGGACCCAGGCCACGACTGAGCGAGATTCCGGAAACAGGTTGCTGAGGCCTACCCCTGCCGACGATCCGAACCAAACCATCGAGCCGCCGAACCCTACGCTGAAAGCTAGGATCCCCCAGTCATAGCCGCCCTGCTGCAGCGCGAGCGCCGTGAGGGGGATGTTGTCGAATAGGGCGGAGACGACTCCCAAACCAAAGGCCGAGTGCCAGCCGGGCTCCGGCAAGTGCTCGACCGGCATCAGCGAAGCGCACAGAACGAGCGCAAGCAAGAACAGACTGCT
Organism: Burkholderiales bacterium; assembly: GCA_035501675.1. Classification (GTDB taxonomy): domain Bacteria; phylum Pseudomonadota; class Gammaproteobacteria; order Burkholderiales; family SHXO01; genus SHXO01. The sequence continues at coordinate 27,600 of DATJVW010000329.1, forward strand.
GAGTGCGGCCCGAGGCACAAGCGAGAAATCCGGGCGGCGCACCACGCTGGACGTCAATAGCGCAAGCCAGACCACAGCGCCGAGGTATGGGAAACAGTGGGCATGATCGGAGAAGAAGCCGTTCACGACCACGTTGGTGCCAACGGCGGCGGCCAGGATGAAGCCGACGATCCCCACCCGAGACCAATCGATCCTTGCCCCGAGCGACGCGTCTTTGATGATGGGTGAATGGCGTTGTTGCTGTATCGAGCCCACGACGCCGCAAAACAGCACGGCCATTATCGATGCAACGTACGCGTCCAGCACCGCCAGCGGACTCACTCCAGCGATCCACATCATGGTCGTGGTGGTGTCGCCAACCACGCTGCCCGCACCACCCGCGTTCGACGCAGCGACGATGCACGCGATGTACCCGATATGCAGCTTGTCGCGGAACAGCGTTCGCGCCATGGTGCCCCCGATGATCGCGGCAGCGATGTTGTCCAGGAAGGCGGACAGCACGAAAACGATCAGCAGCAGCGCGAACCCGGTAAGCAAGCCGAACAGGTTGGTCAGCTGGACCCATTGGCCGCCGAGGTGATCAGCGAGCCCCGGCAACCCTACACCCCCGCGGAAACCGGTGAACACCAGCTTGTAGAACACCACCGCCGCAAGCCCGACCAGCGCGACCTGAAGCGTACGCCGCTGGAGCAGGGCGATGCCGACGAGCGTGAGCCCGAACAGCCAGAACTCAAACGGAACGGGGGCAGACGCGAGGCTCATACAGGGTCCGCTACGCGGCAGCGATGCCGCCGCGCGTCGCGCCGGAGAGCACCACGTGAGCGAGTCAAGCGGCGCCGGCCAGGATTCGGACTTCGCGCTGCGAAAACGGGATGACGTTGCTCCGGCCGCGAAAGGCCTCGATGATGCCCTTGCTGATCTGCTCCGAGGCGGCGATGTAGTCGGCCACGTTGCCTCCGGGATTTCACGCCGACGGTGACCGACGAGTCGGCCGACCTTGCGCGACGGAATCGAGTTGATCGTTCATCCAGCCTCTCTCAGTAGCCTGCCTCGGAGCGTATATCCGGGTGCTCGCCGCCTAACCGCGCATCCACAGATCAGCCGCCCAGCGCATCACGTCGCTCAGCGACTTGCTCTGTGCCAGACGCTCGCGCAGCAGGACACTGTCGCCGCGCCGAGTTGTGGCCACGTCGCGCAGGCGCAGCAACGCGGTCGCGCCCGCCTCGTCGCTGGCGTAGCGAGCCACGCGCCCGAGCGTGTAGCCGATCTCTTCGGACAGCAAGCGCTTGCGCCGCTCGTACGGATCGATCACCTCCGCCTCCAACCCGAATCGGCACGCCAGGAAACGGTTGTAGCCGTATACCAGATACACGTCCGAAGAGGGCTCGAGCGGTTTGTCCTCGAACAGATATCGCGCCAGGGCGCGTGCGTATTCCGCCAGCGCGGCGGCGCGCTCCAAGGTGAGGGGCGTGTCGCACACGCGCAGCTCGATCGTGCCGTACTCCGGCTTAGGGCGGATGTCCCAGTAGAAGTCCTTCATGCTCTCCACCACCTGCAACCGGCGCATGTGCTCGAAGTACTCGGTAAAGGCGGCCCAGTCCGCCACGAAAGGCATGTGTCCCGCCAGCGGAAACGCGCTCACGCTGTTCAGCCGCGAGGAGGCGAAAGCGGTGTCCACGCCTTGGAAAAAGGGGGAGGAGGCCGACAGCGCGATGAAATGGGGGATGTAACGCGAGAATAA
>DATJVW010000330.1:0-12114 GCA_035501675.1 Burkholderiales bacterium
GACGCGGAGAAGATGAACGGGCGGGAGTGGTGCTTGAGGTAGTTGATCACCCGCTCGGACGAGGCGATGAAGCCGCCGATCGCCGCCAGCGACTTGGAGAACGTACCCATGATCAGGTCGACGTCCTCCGTGAGATCGAAGTGCGCCGCGGTCCCCGCGCCGCCGGGGCCAAGCACGCCGATCGCATGGGCGTCGTCGAGCATCACCTGCGCGCCGTACTTGCGCGCGAGGCGGGCGATGTCGGGGAGCTCGCAAATGTCCCCTTCCATGGAGAAGACCCCGTCCGACACGATCAACTTGCCGGCCGACGCAGGCAACTCCGCCAGGCGCCGCTCGAGATCTCGCATGTCGTTGTGATTGTAGCGCACCATCGTGCCGGGGGAGAGCAGGGCCCCCTCGACGATGCAGGCGTGGTTCAGCTTGTCGGAGACAATGTACTCGCCGCGCTGTACCAGGCAGGAAATGACGCCGGTGTTGGTTTGATAGCCCGTACTGTAGACGAGTGCGGCCTCCTTGCCGACCAGTTCCGCCAGGCGTTCCTCGAGTTCAAGGTGGATGGGAAGCGTTCCGTTGAGGAAGCGCGACCCGGCGCAGCCCGTCCCGTAGCGCCGGATCGCCTCGATCGCGCGCTCCTTGACTTTGGGATGCGTGGTCAGCTCGAGGTAAGAGTTCGAGCCGAGCATCAGCATCTTGTGGCCGTCGACCACTACCTCGGTGTCCTGCCCGGTCTCGATCAGCCGGAAATAGGGATAGATCCCCAGGGCCTTGGTCTCGTCGGCCTGGGTGTACCGCAGGCACTTGTCGAAGATGTTCGGCCTGTTGCGCCCTGCTGCAGTGATGAGCAGGGATTTCTCGGCCCCAGGGGGCGGGGAAACGTCCATCGCGGTGCCTCTGGCAGGTGACGACATTATGGCGCGCATATTACACTGGGATCAGCGCGGAAAGAAGCCGCCCGGAAATTCCTGTGTGTAATCCAGGGCCCGGTCGACGCCATCCACCGGGGACTTCCTTACAAGCAAGGTTCTTGAATAAGCCTACCCCATAGGCTCGCGTCAGCGCTTGTTTTGGATCAACCAGGGGTAGCGTGCAGTGTCCTGGCCGGCGTAGTCGGGATCCAGATAGATGAAGCAGCGCTGGATGAGCCAGTCGCGGATCTCGAACACATCGCACCAACGCCCCGCTGCCCACTCCGGAACGCCGGCCCGCCACGTCCCGTCCTTGTGCTCGCCGTGGCTGGTGCCCTCGCAAACCACCAGATCACTGCCGGAAAAAATCCAGTTGAAGTGCGAATAATGGTGGACGATCGACTTCAGCGTGGCGCCGATGTCGCCGAACATCTTGCCGATCTGATCCCTGCCGGTGGCCAGGCCCCACTTCGGAAAGTAGACCTGGGCGTCGGTGGCGAACAGCTCGAGGATCGAACCGCCCGATGAGGTGATCCCTCCATTGTCGAAGGCCTTGAGGTATTCCACGGCCACAGACTTCCGCTGCTCGTCGGTCATGGTCTGCTTGGTAAGCGCCATAAGGTCCTCCTTCAGGTTCCGGTTGGCGGGCGTGGAAGCGCCGTGCAAACGGGCGCAAGCGTTCATGTCACAGCCGCATTACGCGGCCTGGTCGTTCCGTCGGCCTCCCGCTGCAGCCGATAGCGTACAGCATCGCGCAGCTCCGCGTGGGGTCGGCGCTATTCAGACCATTGTCACGCGGCCTCGCATCGCCGGATGAATGTCACTCTCCGCTCAGCTGTGCCAGCATGCGCAGGTAGGCGGAGCGCTTGTCCTCCGGGACATCCTGCTCGGCGAACAGCCACCGGAACGTAGTAAGACGGTCCTGCGGGGACAGGGCGGCCAAGAACCCCGCCTTGTCATGACCGGCGACCAAGCGGTCGCGATAGATGTCCCAGATCCGCCATCTGACCCATTCGTCCTGACTGCCCGGAGGAAAGGTCTCACCGTGCACGCGCATATCGTTGACAACGCGGACGACCTCGTTCTCCAGGTCGGGGTCGCGCGCCCACAGCAGAGCAGCGATCTGCATTCGGCGCACGTAGGGTCGCGCCAGGGGTGAGGCCAGCGCTTGAGCGAAGTGCTCGTTCGCCTCCTTCATCGAGCCGCCCGCTTGCAGGATGTAGTGTCCCCACATCGCGTGCGCGTAGGGATTGTGCGGATCCCGTTGAATGGCTCGCTGGTAGTAGCGAACCGGATAGAGCCCCCCGGCGCCGTCTCGCGAGCGGAGAAAGTCCGCCCACCCCAGATGCGCGAGCGCGTCGGCGGCCGTGCGGTCATCCGCCGCCACGGCGGCTCCGGCAATGGTGGGCTGCAGCTTGTTCACGATGTCGGTGAAGGTCTCTTTTCCCTCGGTGACGCGGATGTTGTCCAGCCAGTCCATGGCCAGCCGCTCTTGGCCTTGTCGCGCCGTGCGGCTGCTCGGACAGGTAGCGAGCGCACTGCTGTAGCGCTCCCACGCCGCAGCGTAATCGCCGGCGCTTTGCTGGAGCTGGGCCTGTTGCGCGAGGCGCTTGGCTTGGTCGCATCTGCCCCAGTACTCGTACCCGCGCCACACGCCGATGCCGCCGCCGATAATGACAACGGCAAGGAGCGCGACCGCGTACTGCCGGAGCGCGCGCGCCCACCGAGGCTTCGATAGGGCGGCGATTGCAGCGGCGACTTCGGCCGCCGCGTTACCGCGGGGCCGCACGATCACGACCGCTCGCAAGTACGCCGGAATCGCTCCCGTCTCGGTGGGCCGCACCATGACGGGCAGGACACGACCCGCGGGCGAAGGCCACTTCTGCTCGGCGAACTCGAGCTCGGTCAGCGTGTAGCGGCCGTCGGACACCGCCTCGGGGCTCACCAGGAACACGAGAAGATCACAGGCGGCGATGGCTTCGCGGATGCGCGCATCGTACGCCTCGCCCTGCGGAAGTTGCGATCGATCGAAGAATACGGCGTGGCCTTCCCCGCGCAGCGCGAGCGCGATCTCCTCCGCGACCACGCGCTGCTCCGATGCGTAAGAGATGAAGATGTTCATGCGCTGCCCCCGGGCTCTATGGTCGCGGACGAGGCCGTGGCTTGCCGTGTCCGGCCCACGTCGCCATTTCCAGACACTGCGGCTCCTCCCGCACCCTGGTCTGCGCGTATCGTCTTTTTTTCGTTGCGCACCCCCCCGTTCGCCTGCTACCTTTGCGTCTCCCGGCTAGGACGCCTTACGGGAGGAGAGCCCTGATGAGTGTAGACAGCGCCGCTTACAGACTGGCAGTGGTCGGCGCTGGGCGCGTGCGCGGCCAGATCGCCATGGCAGGCTGTCCGGGACGCACCTCCGGCATCCTCCTGCCGTCCAGCAGCTCGTGGCGCTTGCAGCGCGATGTCGCGACGCTGCGCTACTGGGGCGCACAGGCGCTGGTGACGTTGCTCGAGCGGCCGGAGTTGGCCCTGATGCGCCTGGGAGAGCTGCCGGCGCTGGCCGCCTCGCACGAGATCGCCTGGTATCACATTCCGCTGCGCGACGGGCATATTCCGGATGAGCGCTTCGAGATCGCCTGGCAGGAGGTGGCACCGCGGCTGCGGCGCGTGCTCTGGTGCGGGGGCCGCGTCGCCCTGCACTGCGGGGACGGACGCTCGCGAGCGGCCTTGGTCACCGCCAAGCTGTTGGTCGAGCTCGGGTGTCCCGCGCAAGACGCGCTGAACCGGGTGCGCGGCGCGCGGCCCGGCGTGCTCTCGCGCCCCGAGGAGGAGCAGTTCGTCCGAGCGCAGACGCCGGCGGCCGAAGCGGCGCATCGAACTCACCTGAGCGTGGTGCAGCCGCTGGGGGTGAGAACCGCGGCCTCTCGCGGCGAGGAGTTCGAGCTCGACTGGGGCTCGGCGCCGTTCGACAATCCGAACCAGCTCGATCTTCTGCGCGGCTCGGAGTCGAAATGACGTCGGGGCGCGCCGCGGCGACCGAGCTGCGGCGCGCTGCCGCCCATGCGCCGCGCACCGGTTGTCAATCGAGCAATCCCACCGCGCTGGGCGCGTCCTCGGGGCTGAGCGCGAGCTCTTCGAACTCCATGACCCTGTCGATCTCGGTTCCCATCGAGATGTTCGTGACGCGCTCCAATATGATCTCCACGACCACCGGCACGCGATACTGCGCCATCCACTCGTAAGCCAGATCGATCGCAGGGTCGATCTCTTCCTGTTTGCGCACCCGGATCGCCTTGCATCCCAGGCCCTCGACCACCTTGAGATGATCGACACCGTACTCGCCCAGCTCCGGCGAGTTGATGTTTTCGAACGAGAGCTGCACGGCGTAGTCCATGTCGAACCCGCGCTGCGCCTGGCGGATCAACCCGAGGTACGCGTTGTTGACCAGAATGTGGAGGTAGGGCAGCTGGAACTGAGCGCCGACCGCGAGCTCCTCGATCATGAACTGGAAGTCGTAGTCGCCGGATAGCGCGATGACTTTGCGATCCGGATCGGCGGCACGCACTCCGAGGGCGGCGGGGATGGTCCAGCCCAGAGGACCGGCCTGCCCGCAGTTGATCCAGTTGCGCGGCTTGTACACGTGCAGGAACTGCGCGGCCGCGATCTGCGACAGGCCGATGGTCGTGACGTAGCAGGCGTCCTTGCCGAAAGCGTTGTTCATGCACTGGTAGACGCGCTGCGGCTTCATCGGCACGTTCTCGAAGTTCGTCTTGCGCAGCATCGTGCGCTTGCGCTCGCGGCACTCCCCCGCCCAGGCGCTGCGATCCTTGAGGCGGCCGGCGGCCTTGCGTTCCTTGGCGACCTGTCCAAACAGCTCCAGCGCAGCGCCCGCATCGGACACGATGCCGTAGTCGGGTGCGAACACACGCCCGATCTGGGTTGGCTCGATGTCGACGTGCACGATCTTGCGCCCTTTCGTGTAGACGTCGATCGAGCCGGTATGGCGATTGGCCCAGCGATTGCCGATGCCCAGCACGAAATCGGAGGCGAGCAGCGTGGCGTTGCCGTAGCGGTGGGACGTCTGCAACCCCACCATGCCGGCCATCAACGCATGATCGTCGGGGATGGTGCCCCAGCCCATGAGCGTGGGGATCACCGGCACTCCGGTGAGCTCGGCGAATTCCACCAGCAGCGGCGAGGCGTCGGCGTTGATGATGCCGCCACCGGCGACGATCAACGGACGCTGAGCGTCGTTCAGCATGTCCAGCGCCTTCTCGATCTGCTTGCGGGTGGCCCTAGGCCTGTACACCGGCAGCGGCTCGTAGGTGTCCGGATCGAACTCGACCTCGGCGATCTGAACATCGAACGGCAAGTCGATCAATACCGGCCCCGGGCGGCCGGAGCGCATCAGGTGGAAGGCCTGCTGGAAGGCGCGCGGAACCTGCGCCGGCTCGCGCACCGTGACCGCCCATTTGCTCACGGGCTTGGCGATGGACTCGATGTCGACGGCCTGGAAGTCTTCCTTGTACAAGCGCGCGCGCGGCGCCTGGCCGGTGATGCACAGGATCGGAATCGAGTCGCCCGAGGCCGAGTACAGGCCGGTGATCATGTCGGTCCCGGCCGGCCCGGAGGTGCCGATGCACACGCCGATGTTGCCGGCCTTGGCGCGGGTGTAGCCCTCGGCCATGTGCGATGCGCCTTCAACGTGGCGCGCGAGGTAATGGCGGATGGTTGCGACTTTGCGCAGCGCTGCGTAGAGCGGGTTGATCGCCGCTCCGGGCACGCCGAACGCCGTCGTCACGCCTTCCTTCTCCATCACGCGCACGGCGGCTTCTGCTGCGGTCATCTTGGCCATGAGTGTCCTCCCCAGCCGCGCATCCTATCAGGCGGCAGAGCTTTCACGCGCGTCCGGTGCCCGCACCGGCGGCACTTCGGCAGCGGCCTTAATCCCGGGCCCCCGGATGGCCTGCCGGGCGCGCTGGCGCACGAGGTCGATGTGCTGGCGGAAAACATACAGATTCTCCGAGTATGCCAGAGGCGTTTCGATGCGGTGGACGGCCTCTTCGATGTTGTCCAGCCGCTCGAGGATGTGTTGGAGCTCCTCCGCGCTGCGGCGCTCGGCCAGCTCCAGCTCGATCTCCTTGAGCCTGGCGTACCAGCGATAGATGCGGGAGCGCACGCGCCAGCGGTAGAGCTGCGGCAGCAGCCGCGCCGCAGGGATCAACACCACGAGCGCCGGGACCAGCACCAGCAACAGGCGGTCCACCAGGTTCGCGGCCCAGTAGGGCAGATAACGCTGCAGCAGCGGCGGGCCGGATTTGTAGAAGCGGGCGGCCTCCGGGCTGAGCGGCAGCTCGGTGTCGTTGGGGGCGGGGAACTGCCGCAGCCCCGAGAACATCGTCGGGGCGCTGTGCACCTCCGTGGCCGCGCGCAGCAGCAGATAGGCCAGCGCGGGATGCAGATCATCCTTCACGACGAGATTTGCGGTTGTGCCGAGCAACACCACGTCGCGGTCGGGGATGTTGTGCGCGAGGTCGAACACGCCCTGCGGTAACGTGACTTTGGTGAGGTAGAAGTTCTGGCGCGTGTAGGCGTCGGCGCGCGCTAAGCTCAGCAGGCGAACACCCTTGGCGCGTACCAGCTCCTGGATGATCGGCGCGTGCGGATCGCTGATGAAGAACGCCGCGTCGATCCCGCCCGAGATCAACAGATCCGCCGCTGCCCGACCGCCGAGCTTCATGATGGTGGTCGGGGGCTTGGCAATGCCCGTGGCCTCCAGCAGCGTCATGGCCAGCGCCGCAGTGCCGCTCTTGTCCGCGCCGATGGCAATCATCTTCCCGCCGAGCGGCGGCAGCCTGTCGAGATCGCGCTCCCCGCGGTAGAACACCCACAGCGCCTCGGTGTAGACGCTGCCCAGGGAGACCAGCCCCTGCAGGCTGTCCGGCGGCGCAGCGCTGGCTATTCCGCCCTGGACCAACGCGACGTCGACGTGCGCGGATGCGTCGGCCAGCCGGCGCAGGTTCTCGACGGCCCCGCCCGAGGGCCACAGACGCAGCGTGACGCCGTCGCGCGCGAGGATGTCCCGGTACTTCATCGCGTAGGCGTGATAGCTGCCATCCGCGGTACCGGTCGACATCACCAGCTCGCTCGGTGGCGCAGGACGCATCAGCAGCAGCGTCAGCGCGAGCGCGGCCACAACCACCAGTGTGGCGGGAGCCGCGACGAGGAGAAGATCGCGGTTGAGCCTGCGCTTCTTTGCGGCCATGGTGCGGCGGGCGGGCCTCGACGGGACAAGCTCCAATTATAGGCCGCGCGGCGGGGCCGCAGACGGCGCGTCGCCTGCGCTTCAGCCCGCCCCATGGCGCGGGGAGGCGTCCAGCGAATAGCGCAGCGGGGCCTAGGTCGCCGTCACCCGATAACCGACGCGGGGAAAATGAACGCACACGGTGCCCACGCGCGCATCCTCGCGCAGGATCGCGATGCTGTCGCGGTCGACGAGGCGGACGCTTCCGACCACCGGCGACTCGCCGCTGTCGAGGTCGGCAACCACGCTCACCGTCTGTCCGGGCTTGAGGCCCTGCGGATCTTTCGGATCGAATTGCTCGTGCGTTGCCGGCTGTCTCGAGCGCGCGACGTCGAGCGCTTCGCTCGAGGTCATCGCCGACGGCCTGCCGTGGCCGATCCCTTTGACCCGTTGCTCCCACGCCTCGAGCGCGGGAAATTCGGCGAGCAGCGCCGGTCCGCCTTGCCAGCGGGCGCGCACGAACCAGACGAGATAATAGGTCAGCGCGTCGGGGAGCCCCGCCTCGTCGCCCAGCACGAAGCGGCGGCCGGTTGCGAGTCGCTGGTCGATCCATCCGAACTGGGCGCGCAACTGGGCGAGGGTGTGCGGCAGGTCGGCCTGCACTTTTTTGAGGTCTCCACCGGGGCCGAAGAACAGGCGTACCCGATCCTTGGCGAACGGTTCGGGCAACTGATCCGCGTTCGCGCCCATCGAGAGCCGGACGGCGGTGTCGAACAAACCATCGGTCCAGCGGCTGATACCCCAGGGCAGGCCGCCGGCGCCGCCCGGGAAGAACGTCGGTTGCGGAAAACGCCGCTCCAGCTCCCGCAGGATGCACTGGCTGTCGCAGTAGATATCCGCTCCGATCTGCATGATCGGCGTGCGGCGGTAGCCGCCGGTGAGCGGTATCACGTCCGGTTTCGGCGGCAGACGCGGGATCTCGACCGAACGCCAGCCGAGGCCCTTGATGCCCAGGCCGACGCGGACCTTCTCGGAGACCGGCGACGCCGGATAGTGGTGCAGGATGACCTCGTCCATCGCGCGCTCCCGTCATGTAGAGGACCGACCCCTGTGCCCGAGCGTCAGTCTATGTGAGAGCGCGCGCGGCGTCACGTCGCCGGAAACGCGCAATAATTGCCGTCGAGGCCCGGACCAAGGGCCAGAGGAGAACGCAGATGCGCTATGAGCTTTACTATTGGCCCGGTATCCAGGGCCGCGGCGAGTTCATCCGCCTCGCCCTGGAAGAGGCCGGCGCCGACTACGTAGATGTGGCCCGGTTACCGCAGCGCGATGGCGGTGGCATGGCGGCATTGACGCGTCTTCTGGAAGATCCTGCGGTCAAGCGCCCGCCGTTCGCACCGCCTTTCCTCAAGGCCGGCAGGATAGTGATCGGGCAGAGCGCCAACATCCTGCAGTTTCTGGGTCCCCGCCTGGGGCTCGTGCCGGAAGACGAGGCCAACCGCTTGTGGGCACACCAGCTGCAGCTCACGATCGCGGACCTCGTGGTCGAGGCCCACGACATTCATCATCCGATCGCCGCCTCGCTGTACTACGACGACCAGAAGCCCGAGGCGCGCCGGCGCGCGCCGCACTTCACCGGCGAGCGGATACCGAAGTTCCTCGATTATTTCGAGCGCGTGCTGGCGGCCAATTCCGGGGGCAGGGGTCACATGGTCGGACGAACCTTGTCCTACGTGGACCTCTCGATCTTCCAGCTGATCGCGGGCTTGCGTTACGCGTTCCCCAAGACGATGACGCGGCTCAAAGCCGAGTATCCGGGACTGCTCGCGCTACACGAGCGAGTCGCGGCGCGTCCGAACATCGCCGCTTACCTCGCCTCCGAGCGGCGCGTGCCATTCAATCAACACGGTATCTTCCGGCACTATGCGGAGCTGGACGCTTGAGTTGCCCCCTCCCTCCCCCGCGCGCGGGGGAGGGTCGGGGGGATCTGCAGTCAAGGCGCTTCACTCCCTGCGCTTCTTGTTGCGGCCGGCGATGAACGAGCGCACCAGGTCCTTGTGCTCCTGCGTCGAGGTGATGACGGCGTAATGCGACGAGATCAGGTCCAGGTTGGTGCGCAGATCGTTGCGCAGGCCCTGATAGATCGCCCGCTTGGTCATGCGCAAGGTCAGGGCCGGCGCGCTCGCCATGCGCCGGGCGATCTTGTCGACCTCCTCCGAGAGGGTCTCGTCCGCAAACACCTGGTTCACGAGGCCGATGCGCAGCGCCTCGTGCGCGTCTACGAAATCGCCGGTCAGGAACAGCTCCAGCGCCTTCGACACCCCCACCAGGCGGGGTAGAAAGTGAGCGCCGCCGGCCCCTGGAACCAGGCCAACCTTCACATAGGTCTCCGCGAAGCGGGCGCTGCGCGCGGCATAGCGCAAGTCGCACATGAGCGCCATGTCCATGCCGGCGCCGGTGGCCACCCCGTTCACCGCAGCGATGACGGGCTTGTCCAGATCCTCGAGCGCCAGGGGGATGCGCTCGATCCGCTGAAACAGCTCGCTCTTCCTCTGCTCGGGTGTGTGCTCGAGGCGTTCGCCCATCTCGACGATGTCACCGCCGCTGCAGAATGCGGTCCCGGTTCCCGTGACGATCACCACCTTGACCGCGTCGTCGGTCCGGCAGCGCTGCAGCGCCGCGGTCCAGGCATCGATCATCGCGAACGTGAACGCATTCATCCGCTCCGGCCGATCGAGCACGATTCTGGCGATGCCCTCGGCGATCGAGAATTTGAGCTGCTCGGTCATGAGTCTGTCGTCTCCTTCGGGTCGGCGCCGTCGGACGGTGCCACCGCTGCGCTCCGGCGCACTTCTTCGATTTGCTGGCTGGACAATCCCGCCTCGGCCAGCACCTCCGCGGTGTGCTCCCCCAGCCGCGGCGCATGCCGGCGAATGCGAAACGGTGCCGCGCTGAAGGACACGGGGTTGCGCACGGTGCGGTAGCGGCCTTCGCTGGGATGCTCGGCGGTGCCGAACAGTCCCACGGCCTTGACATGCGGGTCGTCGGGCAGGTCTGCGAGCGAGAGCACCGGCATGCACGGAATGCTCACTCGATCGCAGAAGGCGACCCACTGGGCGGTGGTCCGCTTGGGCGCTTCCTCTTGGATCATCTCGTACAGGATGGCGATGTTTTCGACGCGGTCGGTAAGCCGGCGGAAACGAGGGTCGGCTGCGAACTCGGTGCGCCCCGTGAAGCGGTAGAAGTCCTGCCAGTTGCGGTCGGAGTAGGGCAGGATGCAGGCATAGCCATCCTGGGTGCGGTAGGGCTTGCGCCGCCTGCTCAGCAGACGCGTGTAGCCCGGCTCGCCGAGCGGCGGCACGAAAGCGGACCCGCCGATGTGTTCGGCGAGGTTGAACTCGATGCTGGTCTCGAGCATCGGAACCTCGATCGCCTGGCCGCCGCCGCCGCGGGCGCGCTGGAACAGCGCGGCGAGGATGGCGTAGGCCACCGCCTGCCCCGAGAGCTTGTCGCAGACGACCGTGGGAACGTATGCCGGTTCGCCTTGCACCTCGGCGAGCAGCGCCGAGGTGCCGGAGCCGGCCTGGATCGCGTCGTCGTAGGCCGGCTTGTCACTGTAGGGCCCTTTGGCGCCAAAGCCGCAAGCGCCGCAGTAGACGATGTCCGGTTTGATTTTGCGCACCTGGTCGTAGCCGTAGCCCAGCCGCTCGATTGTCTTCGGACGGAGGCTGTGCACGAACACGTCGGCGGTCTCGACCAGCCGGTTCAAGGCCGCGCGACATGGCGCTTGCTTCAGATCCAGCACGACGCTGCGCTTGTTGCGATGCAGGTTGAGGAAGCTCCCCGACATCCCCACATGGCGCAGCGGCTCGTGGTGGCGCAGCGAATCGCCCTGCGGGCTTTCCACCTTGATGACGTCCGCGCCCAGGTCCGCCAGGATATGCGTCGCGAACGGCCCCATGATCACGCTGGTCAGATCGAGGATGCGGACGCCGCCGAGCGGTCCGTCTGCAGGGGTCGTCGTCATAACCGGGGCGTCTGTTCTCGCTGCGCGTTGTCAGGCGCCGATCAGCATCGGCCACAGCGCTTCCCCGCCGGCGCCGCACACCATGCGACCGACGCGCTCCTGCCAGTAGGCCTCGTGCCCGAACTCGTCGCGCCAGGACCAAAGGCGGCGCGTGGCGAAGTGAAGCGGGTGTTCGTGCGTAAATCCGATGGCGCCGTGCACCTGGTGACAGACTTCGGCGATTTTCCCCGCCGCCTCGCCCACGCGCGCCTTTGCGATGGCCGCGGCGAAGGCGAGCTCGGCCCCGCCATACGCCTGCGCCGCGAGCTCGGCGGCGGCAGCAGCCGCGGCGTATTGACCGGCCGCGTCCGCCAGCATGTGCTGCACCGCCTGGAACTTGCCGATGGGCCGCCCGAACTGTTGGCGCTGCATCGCGTAGGCCAGCGCGTAGTCGAGGCATCTCTCCATCGCGCCGACCATCTGCAGCGCGCGGATCAAAGCGCCAAAGACCAAGAAGCCTTCGGCACAACCGGGCGGCGCGGGGCGGACCGCTTCCTGCGCCACCGCGACGCTGTCCAGAAGCAGCGTGTCTCGTGGCTCGTTTGCCAGATTGCACAGCGGTCGCATGGGCGCCGCCGCGCGCGGAAGCAGAACAACGTGACCCGATCCGGACGCATCGCGCGCCCAGACCAGGATATGGGCGACCTGCGCCGCCCAGGGGACACGCCGCGCGCTTCCCTGCAGCACGAAGCGGTCTGCGCGCCGCTCGATGCCAATGGAATCTTCCACCCGGACCGGGGCCAGGGACAAGGGGCCCTCTGAGGCGGCGCCGCCGGCCTCGGCCCAGAGGGCGGCGGCCAGCATGGTCTCCGGCAGCGGCACCGGCAGCGTGTGATAGCCGGCGCGGCGGATCAGTCGCAGCGCATCGGCTGGCGGCAGGCCCGCGCCACCCTGCTCTTCGGGTA
>DATJVW010000331.1:0-17205 GCA_035501675.1 Burkholderiales bacterium
ACGCGCGTGGCTTCCCAGGACACGAACTGAACACCGGCGGCGCGCTTGGCCCAGATGCTGTGAAAACGCAGCTCGACCGAGATGTCCTGGCCTTTGTTCGTCACCTCGAAGTTGGCCAGCCCGGTGATCATGGCCAAGCAACCATAGGTTCTGACGGTCACATCGCTGCGCCTCATCGTCCGGTAGATCACAGTCCCTGCGCGCTGGGTCTCGATGTAGCTGTCTTTGTTGTCGACGATGGCGCTGGCGTGGATATACACCAGGTCCTCTCCGATCAGCTGCCGCAGGGCGGCGAAATCGCGCCCGGTCTGGGCCGCGTAGCGGGCGTCCTCGCCGCGCAGCGCCTCGTCTGCGGTGATGCTTCCGCCGCAGTCTTCCGCGAGCGCGGCACCGCTTGACATCGCGCACAGGATGGCGAAGCCGGACACGGCGCGCAGCAACAGCTTCAGCATGTGGGTCTCCTCCCTCAGATGTGTATGTTTGGACACAACGACTGAACCACTATGCCCCAGCGAGGCGAAGCGCGTCAAACGGGCCGCACGCGGTACGCACAGCGGCATACCGAGGCGCTGCGAGCGCTGTCGCCGGCGCGGTTAGGCGGCGATGCCGGGTCGCGTCTTCCAAAACCCGGTCTGCCGCTCGAAGGCGTGGGCCAGCTGCAGGACGCCGAGATCGTCCTGGTGCCGTCCCACGATCTGCAGGCCCACCGGCAGGCCTTCCGCGCTGAAACCGCCGGGCACGGAGATGGCCGGGAGTCCCGTGACGCTGATGAAATAGCAGGACTTCATCCAGTCCACGTAGGTTTGCATGCGCTGCCCGTTGATCTCGGTGACCCACGGTTGTTCGACGTCGAACGGCAGAACCTGGACCACCGGCGCCGCAAGGAAACAATATCGGTCCATGAAGCGCCGGACCCGATGGTACAGTTCGGTGCGCTTGAGCTCGGCGTGCCCGATTTGCGATCCGGTCAGCCGCGCTCCCTGCTCGATGTTCCACACCACCGTGTCCTTCATCCGATCGCGCTCGCGCTCGAGCAGCGTCGCGTAAGACAGCTCGAAGTGGTAGGCGCGCAGCACTTTGAACACCTCGTCGGCATCGGCAAAATCCGGCTGCGCCTCCTCCACGATCATGCCCAAGTCTTCGAATACGTGGCGCTGGGCCTCCAGCACGGCGGTTACCCTTGGATCCACCGGCAGCCCGCCGAGATCGCGTGTCCACGCCATGCGCATGCCCTTGAAGTCGCGCTCCAGAGGCTGCGCGAAGACCGACCCCGGCTCCGCGATCGCAATCGGTGCACGCGGGTCCGGTCCTGCGATGGCGGTGAGCTGCAGCGCCAGGTCCTGCACCGTGCGGGCCATCGGACCAAGCACCGACAGCGTGTACCAGGCGTTGTACACCGGCCAGGAGGGTACGCGGCCGGCAGACGGTCGGAATCCCGCGACGTTGCAGAAGCTGGCCGGGTTGCGCAGGCTGCCACCCAGATCGCTGCCGTCGGCGATGGGCACCATGCCGCAAGCGAGCGCCACCGCGGCGCCGCCGCTGCTTCCGCCGCAGGTCTTGCCCCGGTCGTACGGGTTGCGGGTCGCGCCGAACACGGTGTTGAAGGTCTGAGAGCCGGCGCCGAATTCCGGCGTATTGGTCTTGCCCAACGTGATGGCACCGCCGGCCTTGAGGCGCTCGACGATCAATGCGTCCATCTCCGGGACGAAATCTCTAAACAAGGGCGACCCAAAGGTCGTGCGAATGCCTTGGGTGAGCGCGAGATCCTTGTGCGCAACGGGCAAACCGAACAACGGAGCGGCCTGGGATGCCGGGGCGTGTCCGCGCGCCAGCGCTGCGTCGGCTGCACGCGCGGCCGCGAGCGCTTGGTCTGGAATGAAGGTGACGATGGCGTTGACCGCCGGATTGACGCGCTCGATTCGGTCGATGTGCGCGCGCATCACCTCCTCGCACGACACTTCGCGACCGCGAATGCGACGCGCCAGCTCAGTGGCCGTGAGAAAACACAGCTGCTCCGAATCCATCGTCTAGGTCCCGAACATTGAGAGTCCCTCGCCTCGAGGCACTAGCGTTGCGGCCCGATGCCTCGCGCCATCAGAACGGCCATCAGTGGAATGAAAGCCAGCAGTGCCAGCTCCAGCGCGATGTAGCGCCGAACCGACCCGATGTCGCTCTGGTGCAGGACGCGCCGTTCTCCCGCCTTGAGAGCCCGCCTCCAGCGGATGAATTGCGAGGTCGGCGGAATGGAGACGAGCCCTACCGCAAGGAACAGGGCCAGCTTGATGTAGAACACCGGGTTATTCAAGTAGAAACCCGCGCCCTTGCCCACGGCGAACACGCGCAGCGTCCCGCTGATCAGTGCGGCCGCAGCGGCGATAAGGTAGAACAGATCGAGACGCGCCAAGGTCTTCACCTGCGCAGGCTGGAGGTCCGCGGTGCAGAGGAAGAACTCGCTGACCAGGAACGCGGCCAGCAGCATGATGGAGGCGAAATGTAAGTAAGCGAGCGCCGCTTCCATGGGTGCGCAGACGTTATTCGTTGTGGTTCAAGGTCGACTGCGCAGCCCCGGCACTGGGCGCTTGCCCCTCGGGTCCGGAGACGGGACCGGCGGCGCGCATGATGGCGTCCCGATCGGCGCGCTGGGGCGCGTCGTCCAGGAGCACGACTTCGCCGGCTGCGGTCACCTGCAACCCCAGCAGCCGGTACGCCTGGGCGACATCGGGCAAGGACGCGGAGCGGACGTGGCTCTCGTACAGTTCGGCGAACACCGTGGTGCCGGTGAGTTCGTCCAGCTTGCGGAACAGGTCCCTTCCGCCCCAACCCATCTGAGGGGACAGGCAACATCGCGCCAACTGGTCCAGCGCGCTGTCCAGCGACTGCCGGCCTTCCGTGCGCGCTCGCAGCCGCTGGTCGGCGAGCAGCATGATGGCCGCGCCTTCCCAGTACACGCGCATGAACGACCCGCTTCGGTACATGCGCTCGGTGGCATCGGCGAGCGTCAGCCCGCGCGCGCTCTGCATGCCGCGCGTGAACCCATCGTGCAGGCGCTGCCAGGCTTGCGCCGGAGCTATGCTGCCGGCGCGGGCGCGCAGCACGTGTTCGTAGTAACTGGCGGTGCCCTCCGACAGCCAGGCATCCGCCGACAGCACGTAGGGCAGCAGCAGGTGCGACAGTTCGTGGACCGCCGTCCAGTCGGCGTCGAACTCGTGCCGGGGCCGCTCTTGGTTGATGAAGAAGTGCGCCGACGGGCCACCCCCGCGCAGCACGTAGGCCCAGGGAACGGGCTCGCTGCCGCGCGCGCCGGGAATGACCAGGACCTGTACGCTCGCCACCGGGAAGCGCCCATACAACGTGGTCACGGCAAATGCCGCGCGCCGCAGCCAGTCGACGATCTGCACCTCGTCTACCCTGGGCTGGCCCTCGAGGACGGCGACGCGCAGCTGCGCCTGCGGCGCGTCCACGACGTGCTCAGTGAAGCGTCCAAAGGCCACCGCCGCCGGCCAGTCGTAGGGGCTGTGACCGACTCGGTAAACGGTGCCCTCCCCTGGCATGGCGCGCATCTGCCAGGGCGCCGAGACGGAGATTCCGGCCGGGAGGTCGAATTCCACGTCGATGTCTTCGTCGGGCTCGAGAGAGTCCGGCCGCCAGAACCACGTGCCGAGATCCGTGACCAGGTCGCTGCCCACGTGCCGCCTGGGCCGGCCCGGCCTCTCGCTCCGGCCCTTGAACCGGCCCAAGTCGACGCTGTATGCAATGCACGCATTATCGGGCAAGGTGCCCAGCCGCATCTCGGTGCCGTTCGGCTCGAACACCCGCCTTGCGCCCTCCAGCTGGGCTTTTTCCAGGGCGTAATCCGCTTCGAGGGACTCGGCCACAAGGCGGCGCGGGGGTGTACCGGCGAAACAGGCGCGCACGCGAATGACGGCAAGCCCCGGGTCCAGAGCGACGCTGTAGTGGTGCAGCCGGATGGGCTGTGCGTCGGCCGGCGCCATCGCGAACGCCGCGATCAGCGCCGCGAGGGGAGCGACGCGCAGCGCGTTGAATGACACTCGAGAGGGCCGGTTCATGACACGAAGACCGACGCCCTGCCCGGAGTTGGACCAAGCCCAACCGGCTGCAGGATCGTCCGTCTGCCGCCCAGCTTAGCAGGGAGCCGCGCGTCGCGGCCGACACGCCGTGTCAAATGCGAACCGAGGGCAAGGCGGCGGAACGAGTGCCCGGGAGCGGGCGGTTGTCGGCCGCGTGATAGGTGAACACGAGCGAAAGCTTGCTCTGGTCCGTATGGTTGCTTCCCGCCGCGTGCAGGGTGCGGCAATGGAAGAAGACTGCGTCGCCGGGCTCCAGAACCGGGGTGAGGCGTGTGGCGATCAGCGCCTGGTTCTGCACGCCGTCAGCGCGCAGAAACAGGGCGTCATCCAGCCGCTCGGCTGCGAACTCCTGCTCGTGCGAGCCTGGCAGGAACGACAGGCAACCGTTGTCGGGAAACTCGCGCCCCAGCGCCAGCCACACCGAGACCAGCTCGGGCCGCTCGAACGACCAGTAGCGGATGTCCTGATGCCATCCCGTCTCGCTGCTGAAGTGCGGCTGCTTGGTCATGACGCAGTTGTGATGGGCCAGCGACAGCATGAGCTCATCGCCGAGGAGCCGGCGCAGCGGCAGCGCGATTTCGGGGGCCGTGGCCCAGGCGCGGAACGCCGCATCGCGCGCATACGCCTGGAGCAGCCTGCGAACGGTCGCGCCACCGGGTGCGTGGCGCGAAGCGGGGGCGCCCGGATAGCGAAGATCCGCTTCGTATTCCACCGGCGCGAGCCCTGTCGCCAGGTGCTCCAGGGCGACGGCACGCAGCTCGCGCACCCGCTGGGCGGAGGCGAGCTGCGGCACGAGTACGAAACCCGCAATCCTGAACTGCCGCGCCTGCTCAGCGGTGAACGTCGAGTGGCTCATGAGCTTCGTTCGAATGGCGGGCCCGGCCGGCTCCGCGCCGGGGCGGCGCTCAAGCGGCCACGGCCACCGCCTGCTGCTCCGGTTCATACGACAAGGCCGGCGCGAGCCACTTCTCTACCGCTGCGAGCGGCATGTCTCTGCGGCGCGCGTAGTCTTGCGCCTGATCGCGGTCGATCTTGCCCACGGCGAAGTAGCGTGACTCGGGATGCGAGAAATAAAAGCCGCTGATAGCCGCCGTCGGCAGCATGGCGAAGCTTTCGGTCAGCGTGACGCCGGCATTGTGCGGCGCCTGCAGAAGGTCGAACAGCGCCCCTTTCTCGGTGTGGTCCGGGCAGGCAGGGTAGCCCGGCGCGGGGCGGATGCCGCGGTACTTTTCGTCGAGCAGGTGCTCCAGGCCGAGCTCTTCCGCCGGCGCGTAGCCCCAGAATTCTTGGCGGACCCGCAGATGCATCAGCTCAGCAAAGGCCTCGGCGAGCCGATCCGCCAGCGCTTTGAGCATGATCGCGCTGTAGTCGTCGTGTTTCGCCTCGTAGGACTCGATCAGCGCTTCGATGCCGATGCCTGCGGTGACCGCGAAGCAGCCGAGGTAGTCCTTGACGCCGGAATCCCTGGGCGCGACCAAATCGGCCAGACAGTGATTGACGCGGTCCTCGGGCTTCACCATCTGCTGTCTGAGGAAGTGGAAGGTTGCCGCGATCTGAGTGCGCGACTCGTCGGTGTAGACCTCGACGTCGTCGCTGTTCACGCTGTTTGCAGGGAACAACCCGATCACCGCGTTGGCGGTCAGCCAGCGCTCCTCGATGATGCGCTTCAACATCGCCTGGGCGTCCGCGAACAGGTTGCGCGCCGCCTCGCCGACGGTCTCATCTTGCAGGATTTTCGGATAGCGGCCGGTCAGCTCCCAGGTCTGGAAGAACGGGGTCCAGTCGATGAGCCGCGCGATCTCGCCCAGCGGATACTCTTTCAGCGCCTTGACCCCGAGCAGCGTGGGAATCGGTGGTGCGTAGCCGCCCCAGTCGGTCTTCAGGCCGTGTGTCCTGGCCTCGACGATCGAGTGGTGCGGACCCTGCCCTTTCTTGCCCTTGTGTTGCTGGCGCGTGCGCTCGTTGTCCTCCCTCACCTTGCGCAGATACTCGGCGCGCAGCTCATCGCTCAGCAGGCTCGTGCACACGCCGACGCTGCGCGAGGCGTCCGGTACCCATACGGTGGGACCAGAGTAGTTGGGCTCGATCTTCACCGCCGTGTGCACGCGCGACGTGGTTGCTCCTCCGATCAACAACGGGACCTGAAACCCCTGCCGCTCCATCTCCTTCGCGACGTGAGCCATCTCTTCCAGAGACGGGGTGATCAGGCCGGACAAGCCGATGATATCGGCGTTTTCGTCGCGCGCCGTCTGCAGGATCTTGTCCGCCGGCACCATCACCCCCAGGTTGACCACGTCGAAGTTGTTGCACTGGAGCACCACCGACACGATGTTCTTTCCGATGTCGTGCACATCGCCCTTGACGGTGGCGATGACGATCTTGCCCTTGGCCTTTTGTTCGCCTCCGGCGCTGCGCTTCTCTTCCTCGATGTAGGGGACCAGGTGCGCCACCGCCTGCTTCATCACGCGCGCCGATTTCACGACCTGCGGCAGGAACATCTTGCCCGCGCCGAACAGGTCCCCCACCAGGTTCATGCCGTCCATCAACGGGCCTTCGATCACCTGGATCGGATGCGCGTACTGCAGGCGGGCTTCTTCGGTGTCTTCTACCACCCAAGTGTCGATGCCTTTGACCAACGCGTGCGACAGGCGTTCCTGCGCGCTGCCCTTGCGCCACGCCAGGTCTTCCACGGCCTGCTTGCCTTCCTTCTTGTAGGTTTCGGCGAAGGCCACGAGGCGCTCGGTGGCATCTAGCCGGCGGTTGAACAGGACGTCTTCGACTCGCTCCAGCAGTTCCTTGGGAATCTCTTCGTACACGCCCAGCTGTCCGGCGTTGACGATGCCCATGGTCATGCCGGCCTTGATCGCATGGTAGAGAAACGCCGTATGGATGGCCTCGCGCACCGGATCGTTGCCGCGGAAGGAGAAAGAAATGTTCGACACCCCTCCGCTCACCTTCGCGTGCGGCAGCGCCGTCTTGATCGCGCGCGTCGCCTGGATAAAGTCCACCGCGTAATTGTTGTGCTCCTCGATCCCGGTGGCGATGGCGAAGATGTTCGGATCGAAAATGATGTCCTCCGGCGGGAAGCCGACCTCCTTCACCAGTAGGTGATAGGCGCGGGAGCAGATCTCGATGCGGCGCTGCAGGGTGTCTGCCTGGCCCTTCTCGTCGAACGCCATGACCACGGCCGCCGCGCCGTAGCGCCGCACCAGCTTCGCCTGGCGCAGAAACTCTGCCTCGCCTTCTTTCATGCTGATCGAGTTCACCACCGGCTTGCCCTGCACGCACTTGAGCCCCGCCTCGATCACGCTCCACTTGCTGGAATCGATCATGACGGGCACGCGCGATATGTCGGGCTCGGAGGCGATGAGGTTGAGCAACGCGACCATGGCGGCCTTCGAGTCGAGCATGGCCTCGTCCATGTTCACGTCGATCATCTGCGCGCCGCTGTCCACCTGCTGGCGCGCGACGTTCAGCGCCTCGGTGTAGTTGCCTGCCAGGATCATGCGCGAGAAGGCTCTCGAGCCTGTGACGTTCGTGCGCTCGCCCACGTTCACGAACAGCGAAGCGTCGCCGATATTCAGGGGCTCCAGCCCCGACAACCGGAGCTTCCTCTCCACCTGCGGTACCAAACGCGGTGCGAACGGGCGCACCGCCTCGGCGATGGCCTGGATGTGCGCAGGGGTCGTGCCGCAGCACCCGCCGACGATGTTGAGAAAGCCCGCCTGCGCGAATTCGCGCAGGATCGACGCCATGTACTGCGGCGACTCTTCGTATTCCCCCATCTCGTTAGGCAGGCCGGCGTTGGGGTGCAAGGAGGTGTGCGTGTCCGCCATGCCCGCCAACTCCTCGATATGCGGCCGCAGGTCCTTGGCTCCGAGCGCGCAGTTGAGACCCACCGAGAACGGTTTGGCGTGTGCCACCGAATTCCAGAACGCGCCCACGGTCTGACCCGAGAGCGTGCGGCCCGAGCGGTCGGTGATGGTGCCGGAGATCATGACCGGCACATGCACGCCGCTGCGATCGAAGTACTCGTCCAGGGCGAACAGGGCCGCCTTGGCGTTCAAGGTGTCGAAGATGGTCTCGACCATGATCAGATCGACGCCGCCCTCGACCAGCCCCGGCACGGCCTCGGAGTAGGCTGCGACCAGCTCATCGAAGCTGGTGTTACGCGCGCCGGGGTGGTTGACGTCGGGGGAGATGGAGGCCGTGCGATTGGTCGGTCCGAGAACGCCGGCCACGAAGCGCGGCTTCTCGGGCGTGCGGCGCGTGAACGCGTCGGCCGCCTCCCGGGCCAGCCGCGCACCGGCCAGGTTCAATTCCCGCGCCCGCTCCTGCATGCCGTAGTCGGCCATCGAGATGCGCGTCGAATTGAACGTATTGGTCTCGACGATATCCGCGCCGGCCTCGAGATACGCGGTGTGGATGCCGGTGATGATGCGCGGCTGCGTCAGCGACAGCAGGTCGTTGTTACCCTTCTGATCGCAGGCATGGTCGTGGAACATGTCGCCGTGATAGGCGTGCGCATCCAGCCTGTGCGTCTGGATCATGGTGCCCATGGCACCGTCCAGGATGAGGATGCGCTCCCTGAGCAGGCGCTGGAGAATGGCTGTGCGATCGTGAGGCATGCAAGAAAAAACCCGGCCGCAGGCGCGGACGGGTTGGCTGACGACTCCCCGCGCTTTAGCGACATTTGTTAAGCGCCCGCAAGCTGCGATCAAATCGGCGCGATTGCGGGCAGATTAACGGGCTGCGCTGCCTCTGTCAATCGCAGCGGCCCCTGCGCGAGGTCCGAGCGCGCAGTGGCCGGGGATCCCCCCCGCCGAGAGCGGCCTCCAGCGGACCCGCTTTACAGTTCGTTCACCTTAGGCTCACACCCAGCAGCTTGCCGATCGCGAACGTCAGCGCGCCGGCCGCCGCGCCGATCCCCAGCATGCGAACGCCACCGCGCAGCGCGCCGCGGCCCGTGAACAGGCTCAGCGTAGACCCCACCGCGAACAACGCTGCCGCCGTGACGCCGATGGAGACGTATAGCGCGTACGCGCTCCGCCCGAACAGAAACGGGATGAGCGGGATGAGCGCGCCCGCCGCGAACGACAGGAAGGAAAATGTGGCCGCCCCCCATGGCGCGCCCAGTTCATCCGGGTTCAACCCCAGCTCCTCGCGCGCCAGCGCGTCCAGGCCGCGCTCGGGGTCGGCGATCATGGAATCGGCCAGGCGTCTTGCCTCTTCCCAGCGCAGACCGCGGGCTTCGTAGATCAGGGCCAGCTCCTTGGCCTCTTCGTCGGGGTATGCGCCGAGCTCATCGCGCTCCAGGCCGATTTGGTACTCGTACATCTCGCGCTGGGAGCGCACCGAGACATATTCGCCCGCCGCCATGGAAAAGGCGCCGGCGAGCAGGCCGGCGACGCCGGACAACAGGATGATGCCGGGTTCGGCCGCCGCGCCCGCAACCCCCAGTATCAGGCTGGCGTTGGACACCAGCCCGTCGTTGACGCCGAACACCGCCGCGCGCAAGTTTCCGCCGCCGGCCAGGCCCCGGTGCCGGCGCTCCAACCCGGTGGAGGCATCCGGCATCGGGTGGCCCGGGTCCGCCCTGGAATACACCGACATGCCACGCACTTTCATGGCGGCCAGCATCGAGCGCATGTGACGCGGCCCGAGGCGGCGCGTGAGCCGCTCCACGATGCGCGTGCGCAGATCGGGCCGGTAGGCGGCGGGCACCGGGGTACCCGCTTTGCCCGAGGCTTCGGCCCAGATGTCCGATTGGCTAGCGGCTTCGCGCGCGAGCTCGGAGAACAGCCGTTCGCGCGGGGTCCCTTTCTCGATCTCCGCCAGCACCCGGTACAGATGGGCCGAGCGTTGCTCCTCCTTCCAGCTCTGCAGTTCCTTCATCTGGATTCCACTGCCGAGGCCCACGCGAAGGTGCGCCGCAGCGGACCGTTTCGCGCGATCAGCCCTTGTCGATCCTTCGGTACTGGATGGCCTCTGCGAGGTGCGTGGACAGCACGCGCGCCTCGCCCGCCAGGTCGGCGACGCTGCGCGCCACCTTCAGAATCCGGTGATAGCCGCGCGCGGACAGGCCCAGCCGGCTGATGGCTTGCTTCAGCAGCAGCTCGCCCCGGGCATCGGGCATGGCGTGCTGTCCCACTTCGCGCGAGGTGAGTTGGGCGTTGGGCTTGCCTTGGCGCGCAAGCTGAAGCTCGCGCGCAGCGCTCACGCGTGCCCGAATGGGCGCGCTCGGCTCGCCCTGTGGGCGTCCCGCGATGTCCTCGGGCGCCACGGCCGGCACCTCGATGTGGATGTCGATGCGGTCCAGCAGGGGTCCCGAGATGCGCCGTCGATAGCGCGCTACCTGGTCTGGCGTACAGTGGCATTTGCCGCTGTAGTGACCCAGAAAGCCGCAGGGACATGGATTCATCGCCGCCACCAGCTGGAAGCGCGCGGGGAAATCTGCCTGGCGCGCCGCACGCGAGATCGTGATGCGGCCCGATTCGAGCGGCTCGCGCAGCACCTCGAGCACACCGCGGTTGAACTCGGGCAACTCATCCAGGAACAGCACGCCGTGCATCGCCAGCGAAATCTCCCCGGGCCGGGGCACGCTGCCGCCACCGACGAGTGCGACGGCGGAGGCGGTATGGTGCGGGGCGCGAAACGGTCGCTGCCGCCATTTGCGCACGTCGAATCCGCTCGCGCTCAGAGACTGGATGGCGGCGGATTCGAGCGCCTCGTCTTCGGTCATGGGCGGGAGGATGCCCGCGAGGCGCTCGGCCAGCATGGTCTTACCGGTGCCCGGGGGCCCAGACATGATCAGGCTGTGCGCGCCGGTGGCGGCCACTTCCAGCGCGCGCTTGGCCAGTGCCTGGCCTTTGACCTCACCCATGTCTGGGTAAGCCGTCTCGCAGCCCTGGACCGTTTGCGGCCAGCGCTGCAACGGCTCGGTGCCGGCGAGATGTGCGCACACCTGCAACAGCGTGCGGGCGGGGTAGACAGCGGCATCGCGCACCAGTGCGGCCTCCGGCGCGTTGGCCTCGGGCAGCACGAAGGCCCTTCCCGAATGGTGCGCACGGTAGGTCATGGCAAGCGCGCCGCGGATCGGTCGTAGCTCGCCGGTGAGCGCCAGTTCGCCGGCGAACTCGAGCTCGCCCAACTTGTCGCCCGGGACCTGTCCGGTCGCGGCGAGAATACCGAGCGCGATAGGCAGGTCGAAGCGGCCGCTCTCTTTGGGCAGATCGGCGGGAGCGAGATTCACAGTGATGCGGCGCGCGGGAAACTCGAAGTGCGCGGTCTGCAGTGCCGCGCGCACGCGGTCCTTGGCCTCTTTCACCTCGGTGTCCGGGAGCCCAACGATGGTGAAGCTGGGCAAACCGTTGGCCAGGTGCGCCTCCACCGTCACCGGCGGGGCATCCATGCCCGAGATGGCGCGGCTGTGCAGCACGGCGAGCGACATGCAGGCAGGATAGACGAAACGAAAAAGGGGCGCTGCGCGCCCCTGTCGCAGAGCGGGACCTAGAACCTGGGTCCTAGTCTTTTATCGCCTCGACGTTGATCAGGAGCTTGACCTCGTCCGAAATCGCAGGCAGGAATTTGGTCATCCCGAACTCCGAGCGCTTGATCGTGGCCACCGCGTCCGCGCCACAGACTTCCTTCTTGACGAACGGATTCGGCCCGCAGTGGAAGTTGGTGACGGTCAATGTCAGCGGCCTGGTCACGCCGCGCAGCGTGAGCTCGCCGTCCACGGCGACCGGCTTGTCGCCTTCAAACCGCACCCGAGTGGACTTGAACGTCATCGCCGCATACTTCGCGACGTCGAAGAAGCCCTCGCCGCGCAGGTCCTCATCGCGTGCCGCCACGCCCGTGTCGACAGACGCTGCGTCGATCGCGACCTCCACGGCACCGGTCTTGGCGACGCGGTCGAGCGTGAACCTACCGCTGGTCTTGTCAAACCGGCCGCGCTGAGTGGACCAGCCGAAGTGGCCGATCTCGAAGCTCGGAAAGCTGTGGCGCGGGTCGATGGTATAGGCGTCGACTGCCCGGGCCGGCACCGAAGCCAAGCCCGCGGCCAGCGCTAAGATTCCTACCTGGAACTCACGCATTCAGATCTCCTTCACTGCATCGATGCAATGCATCTGCAGTCACGGTTTGGTGGGCGCGGCCGTCGCCCACAGTCGGAACTTGACCTGCACCTCATTCGCGACGGTGTCGGTGTCCGACCAAGCCCCCTCGCCGATGGCGTAATCCAGGCGCTTGAGGATGAACGCACCGTCGAATGCCGCGCCCTGCGCGGCGGCCTTGAACGTGAAGGGTGCGTTGACGTCCTTGGTGCGCCCCTTGATGGTCAGCTTCCCCGCGACTTCGTAGCGACCGGAGCCCAGGCTTTTCACGGCGCTGGACACGAAGCGTGCGGTGGGATAGCTCTTCACGTCGAACCACCCCTTGCCTTTGACCTCGTCGTTCGCCTCGTCGCTTCCGGTGTCGATAGTGGCCAGCTCCAACTCGACGTGCACCCGGCCTTCGGAGGGCTTGGCCGGATCGAACGCAAGCTGCACTGAGAACTTCCCGAACTTCCCCTCCACCGGCACGTTCATCTGCTTGGACACGAAGGTGATCGCGCTCTTGTTCGGGTCCACCGCAGTGAAGGCCTCGGCGCATATCGCCCCGGGCGCGAACGAGGCCAGCGTCGCGTATACGATCAACCCGGCCCGTGGCTGCATCATGTCGTGCGGTCTCGACGAGGTTTGACCAGCGGCAGCATGCGGTGCAGCACGTCGTCGCGGTCCACGAGATGATGCCTCACCGCCGCGACCACGTGCACCGAGACTAAAGCGAGCATGCTGAAGGCCAGTGTTTCATGCAGCTCCTTCAGCACGTCGCCGAGCGCCTTGTTCTTGGCTACCAGGTCGGGGAGGGGAATCGCGCCAAAGTAGACGACCTGGACGCCGTACGCGGAGCTCATCAGCCAGCCCGAGATCGGGATGCATACCAGCAGGATGTACAGCAACCAGTGGTTGACGACGGCCGCCGTCTGCTGCCACTTGGGGCTCGCCGGCGGTGGTGGCGGAGGCGCGTGCGCCGCGCGCCAGATCAAGCGCGCCGCAACCAGCAGAAAGATAGTCACGCCGACCCACTTGTGCCAGGAGTAGAGCTTTAGCTTCAAGGGGCTCAGCTTGAGCCCGACCATGTACAAACCGAGGCTGACCGATGCGACGATCAACATGGCCGTCAGCCAATGCAACGCGATCGCGGGAAAGCTGTAGCGGACAGGGGACACCTCAGTGGACACCTGCGAACCCGCATTGCGGCGTCGGCATGCCATGGCGCGGCTCCGCCACGATGATCAAGCTAGGTGCGGCAATCATGACGGTCGTTGTTTCCCGGTAGCCTTCGCGAGTCTAGCAAAGCGAGTGGGCACACAAGGCTGGGCTTCCAGCGAATCGATCAGTCGGGCGAAGCGCCGGACCCTGCCGAACGCGGTAGACGAGCTGGTGGAACGCCAAAGCCCAGAGGTGTTCTTCGCGCCTGCGGCGTCCGATCTTCAGCCGTCCGACCGAGACGCCTGCTGATTTTCCAGTTCTGCCACCTTGGCCTCGAGCTGCTCTAGCTTGGCGCGGGTTCCACGCAGAACCTCGGTTTGCACATCGAACTCCTCCCGTGTCACCAAGTCCAGCCGGCTCAAGAACCCCGACAGCAGCGCCCGAGCGTTCTTCTCCAAATCGCGGGCCGGACTGTTGGCGATGAGCTCGCTGAGCCTCGCACTCAGGTCTTCGAACATGCTCTTGGTAGCCATCGCAATGACTCATAGGCACAGGGGCTTTTTTGAGTTTAGCAAACTCGCTCGTTGGGAGCGCGGTTGAAAGCCCCCGCACTCGAACGGTGCGCGACCGTTAAAACGCGCATCACATTGGTGCAAAAAATCTCTTGAGCGGTCCAGAAATTGTCCTAAGACTCTGTTTCATAATATCTATTTGATTGGCATAGGAAATGCTGTGGGCCTCCTGCCCTCATTACGTCACTCTTTCATAAAGCGCGAAAAAGGAACACCTATGCTGAGCCGCATACTCATCGCAGCAGGATTGTTGTTCGCGACGGCGCAACCGATCGCCGTTCTGGCACAGGACACCTCCACGGCGGCTAAGCCGGCGGAACCGGCAAAGGCACCGGAGCCTCCGAAGCCGCCCTACACCTTGAGCGCCAATGTGTTCCTGGTCTCGGACTACTTCTTCCGTGGCATCACCCAGACCTGGGACAAACCTGCGATCCAAGGCGGCTTCGACTTCGTTCACGAGTCCGGTCTGTACCTTGGAACCTGGGCTTCGAACGTGAGCGGTAACCAGTACGCCGGCGGTTCGATGGAGTGGGATTTATACGGCGGCTACAACTACAAGATCAACGACGACTTCACCGTGGGTGCAGGCTTGTACTACTACTACTACCCCGGGGCGAATTTCAAGGAGGCATACACTTCCCCCCCGGGGAGTCAGACTTACAACACCCTGGAAGTCAATGCGCTCGCCACCTGGAAGTGGCTCACTTTTAAGCTCAACTACGCGCTTACGGACTACTTTGGCGCGAGCACGGTCACCGGGTTCACCGATGACACCAAGGGCACCTACTATCTGCAGCTGGACGGTTCTTACCCGTTGCCACAGGTGGAAGGATTGTCGCTGATCGGGCATGTTGGTTATACGCACTACTCCCACGATCTCGCGGCTCCTGTCAACACCTGCTGTACCGATCCAAGCTATTGGGATTGGAAGTTTGGCGTGAGCTACGTGTGGAAGGACGGCTGGACGGTGGGCGCGTACTACGTTGGCACCAATAACACGGACTACTACAACAACACTCCGTCGCTCGCTAACACCAGCACGAAGGATCTCGGGGGTTCCGCCGGCTACATCACGGTGGGACGCACGTTCTAGTTTGCTGGTGCGAGGTCTCGCCCCGGCGCGCTGCTGCGCAGGACCAAATCAACACCTCACTTTATACAGGGGAGAGCAATGAAATTTGTGACCGCAATCATCAAGCCGTTCAAGCTTGACGAGGTGCGCGAGGCCTTGTCTGCAATCGGCGTGCAGGGCCTCACGGTCACCGAGGTCAAGGGATTTGGCCGGCAAAAAGGGCACACCGAGCTGTATCGGGGTGCGGAGTACGTGGTCGACTTCCTGCCCAAGGTCAAGATCGACGTTGCCATCAAGGACGACCTCCTCGAGCAAGTCATCGAAGCCGTCGAGAAAGCGGCCAACACCGGCAAGATCGGGGACGGGAAGATCTTCGTTTTCGACCTCAAGCAAGTCATCCGAATTCGCACCGGCGAAACGGGTGCCGAGGCTTTGTAGGGGCAGGGCGGGCAACGGCATGTATGTCGAAGTCGATCGCCGTCGCCGGCTTGCGTCCGGGATTTGCGGCACTGCGACGGGACAGGTCATGGCCCGACCAACGGCGCCATATCCATTCTCCACAGGAGCAAAGTGATGAAACTCGTCACGGCAGTCATCAAACCGTTCAAGCTAGATGAGGTGCGCGCCGCGCTCTCCGAGGTCGGTGTGCAAGGCATCACGGTCACCGAGGTCAAGGGCTTCGGCCGGCAGAAGGGGCACACCGAGCTGTACCGCGGAGCGGAGTATGTGGTGGACTTCCTGCCCAAGGTGAAGCTCGAGGTCGCCATCCAGGACGAGCTCCTCGACCGGGCGCTCGACGCCATCCAGAAATCGGCCAACACGGGCAAGATCGGAGACGGGAAGATCTTCGTCTTCGATCTCATGCAGGCGATCCGCATCCGCACCGGTGAGACCGGGGCCCAAGCACTTTAAATAGAGGGAGAAGAATGCCATGAGAAGAATTCTGTTATCGCTCGCAGCAGGCATCCTGCTGGGCCTCGCAATACCAAGCTACGCTGAGGACAAGCCGGCCGAAGCCCCGGCAGCCGTGTCGGCCACCGCTGCGGCACCGGCCGCAGCGCCTGCGCCACCGGCTCCCACAGAGCCGCTGATGATCGAGATCGGCAAAATCAACTCCGGCGACACCGCCTGGATGCTGGCGTCCACGGCGCTGGTCCTGTTGATGACGATCCCGGGGCTGGCCCTGTTCTATGGCGGCATGGTGCGCAAGAAGAACGTGCTTGCCACCGTCATGCAGAGCTTCGCGATCACCTGTCTGGTCACGATTCTATGGACGGTCGTGGGCTACAGTCTCGCCTTCATGCCCGGCAGTCCGTACCTGGGCAACCTCAGCCGGTTCCTGTTGAGCGGCATGAGCTTCGTCAACGGGCAGAAGGTATCGGTGTCGCACATCGCGCAGAACGTGCCCGAGTCGGTCTACATGATGTTCCAGATGACCTTCGCGATCATCACGCCGGCGTTGATCTGCGGCGCCTTTGCAGATCGGATGAAGTTCTCCGCGATGCTCTGGTTCATGGGGATCTGGTCGATCGTCGTCTACTCGCCGATCGCGCACTGGGTGTGGGAGCCGAGCGGCTGGTTGGCCGTGAAGGGCCAGCTCGACTTCGCCGGCGGCACAGTGGTGCACATCAACGCCGGGATCGCCGGACTCGCGTCGGCGCTCGCGCTGGGCAAGCGCGTCGGCTACGGCAAGGAGGCGATGGCGCCGCACAACCTCACGCTGACGGTGATTGGCGCATCGCTGCTGTGGGTCGGTTGGTTCGGGTTCAACGCAGGCTCGGCCGTCGCCGCTGACGGGCGCGCGGGAATGGCTATGACCGTCACGCAGATCGCCACCGCCGCCGCCGCCCTGGCCTGGATGTTCGCGGAGTGGCTGGTCAAGGGCAAGCCCAGCGTGTTGGGGATCGCTTCGGGCGCAGTTGCGGGTCTGGTCGCGATCACCCCGGCGTCGGGCTTCGTTGCGCCCGTGCCCGCGATCGTCATCGGCATCGCGGCTGGGGTAGGCTGCTATTACGCCTCCACCAGCGTCAAGAAGATGTTCGGCTACGACGATTCGCTCGACTGCTTCGGCGTGCACTGCATCGGAGGGATCATCGGTGCGTTGCTCACCGGCGCCTTTGTGTCGAAAGAGATCAGCGGGGTGGAGGGCAGCGTCCTGACTCAGTGCTGGGGCGTTGGGGCCACGCTGATCTATGGTTTCGTTGTCAGCTTCATCATCC
>DATJVW010000332.1:0-4122 GCA_035501675.1 Burkholderiales bacterium
GCTGCTGCTGTTCCTCGTCGCGCTCGCCCTGCTGTTTGTTCTGGACTGGCTGCTGAGGTTGATACACCGCCCGCCTGCAGCCCGCTACGCGTGAAGCATCTGAGCATCCTGCATCTGGGCCTCGGCGCTATCCTGGTCGCCGCTTCGGTTGCCGCGATGGCTTTGAAGCCCACCGAGAAGCTCGCCGAGGGGCAACCGCGGGTGGATCTCGAGAGTGCCGTGCCCAAATCGTTTGACGGCTGGCGGGTCGACCCCAGCATGGCTCCGGTTAGCGTCAGCCCGGACGTGCGCGCCAGACTGGACAAGATCTACGATCAGTTGTTGAGCCGGACCTACGTCAACGACAAGGGCGAGCGGATCATGCTCTCGATCGCATACGGCGGCGATCAGTCGGGCGAGTCGATGCAGGTGCATCGTCCCGAGTACTGCTACGCGGCGCAGGGCTTCCACGTCGCTGCGGGTAACGTCGATGCTCTGACGACCCAATTCGGAAGCCTCGGTGTGCGCCGGGTGCTTGCGACGAAAGGGCTGCGCCGCGAGCCGATCACCTACTGGTTGACGGTCGGTGACAGTGCCGCGCTGCCCGGCTGGCGGCGCAAGGTGCTGCAGGTCGCCTATGGGCTGTCGGGTCGCATCCCGGATGGAACGCTGGTGCGCGTATCGTCGATCAACGCCGATTCGTCGGTGGCCTACCGGGCGCAGGACGACTTCATCAACGCGCTTCTGAACCATCTGCGTGCGGGCGACCGCGCGAAGGTGATCGGCGCGCTTCCGCAATAGCCGGCGCGTCAGCATGCTCCGCTTCAGCGAAGCCATTCTCCTGGCGGTCATCGCCGCCAAGCCGGCGATGGATGCCCTGTACATGGTGCCGCTCGCCAAGTACGTCTACATGCTCGCGCTCATCTGCGCCGGGCTGCTGGCGTACGCCGGCAAAGGTTATGCCGCGGCGGGCGGAGCGGCCGGCCCGGCGTCCTCAAGCGGAAGCGGGCTGCCCATCTTGTTCTGGACGTTCTTCTACGCCAGCTTTCTGCTGGTGTTGAGCGCGCTCAATGGGGGGTCGCTGCACGAGATATTCAAGATCGTCAGCCCGTTCCTGTTCTATTCGCTGGTGCGCGGCAACGTGAGTGCCCGGCTGCGCTACGCCATCCTGGCGCTCGCCCTGATCGTGGTCTTTGCCAATGCGGCCCTGCTTCCGATCGACTATGGCTGGACCTACTGGGGTTCGGTGCGCACCTTCAAGGGTTTCTACTATTTCAAGACCGACCTCGCGTTCTCCGTCGTGACCAGCCTGCTGATCATCGGGATGTTTTTCGACTTCAAGCCAAGACCGCTGTTCGTCCTGGCGCTCCTGGTCGGGGCGGTGGAAGTGGTGCTGTCCAATGCCAGGCTGAACTACCTGACCTTCGCGCTGTTCCTGGTGTTTCTTCTCTGGCGCAACGGCGTGAGCATCCCGCGCCTCGTGGGCTCCGCCCTGATCGTCGGCGCTATCGCGGCGCTGGTTCTCATCCTGTACGATCCGGCGACCTACCTGTCTCCCTTCGATATCACCAACCTCGGCAAATTTACGCAAGGCAGAGAGCGTATCTGGGACACCCTGGTGAACGAAGGCATCATGAAAGCGGACCTGGTGGATGCCTTGTTCGGGCGCGGCATGTGGTTCGACTGGGCGATCATCAACGAGTACGGGTACGGGTTCCGGCAGGCGCACAACGCGCACAATGAGCTGTTTCACCTGCTCCTGACCCAGGGACTGCTGGGGCTGCTTCTGTATCTCTGGCTGTGGGCGTGCGTCACGCGCGACACGCTGCGGCACTCGCACGCGCCAGGCGATCTCGCCATAGTGCTCCTGGCGCTCGCCCTTCTCGTGCTGCAGAGCCTGACCGCGGTGGTATCCAGCTATGCTTCGAAGACCTGGCCTGTCGTGCTGGTCATGTTGATGCTGCAGGCCCAGCGCAGTAGCCGCGCCGCGTCGCCCGCCCGGTCCGCGCCGGACGACCGCGCGGTGACGTATGGACGGACATCGGCTGCGGCATGATCGCTCGGTTGAGAACGATCCTGGCCGCGCTTGGCCTGCTGAGCGCTGCGCTCAGCAGCGCGCAGGAGATGGGGCCCTCGCGGGTCATCGACCGCGGCTACTTCGGCATGCACATTCACCGTGCCGCCGCGGGAACGCCTTGGCCCGGCGTCGAGTTCGGCAGCTGGCGCCTGTGGGACGCTCACGTGACCTGGCGCGACCTCGAACCCTTCAAGGGCTACTGGCGCTTCGACACGCTGGACCGCCTGGTGTCGATGGCCGAGGAACGGCACGTCTCGCTGATGCTCACTCTAGGGAGCACTCCAGTCTGGGCATCGGCGCGCCCGGCTGAGGCGTGCTCTGCCGGCGGCCGAGGCTGCGCTGCCGAGCCTGAAAGCCTGGAGGACTGGGAGGACTATGTCAGAGCGGTCGTTACCCGCTACCGCGGCCGGATCGACGCCTATGAGCTGTGGAACGAAGTGCACTTCAGCGACTTGGGCGATGGCGATCTCTACGACGCGAACGGAACGGCTTACTTCTTCTCCGGAAGCAGCGCCAAGATGGTCGAGCTGGCGCGCAGCACCCATCGGATCATCAAAGAGATCGACGCGGGAGCGATGCTCGCTTCACCCTCCATGCACGTCTACGGAGATTGGATCAAGCGGCTGCGCTTGTACTTCGATGCCGGAGGCGCAGCGTACACGGACGTGGTGAGCTTCCATTTCTATGCGAGCAGCCCGGAGGATACGCTGCGCACGATCCGCGCGATCCGCGCCGCCATGCATGACCATGGTCTCGACGAAAAGCCGCTCTGGAACACGGAGACCGGGTTCGTTGTTCAGGACCCCTCCGGACCGCCGCGGCAGGACGCCTCGACGCCGGAGCAGGTAGCCGAGTTCATCGCTCGAAGCTTCATCCTGGACGCGGCGGCCGGTGTGGAGCGCGTGTACTGGTACGCGTGGGACAACCAGATCTACGGGCTGACCACGAGCAACGGGCGGGTGCCGACGGCCGCCGCGGCTGGCTACGCGGCCGCCGAGGACTGGCTTGTCGGCGCCACGGTCAGGGCATGTCAGCGGCATGCAGACGGCGTGTGGGCGTGCGAAGTCGAGAAGGACGGGAAGATGTTCCGCGCGGTGTGGCGTGCCGAGGGAGCGGTGGCCTGGCCGCTGCCCGCGGAGTGGCGCGTTTCCGCGTTCAAGCCGTTGCTGCCGCCAGACGGACCGTGGATTCCGTTGGTCGACAGGCACGCGCAGATCGGATCGAACCCGCTGCTGTTCCGCAGCGACTGAGGTTGAGGGACAAACGTGGCGGTCGACGTCGCTCCACCGGCTGCAGAGCAGCGGGCCACAGCCGACATCCAGGCACCGGTGCGGAACGTGCAGGCGGCACCCAGGGCGGTGCTGGTGACCAACATACCCGCGCCATATCGCGTTCCTGTTTTCAACCTCCTCGCCGGCATGCCTCAACTCGAGTTCACGGTCATCTTCTGTGCCGAGCGGGAACCGGACCGATCATGGGACTACCCCGCGCTCACGTGCGCTCACGTATTCCTCGAACAGCGCATGGTCGCTCGCCACGGCCGCTGGGTGCACATCAACCCGGATGTGCTGGGTCATCTGCGGCGCCTCACGCCGGACGTTGTCATCACAACCGGGCTCAACCCGACCCACCTGCTCGCGTTCGCGTACACCATGGCAACGCGAGCGGCACACATCCACATGACGGATGGGACCGCCACATCAGAACAGATGCGGGGCTGGAAGCACCGTCTGCTTCGCACGTGGGTCTTCAGGAACAGCCGAGCCTTCATCGGCGCCAGCAACGGCTCCGTAGCTCTGTACCGAGGCTACGGCATCGCGGAGGGCGCCATTTTCCGGTCGCCTCTCGCCGTGGATAACGCGCGGTTCGGATGCGCCGCGACGGGGCAACGCGATTTCGATCTGATGTTCTGCGGACAGCTGATCGAGCGCAAGCTGCCGAAGTTTGCCCTCGATGTGGCGCAGCGGACCGGGGCCCTGTGTGGCCGCACCGTCAGAATGCTGGTGGTCGGCACGGGCCAGTTGCAGGAAGAGCTCGTGCGGTATTCGAGCGCTGAGAGGGCTTCG
>DATJVW010000333.1:0-2744 GCA_035501675.1 Burkholderiales bacterium
GAAGCGGCCGCAACAGCGCCACACAGGACAAGTTCCCGAAAGCCATCCTGCCGCGCACGTTCGACTTTGGCTTCGCGACCGGATTGCTGTACAAGGACGTGATGCTATGTCTGGAGCAGGCCGAGGCGCTGGGGGTGCCGATGCTGGTGGGAAACGCGGTGCGCCAGCTTCTGGCGATCACGAAGGCAAGGCAGGGGTTCGACTCCGATTTCACCACGATGGTGAAATGCGTCGAGGAGTGGGCCGGAGTCGAGGTCAAAGGTTAGTCGGGAGGAGAACATGTCCGCTACGGAAACGTACGAAGTCTACGCCATACACTACGGCCATCATCCGAATCGCTTCGCGAACGAGAACTTCATCGGCGGCGACGCGCACGAAGGCCCCATGCCGCTCGACTACTACGTGTGGGCGATCGTGGGTGAGAAGCGCCGGTTCGTCGTCGACACCGGCTTCGACACGGAGATGGCCAGCAAGCGCCAGCGCAACGTCGTGCGTTCGCCCGGCGTGGGATTGAAGGCGATCGGCGTCGAGCCCTCGGATGTGGAAGATGTCATCATCACCCACATGCACTACGACCACATCGGGAACTACGCGCTCTTCCCGCGGGCGCGCTATCACCTGCAGGAGAAGGAGATGGCTTACTGCACGGGCCGCCACATGTGCCATCCGGTCTTGCGCCATCCCTTCGACGCCGAGGATGTGACGGTCATGATCCGCCGGCTGTTCGAGGGCCGGGTGCAGTTTCACGACGGAACAGACGAGCTAGCGCCCGGCGTGAGCGTGCATCACATCGGCGGGCACACGATGGGGCTGCAAGTGGTGCGGGTTGCCACAAAGCGCGGCTGGGTGGTGCTCGCCTCGGATGCATCGCACTTGTACGCGAACATGGAACAGGGGCGGCCGTTTCCGATCGTCTACAACGTGGCCGACATGCTCGAGGGCCACGCTACGTTGCGGCGGCTGGCGAGCTCGCCGCAACACATCATCCCGGGTCATGACCCCCTGGTGTTGAAGCGCTATCCAGCAGCAAAGCCTGGCCTCGAGGGCGTCGTAGCCAGAGTCGACGTCGAGCCGAAGCGATAGCATCTGCTGTCTGCCTTCCGCGCAAGCGGAAGTAAGGCAAGAACAAGGCGAGAATGTCTGTCACCAGAGAGCTCGCGGCCTATCTGGTCGGGAGCCGGCCCGATCAGATCCCTTCGGACGTTCAGCACGAGGCGCGCCGCGCCGTTCTGAACTACGTCGGGTGTGCCGTAGGCGGTAGCCGGCAAGAGGCTGTTGAGATCGCGCTGAAGGTGCTGAGCCCCTACTCCGGGGCGCGTGTGGCCAGCGTGCTCGGTCGAGGCGAGCGGCTCGACCCGCTGCAAGCGTCCCTGCTGAATGGCATCAGCTCGCACGTGCTCGACTACGACGACACCACGCCGAGCAACTACATTCATCCGACGTCGCCCGCGGCGTCCGCGCTGTTCGCATACGCCTGCACGACGCCGGTCACCGGCGTCGACCTCCTGCATGCGCTCGTGCTCGGCTTCGAGGTGCAGTCGCGCATCGGCGATGCGACCTATCCGGCGCACTACGAGGCCGGCTGGCACAGCACCGGGTCGATCGGCATCTTCGGCGCGGCCGCAGCCATCGGCAAGCTCCTCGCGCTGCCGGTGCAGAACATGATCTGGGCGATCGGGTTGGCCGCCACGCAATCGGCCGGTCTGCGGGAGATGTTCGGCTCCATGGGCAAAGCCTTCCATCCGGGGCGCTCGGCCCAGAGTGGCTACATGGGGGCACTGCTGGCGCAAGCCGGGTTCAGCAGCGGCGAGTACGGCATCGAGGGGCCGAGAGGCTTTGCGCCCGTGACGGCGAGAGCGTTCGATCTCGCTCGAATCACGGCGGGCTTCGGCTCCGACTTCGGCCTGCGTCGCAACACCTACAAACCCTTCCCGTGCGGCATCGTCATCCACCCGACCATCGACGCGTGCATCCAGATCCATCGGGAGCGAAAGCTCTCACCAGGCGACGTTCGATCTGTGCACTTGAAGGTCGCCCCGCTGGTGCTCGATCTGTGTAACAAGCGCGACATCGGCACGGGACTGCAGGGCAAGTTCTCGGTCTACCACGCCGCCGCGATCGGTCTCGTGCGCGGCAGGGCGGGGATCGCGGAGTTCACCGACGCGACGGTCAACGACACGGACGTGAAGCGCGTGCGCGAGAAGATGACTGTCGCCGTTGCCGACGAGAGGATCGCCGAGGATGAAGTCGTCGCGGAGGTGACGCTGGAGAGCGGCGAGCGTGTCGTCAAACACGTGGAGCACGCGATCGGCAATCTCGCGCGCCCGATGAGCGATCGCGAGCTCGAGGACAAGTTCCGCGATCAGGCGGCGCCGGTGCTCGGGCCGCAACGGACGGACGAATTGATCGCGCTGTGCTGGAGCATCGACAAGCTGGCCGATTGCCGCGCGCTGATCGAGGCAGCTACGCCGGCACCATGAGCGGGCTCGGAAGTGTCCGCGAGAGCTTCTGGCAGGCAGTGACAGGCCGAGTGACATGGCTGCTCGCCCGCGGTAGGCTAGCGATCAAGCCTCGCGGCCGATTTTCGGTGCTATTGAGCGCTGCATAACTGGCTGATGCGGTTGGAAGCGACGCGCCCCATGACCCCCACCCCAACCCTCCCCCGGAGGGTGGGGTGGGGGGCTCCTCAACGATGAAACAGGAACAGCGACCATGACGCAGGCCGCGCGGGCGGACGCTGCGCC
>DATJVW010000334.1:0-3724 GCA_035501675.1 Burkholderiales bacterium
CATCTTCGGTGCGGTTCTTGGTCAGCGTTGCTGCTGAGGAGTTCAGGCGCGTGTAGCTCATTGGTTTTCTCCTAGAAGGACCGTCGCGCGAGCGCGGGTCTTGATCTTTACGTCTGGACGCAGAGGACCCGACAGTTCACAGGCATGGCACGGGTCCAGGAAACACATGGCATCGTCGTAACTCTGGAAGCACACGGGAGCAAAATTCAGGCAGCCGTTGCACAGCGTAGACTCGGCTGCTGGTCCGGCGCAGCGCAGCTCACACACCGGGCAGATGTACAGGCAAGCGCCGCACTGCCGGCAGCGCTCGCTGGTCATGTCGAAGGGCCGCGAGACGTGGCGATCCTTGCCGCGGCCGGCGAAGCCGATGGCGCCGGCCATCATCTGCTGCTCGCACATGCGCACGCACAGCCCGCACTGAATGCAGTTTTCGTGCTCGGCTTCGTAGCGACACTCGTGCATGCCGTAGGCGGAGGCGAGGTCCTGAATGCGCTTCGATGATGGACAAGTGGCGACATAGAGTTCGATCAGCAGCTGGCGCGCGCGCTGCACCCGCGCCGAGTTGGTATGCACCACCATTCCTTCTTCGGCGGGCAGGCTGCAGGCCGCCAGCAGCTTGCTGCGTCCCTCGGCTCCGCGGCGCGCCTCCACCACGCACAGCCGGCAAGCGCTGGCCGGGGCCAGGCCGTCGTCGTGGCACAGCGTAGGGATAGAAAGGCCGAGAAAGCGCGCCGCCTCCAGCACAGTCGCCCCTTTCTCGACCAGGACCTCAATGCCGTTGATGGTTAGTTTTGGCACACCAGTTCTCCCGTGCCAACCCGGACCGCCTTGGGCTGGCAGACCTCCAGGCAAGCGCCGCAGCGCGTGCACTTGGCGCGGTCGATTGTGTGGACCTTCCCTTTTTCGCCGAGAATGCCCTGACCCGCGCAGACGTGAACGCAGGCGTGGCAGCCATCACAGAGCGTGGGCTCAATCTCGTAGAAGATCAGCTCGCGACAGACCTTGGCCGGGCAGCAGCGCTCGCGTATATGCGCGAGATACTCGTCGCGGAAGTAGCGCAGCGTGGTCAGCACGGGGTTGGCGGCCGTCTGGCCGAGAGCGCACAGCGACGCCTGCTTCATCAGCCAGCCCAAATCCTCGAGCAGCGGCAGGTCTTCTTCCACGCCATTGCCGGCGCAGATGCGCGTCAGGATTTGCCGCATGCGCTGCGTCCCCTTGCGGCAGGGGAAGCACTGTCCGCAGGATTCGTCCTCGAGGAATTCCATGAAGTAGCGGGCAACGTCGACCATGCAGGTGTTTTCATCCATCACCACCATGCCGCCGGAGCCCATCATGGAACCGGCTTCGGTCAGGCGCTCGTAGTCGATGGGCAGATCGATGAGGCTAGCCGGAATGCAGCCTCCCGAGGGGCCGCCAATCTGGATCGCCTTCAGTTCCTTGCCGCCGGGAATGCCGCCGCCGATGTCGTAAATCATTTCCCGCAGCGTGATGCCCATGGGCACTTCGACCAGACCGGTGTTGTTGATCTTGCCGACGAGCGAGAAGACCATGGTGCCCTTGCTCTTTTCCGTGCCGATGTTGGCATACCACTCCGGGCCGCGATTGATGATTACCGGTACGCTGGCCCAGGTCTTCACGTTGTTGATGATCGTCGGCCGGCCCCACAGGCCCTTTTGCGCGGGATACGGGGGCCGGGGGGCTGGTTCGCCTACCCGGCCCTCGATGGAGGCAATCAGTGCCGTCTCTTCACCACACACAAACGCCCCCGCGCCCTTGACCACGTGAATGTGCAGCTTCATGCCAGTGCCAAGGATGTCGTCTCCCAGGAGGCCGTACTCTTCCGCCTGATCGATGGCGGCGCGCAGGTGCTCGCAGGCCAGCGGATACTCGGCGCGCACATACACGTAAGCTTCTTCCACGCCGAGCGCGAAGGCGCCGATGATCATGCCCTCGACAACGCTGTGCGGATTGCCCTCGAGCAGACTGCGGTCCATGAATGCGCCGGGATCGCCTTCGTCGCCGTTGCAGATGAGGTAGCGGGGCGCGGGATTGGTTCGGCATACCCTCCACTTGACGCCGGTGGGGAAACCGGCGCCCCCGCGCCCCCGCAGGCCGGAGCGGGTAACTGCGTCCACGATCTGCCCGGGCTCCATCGTGGTCAGCGCATGTCCCAGAGCTCGATAGCCGCCGACGTTGAGGTAGTCCTCGATGTTCTTGGGATCGATCCTGCCGTTGTTGC
Source organism: Burkholderiales bacterium (assembly GCA_035501675.1). GTDB lineage: Bacteria > Pseudomonadota > Gammaproteobacteria > Burkholderiales > SHXO01 > SHXO01. Next base: position 2,240 of record DATJVW010000334.1, read on the forward strand.
CGAACAGCACTCGCTGCTGTCGGGCGTAAAAGGGAACTTCTTCCTCCCGCACCACGCGTTGGCCTGTAACCGGGTCGCGGTAGAGCAGTTTCTCCACCGGCACGTGGCCATTGCTGACGCTATCGACGATCGTCTTCGCGTCGCTGGCAGTCACCTGGTTGTAGAAAGTGCCCTCGGGCCAGACGATCATGAGCGGGCCGCGCTCACAGAAGCCGTGGCAGCCGGTGCTCTTCACGTCGATGGTTTTTTCGAGACCGTGCCTGGCCAGTTCCTTGCGCAAACCGTCGAGCACGTCGTGGGCGCCCGCTGCCGTGCAGCCGCTGCCCGCGCACACCGTCAGGCAGGGCCGCCGGGCGTCGCGAGCTGCGAGTAGTCCGGCGCGAAACGTCTCCAGTTCTTCAACCGACTTGAGCCGTGGCATCGCGATCTCCTGTTTCTTCAGAAGCGGCCTCCGCGGCTGGCTTCAGCCGGTACCTGTTGAGCACTCCACGCACCTTGGCTTGCGTCAGGTGAGGATGGGTGTGGTTATCCACACGCACCACCGGCGCCAGGCCGCAACAGCCGACACACCGCACCGTTAGCACCGTGAACTGCCGGTCGCGCGTGGTGCCGGGCTCGGCCAGCCTCAGGTCGGTGAGGATGCGATCCAGCACGCGCGGGGCGCCGCGCACATGACATGCCGTGCCCATGCATACTTGGACCTGATGCCGGCCGCGAGGAACCAGGCTGAAGCAACGGTAGAACGTTGCTACCTGATACACATCCGTCAGCGGTATGCGCAGCTTGCGCGCTACCCGCGCCAGCACTTCCTGCGGCAGGTAGTAAAACCGTTCCTGGATGTCCTGGAGTATGGCTATCAAGTTGGCGCGTCGATCGTTGAACTGTCCGAGGATGGAATCGGCCTGCTGAAGCTCAGTCTCGGTCATGGCGATTGTCCGCCTCCGGTACCGTGACAGGCGGGACCAGCCACCCGCCTTCCTACACGCTATTCCTTCGAGCTGCGACGCCACAGGATGCGCGTCACCGGCCCTTTCAATACTTCCTGCCTGAAATCCTTTTCCGCCGCATTCAGCAAACTCTCGTCCGAATTCAGGAGTTGCCGCCGGCAGTCCGCCAGCCGGGTCTCAAAGGCGTGATTGGCCAGGGTGGCCGCCAGCTCCGAGCGATGCATTTTGCCCTTGCCCTGACACAGCGGACATACCAGGTAGCGGCCATTGCGGGAGATATCGCTCATGGAAGACCTCGCATACCAGGATGAATGGAGACAAATAAAAAGGCGCCCTCAGGGCGCCGCAAGCAGTCGGTCATTGAAGGTTGGTCGCACACAAGGCGCGTCCGCTAACCTAGTCCATAATGTACGTTCGCACGTTCTAGAATTCCCGGCTGTGATGAGAGTCACCGATCGCGGTGATTGTCAGCTTTGCAGCGGCCACAGCGATCGGACCCGGGGATGGCGCGGGCGGGGCGTCGCTCGGCGGCAGTTTG
>DATJVW010000335.1:0-7125 GCA_035501675.1 Burkholderiales bacterium
CCGCTCGTACTTGAGGACAAGCTGGTCGACCGGAACAATCGCCTTGAAGAAGGGCGCATCGTTCCGGCGGGTGATCCCGATCGGGCAATGCGGCAATCTTGATCGTCCTCATCGCGCCCGCTAGGAGTCATAGCTGATCAACACCATCTCGGCGGCCTGCTCGCGCAGCGGGATCAGCGCTTGGTAGCCCGGCGAACCGTACCATCCCGCGACCGCGCGGGCATCGGGAAACCGGATCACGACGGCATCGTCGTATCGGTGCTCGCCGCTCAGCACCGCGACGCGTCGACCCCGCAGCACCAGCTCCGCTCCCCAGTCGGCGAGAGTCGCGGGAACTCGGCTGCGGTATTCGGCCCACTTCTGCGGATCCTTCACGCTGATATGGCCTATGACGTAGGCAGTCACTCTGCACCTCGGCTGTCGGGCAATCCTCGCCGCGAAGAGTATACGCTCGCCGCTCGCGGTACACTCTCGCCGCACGCTGGGGAGAGAGCGTCGATCGACGAGGAGAGCGATGGCGAGCGGATCACAGTTGCGCATAGCCGTATTGCCCGGTGACGGCATCGGCGTCGAGGTGATGGACGCCTGCCTTCGTGTGCTGGAAGCGCTGTCCAGCCGCATGGCCCTGCGCTTCGACTGGAACCGGTTGCCCGGCGGGGCGAATGCGTACCGGGAGACGGGAAGTGCGTTCACCGAGGAAGCCATGCGCGAATGCGAGCGCGCCGATGCCATTCTGTTCGGCGCTATGGGTCTGCCCGACGTGCGCTACCCCGACGGCACCGAGATCGCGCCCCAGCTCGACATTCGGGTCCACCTGGCGCTGTATGCCGGCGTGCGTCCGATCCGGGCGCTGCCCGGGCTTCCCACCGTGCTGCGCGACCCGCGTGCGGAGAACATTGACCTCGTGATCCTGCGCGAGCAGACCGAGGGGCTGTACTGGTCGCGCGGCCGGGGCGTGATGCAGGACGCCGACACCGCAGTAGACACGATGCGCATCACCCGGGCCGGGTGCGAGCGGGTGTTCGAGTATGCCTTCCGCCTCGCGCGGACGCGGCGCTCGAGCGGCCGCCCTGGCAAGGTGACTTGCGTGGACAAGTCGGGCGTTCTGCTGTCGCAGGCTTTCATGCATCGCGTGTTCTCCGAAGTCGCTACGCGTCATCCCGATGCGCCGGCGGACTTCTGCAACGTCGATGCGATGGCGCTCAACCTCGTGCGCCAGCCCTGGAACTACGACGTGCTGGTCACCGAGAACATGTTCGGCGACATCCTGTCCGATCTCGCCGCGGGCCTCATCGGCGGGATGGGCATGGCTCCGTCCGGAGACATCGGCGACGCGCACGGCATGTTTCAGCCTTGCCACGGCACTGCGCCGGACATTGCCGGCAGCGGAAAGGCCAATCCCACCGCCATGTTCCTGTCCGCGGCGATGATGCTGGAGTGGCTCGGCGAGCGGCAGGGCGACGCGCGATTGAGTGAAGCCGCGCGACTGCTCGAGGATGCCGTCCGTTCGGTGTTCGCCCGGCAGCGCGCGAAGCCGTTCGAGTTCGGGGGCAGCGACGGCACCCGCGAGATCACCCAGGCGGTGTTGGAGGCGCTGGCGTCGTCCGGTGGGCGCAACTGAGCCGTCGTTTCTCGGATGATCCGGCTCAGCGCGCAGAAGGCTGCTTCCGCTGCCCTGTCCCAGCTCCAAGCCGCTCGGCTGCATTGGGTCCTCGGCGTCCGGTTTGCCGTCGCCTGTGGCGTGCCTGCGATCATCGGCATATCGATGGGGCGGCCTCTCGTCGGGGTCGTGGCCGCCATCGGTGCGCTGTTTCCCATGTTGGCGGACATCGGCGGCAACCTGCGCGAGCGGCTCACGCTCATGCTCGCCACCAGCGCGTGCATGACTGCCGGCGCGGCCATCGGCGCCACCACCGCCGGCGACTTCTGGCTCTCGCTCCTGCTGGTCGCGGTCGCCGCGTTTGCGGCCGCCTGGGTATCCGACCTTCACCGGGTTCTCGAGCTGGTGTCCCGCTTCGCTGCCGTGAGCGTCGTCATCGGTGCCGGTGCCGGCGTGCACGATCCGCGCGCGGCGGTGAGCTTCTTCGCGGGGGGCGTGTTCGCGTGCCTGCTCGTGCTCGTCGGTAACCTCATACGCCGGGCCCAAGACCTCCAGCCCCTGCCCACATGGAGCGAGGGGCTGCGGCTGGTGTTGTCCGGGCGCTCCGTCGCGGGCCTGCGGTTCACGCTGTGCTACACCGCCGTCGCCGTCATTGCCGCGACCGCGACCCAGGCGGTGGGCGTGCAACGAGGCTTCTGGGTCACTATCACCGCGTTGCTGGTCATGCGCCCGGACGGCCCGAAGAGCCTCGAGCTCACGGTCCAGCGCTTCATCGGAACGACCGGCGGCATCGCACTGGCAGCGCTCGTGGTCCTGTTCGGCCACCAGGCGTGGGTGCTGATCGGCTGGGCGCTGCTGTTGGCGTTCTTCGCTCCGATCGGGCTGAAGGGCAACTACGCGCTCGGGGTCGGACTCGTCACTGCGTTTGTCATGGTGCTGCTCGATCTCGCGCTCCTCCACCAAGGCGGAGACCGGCCCCTGCTCTGGGTGCGGCTGGTGGACACTGGTCTGGGATGCGTTCTCGCTCTGTGCGGGACGGCGATAGCCTACCCCGGAGCGCTGAGAAAGCGATCTCCTGCGCCTGGTCAGCCTGGCCCGAGCTGAGTTGGCCACGCATCCAGACGCGGGCCCGGTACGTAACAACAACTGACCGCAACTCGACTCCAGGGAGATCGTCATGAAGCAGGTTGAATTCGTCATTCGCTCCGCCGTTGCGACGTTGCTCTCAGTCGGGCTGGCCACGGCCGGCACGAGCGCGCTCGCGGCCAAAGGCGACATGGAGAAATGCGCCGGCATCGCGAAGACGGGCAAGAACGACTGCGGCACCGGCAAACATTCCTGCGCGGGACAGGCCAAGTCCGACGGCGGCGAGGAGTGGGTCTACGTCCCGAAAGGCACCTGCGAGAAGATCGTAGGCGGCACGGTGGTCGTCACCAAGAAGTAGGGACGGCGCCATGCCGGACGCGGGGCGCACAGGCCGCGACTCGGTGGCGATTCCGACGCGCGTCGGGATCGGTCTGCGCGCGCCGCACTGTCGCGAGATCATCGAGTCCCGCCCCGACATCGGGTGGGTCGAGGTGCACAGCGAGAACTATTTCGGCGACGGCGGGCAGCCGCATCGGTTCCTGGAGCGCATCCGGGCCGACTACCCCCTGAGCCTGCACGGCGTGGGGCTGGGGCTGGGCTCGGCCGCTTCGCTCGATCTCGACCACCTGCGCAAGCTCGCACGGCTGATCCGCCGATACGATCCCGGGCTGGTGTCCGAGCATCTGTGCTGGAGCAGGACTGCGGGGCGTCACCTCAACGACCTGCTGCCGCTGCCTTACACCGAGGAGGCCCTCACCCACATCTGCGCCCGAATCGACGAGACCCAGGAGACCCTCAGCCACCAGCTCCTGATCGAGAACGTTTCCAGCTACCTGCGGTTCCGCCACTCCACGATTCCGGAGTGGGAGTTCCTGATCGAGGTTGCGCGGCGCAGCGGTTGCGGCATCCTGCTGGACGTCAACAACGTCTACGTCAACGCAGTGAACCACGGCTTCGATCCGCTGACGTACCTCGCAGCGGTCCCTGCCGAAGCGGTGCGGGAGATCCACCTGGCCGGTTTCGACGACGGCGGGCCGTGCCTCATCGACACACACGGCGCGCCCGTCGCAAACGAAGTGTGGTCCCTGTACCGCGAGACCATCGCCCGTCTGGGCCCGCGCCCAACGCTCATCGAGTGGGACACCGACATCCCGCCGCTGGCGGTGCTGCTCGGCGAGGCGGGGAAGGCCACGCAGGTCCTCGAGGGAGCCGATGCCGTCGCTGCCTGAGCTCCAGGCCGCGTTCGAGCGCGCGATGATCGGGCGCGACGAGCGCCCGCTGGCCGACTCGATCGTCTCCGGGCGCGGCCTCGACGCGCAGGCGCGGATCGACGTGTATCGCAACAACGTGCTGGAGAACTACCGCGCAGCGTTGCGCGAGGTCTATCCCGTCGTCCTCGCGCTGGTTGGCGAGCCGTTCTTCCAAACCGCCGCTGCTGCCTACGCCGAGCGCTACCCTTCCCAATCCGGGGACCTCAACGACTTCGGCGCCGAGTTCGGCGATTTTCTTGCGAGGTGGCCGCCCGCGGCGCAGCACGCGTATCTTCCCGACGTCGCGCGCCTGGAATGGGCCACGGAGCGCTGCTTTCATGCAGCCGACGCGGCGCCGCTCGATCTTCGGGCGCTCGCCGCGGTGCCGCAGGACGTGCTCCCCACGCTGCGCTTCGAGCTGCATCCCGCGAGCCGGATCGTCTGCTCGCCCTATCCGATCCTGCGCATCTGGGAGGTCAATCAACCCGGGTTCAGCGGGGACCAAAGCGTGGACCTGCGTGCCGGCGGCGACGCGGTGTTGGTGATCCGCCGCGGCGAGACCGTTGAGCTGGAGCGGCTGTCGGCGGGCGAACGGGCGCTGCTGCAGGCGATCGCGGCCGACCGGCCGCTTGCGCAAGCGTACGCGCAGGCGGAAGAAGCCGAGCCGGGGCTCGATCTCGCAGCGCTGCTTCGCCGGCACGTTCTGGGTCGGACGCTCGTCGCGTTCCGCCACGACAAAGGAGCAACGACATGAGGCTGATCGCTTTCGCGAACCCGATATCCAAGGCGATCAAGGCCATCGAGCTCGTCTCGCCGCTGTTCGATCTCGCCATCCGGCTGTACGTGGCGAAGGCGTTTTTCCTGTCGGGGCTCACCAAGATCCAGAGCTGGGACTCGACGCTCTCGCTGTTCGAGAACGAGTACGCGGTCCCGCTCCTGCCGCCCGAGCTGGCCGCGTACCTCGGCACCGCCGCGGAGCTGTGCCTGCCGCCCCTGCTCGCGCTCGGCATCGGCGGTCGAGCCGTCGCGCTGGCCGCGTTCGCATTCAACCTGGTCGCCGCCACGTCCTATCCCGACATCAGCGAGGCCGGCATCAAGGACCACGTCCTGTGGGGCGCGCTGCTGGCGGTAAGCTTCTTCCACGGCCCGGGCAAGCTGTCACTCGATCACCTGATTGCGCGGCGCTTGCGCCACGCCTGAAGTCGCGCGCGTCGCCACAGCCACGCTGCGGCAGGGCCCGCGTGCGGTAAAATTCAGCCTCACCTGCCCTCATCCGCGCACCCATGTCCACCGCACCCGCGACGAAGCCCGGCCCCGCCCAGCCGACGCACGTCACCAACTTCATCCGCAACATCATCGACCAGGACCTCGCGACGGGGAAGTACGCCTCGCGTACCTGGGCCGGCCGACCCGGGCCCGCGGCGGTGCAGCAGGGTGCCTCCAAGGACCCCGCGCGCATCCGCACTCGCTTCCCGCCGGAGCCCAACGGCTATCTGCACATCGGGCACGCGAAGTCGATCTGCCTCAATTTCGGCGTCGCGCAGGATTACGGTGGCATCTGCCACATGCGCTTCGACGACACCAACCCGGTGACGGAGGAGACGGAGTATGTCGACTCCATCCTCGACGCCGTGCACTGGCTGGGCTTCGACTGGGGCAAGCACTTGTACTACGCCTCGGACTACTTCGATTATCTGTACGAGTTCGCCGAGGCGTTCATCCAGCACGGGCTCGCGTACGTGGACGAGCTGACGGCCGACGAGATGCGCGAGATGCGCGGCACGCTGACCGAAGCGGGGCGCAACTCGCCCTGGCGCGACCGCCCGGCGAACGAAAGCCTCGACCTGTTCCGCCGCATGCGCGCGGGCGAATTCCCCGACGGCAAGTATGTGCTACGGCTCAAGATCGACATGACCTCCCCCAACATCAACCTGCGCGACCCGGCAGCCTACCGCATCCGCCACGCACACCACCACCGCAGCGGCGACAAGTGGTGCATCTACCCCAGCTACGACTTCACTCACGGGGTGTCCGACGCGCTGGAGAACATCACCCACTCGCTGTGCACGCTGGAGTTCGAGGACCATCGTCCCCTGTACGACTGGCTCAATGAGCGGCTGGCGGATTTCGGGATCCTCAAACGCCCGCTGCCGCAGCAGATCGAGTTCGCGCGGCTGAACCTCACCTACGTCGTTCTCTCCAAGCGCAAGTTGATCCAGCTGGTCGAGGAGAAGCACGTGGACGGCTGGGACGATCCGCGCATGCCGACGCTGGTGGGCGCGCGCCGACGCGGCTACACGCCTGAGGGCTTCCGTTTGTTCGCGGATCGCATCGGGGTGTCGAAAGCCGACTCCTGGATCGACTACACGATCCTCGAAGACTGCATGCGCGAGGACCTGAACGCGCGCGCGCAGCGGCGCATCGGCGTGCTCGACCCGGTCAAGCTGGTGATCGACAACTACCCCGAGGGCAAAGAGGAGACTTGCGAGGCGCCCAACCATCCGCAAAAGCCGGAGCTGGGCAAGCGCGGCATGCCCTTTGCGCGCGAGCTGTGGATCGAGCGCGAGGATTTTCAGATCGACCCGCCCAAGGGCTACTACCGTCTCTACCCGGGAAACGAAGTGCGGCTGCGCTATGCCTACGTCGTGAAGTGCACCGGCTACGAGAAGGATGCCAGCGGCGCTGTTGCAGTGGTGCACTGCGAGTACCTGCCCGAGACGCGCAGCGGTTCGTCCGGGTCGGAGCAGAAGAAGGTGAAGGGGAATCTCCACTGGGTCTCGGCGGCACACGCCGTAGCGGCGGAGGTCCGGCTCTACGACCGTCTGTTCGCGGTGCCCAACCCCGGCTCGGGCGGTCGCGACTTCCTGCAGGACCTCAACCCGAACGCCAAGAAAGTGATCACCGCTTTCGTCGAGCCTGCGCTGGCGCAGGCCAAGGCCGAGGAGCGGTTCCAGTTCGAGCGGCACGGGTACTTCGCCGCCGATCAGAGCGATCACCGGCCGGGGAAGCCGGTGTTCAACCGCGCGGTCACGATGCGCGATTCGTGGGCGAAACAGGGCTCGTAGTCGGTAGCCCGGATGAAGTGCAGCGGAATCCGGGGCGTGAGATTCCTGGATTACGCTTCGCTCCATCCAGGCTACACTGCATCAGGCCCCGTAGCCCGGATGAAGCGCAGCGGAATCCGGGGGC
>DATJVW010000336.1:0-8039 GCA_035501675.1 Burkholderiales bacterium
GATCTGTGGAACCTGCACAATCCGCGCGAGCACTTCTGGTCCGGGCGCACCAAGCAGCTGCATTCCGCGCACATGACGAGGTTCGACCGTTTTTGGTCGTGCCTGCCGTTCCTCCGGCCGCTCGCCACAGTGGTGAACGAAACGGTCCAATACGGCATCGACCCGGACGGTGCCGGCTGCCACGACCTGCTCGGCACGCGCTGCGACCCGTACGTACACCAACTGCTCAACGGCGAGTCGTTCGATCTTTGCTGTCACTCGAACCTCACGCGCGCCGTGATCGCGTACGGGCTCACTGAGTACGACATCCACGACAACCTCAACATGTTCCAGGTGACCGGCCTCACGCGCGATGGTCGCTACTTCGCCAAACCTTCGCCAGCCAAGAAGGGGGACTATTTCGAATTCATTGCCGAGACGGACCTGCTGTGCGCAATCTCGGCGTGCCCGCACGGCGACTTGTCGGTGCCCATGTGGGGGCCTAACGCAGGCGATCCTGCCAAGACCTGCAGACCGCTCGCCATCGAGGTGTATCAACTTGCGCCCGAGCTGCTCGAAAACTGGTCGCCATCGCACGCGGTCGGGTACGCCGGGGTGCACGGCCTGCAATATCCCGAGCGCATCCCACAGCAAGAGGAACGCGCATGATGCCGCCCGATCATTCACCATCCGGTTCACAACCGGCGTCGCGGGCGCAACTCGAGCGGCGTCGCATCCGGGTGCGCGAGTACGTGACTCACACCGCAGGACTCGCCGAGGGCTTCGTTCAGGCGAACATCTGCATCCTCCCCAAGGCCTGGGCGGACGAGTTTCTCCTTTACTGCCAGCGCAATCCCAAGCCATGCCCGCTGCTCTCGATGTCGGACGTCGGCGATCCGGCGCTGCCCGAGCTTGGCCGCGACATCGACATCCGCAGCGACTTGCCGGCCTACTGCGTCTTCCGCAACGGCGAGCTGGTCGAGGAGTTGAACGACGTCACGCATCTGTGGCGCGACGATCTTGTTACGTTCGCGCTCGGTTGTTCCTTCTCGTTCGAATCGGCGCTGCTGGAAGCCGGGATTCCTCTCAAGCACATCGAGCGCGGCGAAAGCGTGCCGATGTACGTCACTAATGTCGATACGACGCCCGCCGGACGTTTCAGGGGAAAGCTCGTCGTGTCGATGCGCCCGCTTAACGCGGCTAATGCCATTCGTGCGGTACAGATAACGTCGCGCTTTCCGCGTGTCCACGGGGCGCCCGTCCATCTGGGTGCGCCGTCGCTGATCGGTATCGATGACCTGCGGAAGTCGTACCTTGGCATCGGAACGACGGACGTCGCTCCGGATGAGCTGCCCGTGTTCTGGGCATGCGGCGTGACGCCGCATTCGGCGATCCAGGCGGCGCGACCGCCGTTCTCAATCACCCACAAGCCGGGCCACATGCTGATCACCGATCTCGCCAATGCGAGCCTCGCGTCGTTCTGAGCCGATATGACCGACCCTTCCATCGCGCGCCACGCGAGTGATTCCAACATGGCCGTGCACGCCTATGCTGCGATCAAGAAGCGCATCCTCGACTTCCGCTACGTGCCGGGCGAGCGGCTCTCGGAAGCGCAGCTCGCCAAGGAGTTAGGGCTGGGTCGCTCGCCGATCCGCACTGCACTTGCGAAGCTCAAGAGCGATGGCTGGATTGCAGTCAGCCCGCAGAGCGGCACCTACGTCAAGTCGCTGACCGAGCGGGAGATCGCGGATCTGGTCGACCTGCGGCTGGTGCTAGAGACGCACGTTACGGAGCTGGCCGCGCGCGCGATGAGCGACGAGGACCTGCGCAAGCTGCGGCGTGCGTTCGCGGCCTTCTGTCCCAAGGGGGTAGCAAACCTGAGCACGCGTGCCTTCGACGACTTTAACGAGTTCGACGCGCTGTTCCACGTGACCTTGTACCGGACCGGAGGCAACGCATTGATCGCCGAGATCCTCGCCAACCTGTTCGACAAGGTGCAGTGGCTCAAGACCTCGGCGCCTCCTTCGGCCGCTCGCATGCGGTCGGGATACAGCGAGTTGCGGCGCATCCTAGAGGCGCTCGAGGCGCGTGAGCCCAAGGACGCCGCTACCCGGATGCGCGAGCACATTAGCAATGCCGCGACCTTCTCCGCACAAAGCCGCGCGCACGAGCGCGGGAATGGCGCGGCAGTCGGGCGGGCAGGTGCCTCTGCCAAGCCCCCGCGTGCTCGGCGCGCGGCCTGATAGGCAGCGGTTGAACCCGGCGCCCGGGTGCGATACTATGTCAACTAGTCGACTAGTTCATCCAGCGTGGCTGCGGTTGCTTTCGCTGGCAATGAGAACTGCGCTCGCGCGCCTGCTCGATCCTCGCACCGATCAGCACACCTTTCCGGAGATTAGACGATGACGATCGACGTCTTTGCCTCGCACCACTATGCTGCCACGCGTCTGCCGTTGCACCAGGCGTCGACATTGCCCGGATGGTGCTACGCATCCGACGAGTGGTATGCGCGGGAGATGGAAAACCTGTTTCGCAAGGACTGGCTATGCGTGGGCCGGGTGGATCAGGTGCCCAACCCGGGAGACTTCTTCTGTATCGAGTTGTTGCGCCGGCCGCTGATCGTCGTGCGCGACGAGAAGCGCCACGTGCGCGTGCATTCGGCGGTATGCCGGCATCGCGGCGCGATCGTTGCCGAAGGAGCGGGGCATTGCCGTGCCTTCGTCTGCCCATATCACAGTTGGACGTACGCCCTGTCCGGCACACTGATGGGCACACCGGGCTCGCCGCCGCCGATGGCCGGCGCAGAGGGGTTCGCTCCGAAGGACTACAGCCTCGCGACGGTACGCTCCGAAACGTGGGGGGGCTTTGTCTTCATTACCTTCAACGAGAACGCGCCGCCGCTCGTGACTTGGCTTGGCGACCTCCCGGCTTTCGTCGCCGACTACGACCTCGAGAACATGCAGTGGACGCATCGCGACGAGTACGAGGTCGCCTGCAACTGGAAGGTGTGGCTCGAGAACGCGTTCGAGAACTATCACGCGATGACGATCCATCGCAAGCACATGGACCCGGCGAAGCCGCAGAACTGGCGCTTCGAGCGCACGAAAGGGCCGTGGGAGGCGATGTTCAGCAAGCGCAGCATCGTCGCGTACTCGGGCCTGCCCGAGATTCCCGGCGTCGACCCGGTGAAGGCGGCGGGACTGTTCCACATCTGGGTGCAGCCCAGCGTGCAGATTATCCTTACGTCGTCGTACATGAAGTTCAGGCAGTACCTGCCCGAAGGCCCGCAGAAGCTGCGGCTCTACGAGAACTGGACGTTCCCGAAAACGACGGTCGAGCGACCGGACTTCGGCGAGATCGTGGGGCCCGCGTACTACGACAAGTACTCGCAGATCGTGCGCGAGGACCTGGTCATCAATCCCAACGTGCAGAGGGGCATGGCCTCGGGGGCCTACCAGCCGGGACGCTACTCGCCGGAGGAATACATCGTTCATCGCATCGCCAATCGCGTGCTCGATCGAGTGATCGGTCCCGACGGCCCTGCATCGCGGGGGCTGCGCGAAGGCGAGCCGGTGGCCACGGCCGAGGCCACGTGAACCGGAGACACGCGAGTCGGCGATGAGTGGGGTCTGGGCATGACCACGATCACGCAAAGCGCGGCCGGTGCGGCGTTCACGCCCGAGCGCCCGCTTCACGTGCACGTCGAGAACGCGCGTTCACTGATGCCGGTGTTCATCGTCCGGCCCGATCAGTACGAAAAGGCGCTCGCACGCCACCGCGACGTCGCAGTGCGCATTCGAACGACGTGGGGATTCGACCAGGAGAACTACGCCGAGCAGGCGCAGTCCGCCGACGCCATCATCACTTACCGGTTTCCGAAAGACACCCTTTCCAAGGATGCGCCGCATCTGAAACTGCTGCAGATCCTCGGCGCAGGCGTCGATTACCTGCTCCCTCTCGATTGGGTCCCGACCGGCGTGACGATACTCACCAACAGCGGCGCGCACGTGCCCAAGGCGGCGCAATCGGCGCTGATGGCGCTGCTCATGCTCAACGCCCGCCTGCCCGAGCTGGCGGCGAGCCACAAGCGACACGAATGGAATCGCATCTTCACCACCACGCTCGCCGGAAAGGCGCTGCTCATCGTCGGTGTCGGACGCATCGGCGGCGGCGCGGCAGAGCACGCCAGGGCGTTCGGGATGCACGTGCTCGGCATCCGCAAGAGTCGTGCGCCGCATCCGGCGTGCGAGGAGATGCACGGACCCGAAATGCTGCACGAGCTTCTGCCGCGCGCGGATTTCGTGCTGCTCAACGCGGCGCTGACAGCCGAGACGCGTTTCCTGTTCGGGGCGCGCGAGTTCGCTCTCATGCGGCGCGGTGCCGGGTTCATCAACATGTCGCGCGGAGGCCTCGTCGATCCAGCGGCGCTGGACTCCGCGCTGCGGGTCGGACAGCTCGGCGGCGCCCTGATCGATGTTACTTATCCGGAGCCGCCGCCGAAGGACTGGCCGTATTGGGACACGCCGAACCTCATCATCACCCCGCACGTGCTCTCCGACGACATCGACGAGTACGTTCCCCGTACGCTCGACCTCTTCTTCGACAACGTGCGGCGCTTCTTCAACGGCCAACCATTGACCAACGTCGTCGATCTCGAACGGCAGTACTGAGCCAGCCCGACATGTGCTGGGCGTCATCGGCCGTCCACCGTTTCCGCCGATGCAGACCCGGCGGTCGCGCGAGACGTCGGCGCATTCCGCGAATATGAACCGATGAGCGGCATCCCCGCACAGGAGCTGCGACGCGTACGCGTGGTTTCCGTTCGCGACATCGCCGTCGACGTGCGCGGCTACGAGCTCGCGCCTGCCGACGGCCGGCCCCTGCCCAGCTACACCGCCGGGGCGCACATCGACGTCCACTTGCCGTCCGGCCTGGTGCGCCAGTACTCGCTGTGCGGCGACATCAAGGTGAGCAATCGATACACCATCGCGGTCAAGAAGGAGCCGACCGGCCGCGGCGGTTCGCTCAACATGCACGACGCGGTCGAAGCCGACAGCGTCCTTGCGATCAGCGTGCCGCGCAACTATTTCGAACTCGCCCCCGAGGCGCAGAGCAGCCTGCTGATCGCGGGCGGTATCGGTATCACGCCCATTTACGCGATGGCCCAGGCGCTCGCTGCGCAGGGGCACGAGTGGACGCTCCACTACTGCGCCCGCTCGGAGGGCCATGCTTCGTTCTACCATGAGCTGCGGGCGCTGGGAGGCGCTCGCGTGACCGCACACTTCAGCGAAGTTCCGGTGCTCGACGTTGCGAGACTGCTCGCCGCGCAAAGTGCGGGCACGCACGTATACTGCTGCGGACCCGTCGGCTTGATGTCGGCCGTGAAGGAGGCGACGGCACGATGGGTTCCCTCGCGCGTGCATTTCGAGTGGTTCGCTGCACCGGCCATCGATCACAGCAGGGACCAGGCGTTCGAAGTGGAGCTGCGACGCTCGGAGCTCGTGCTGACTGTGCCTGCGAATCACACGATCCTGCAAGTCGTGCGTGAAGCCGGCATCGACGTCCCGAGCTCGTGCGAGGAAGGCGTGTGCGGCACGTGCGAAACGATGTTGCTCGCCGGCGAAGCGGACCATCGCGATCTGCTGCTCACGCCCGAGGAGCGCGCTGGCAACCGCTCGATGATGATCTGCTGCTCGCGTGCGCGTTCCCGGCGACTGGTGCTCGATCTGTGATCGAACCACCAGCAGGTGTACCGTTCGCCATGGAGAAGAAATGAGCAAGGTATCGTACGATCCCGTCGAACTCACGCGGCAGCTCATCCGTTTCGACACCGTCAATCCGCCCGGGCAGGAGCGTCGTTGCGCGGCGTTTCTCGCGGAGGTGTTGCACGGTGGGGGTTTCGACATTTCGCTGCGCGAGTTTGGTTCCGAGCGCGCCAGCCTGATCGCGACGTTGCCCCGCGCATCCGAGGACCCGCCGCTCGTGTTTACCGGACACATCGATGTCGTTCCGCTCGGTACGCGCGCCTGGGTGCGCGACCCGTTTGCGGGCGAAGTCAGCGACGGCCGCGTTCACGGTCGCGGCTCGAGCGACATGAAAAGCGGCGTCGCGGCGTTCGTTTGCGCGGCGATGGACGTAGCGCGCGACTCGAACCCGCCGAACCTTCGACTGGTCATCACCGCCGGCGAGGAGACCGGGTGCACGGGCGCGAGGGCATTGGTCAAGGAAGGTGATCTGGGCTCCGCGGGGGCGATGGTTGTGGGCGAGCCGACCGGCAATACCGTGTGCATCGGGCACAAGGGTGCGCTGTGGCTCACCGCAGTGAGCACCGGCGTGACAGCGCACGGCTCGATGCCCGAACACGGCGACAACGCCATCTACAAGGCATCACGGGTGATCGTTCGGCTCGAGTCGTTCGCGTTCGACGCAAAGTCGCACGAGACGCTGGGCCGGCCCACGCTCAGCGTGAACACCGTCCACGGCGGCATCAACATCAACTCGGTCCCCGACCGCACGGAGATCGGCATCGACATTCGCACTATTCCGTCGGTCGACCACGCCGCGCTGCGCGAGACCTTGCAGAAGCGCGTAGGCAATGACGCACGCCTCGAGGCGTTTCTCGACCTGCCGGGCATCTGGACTTCACCGGAGGTCGACTGGGTGCGTCGTGTAGCCCATATCACTTCGAGCGTCACAGGCAACGACGTGGTACCCGGTGCGGCGACGTTCTTCAGCGACGCGTCGGTGCTCGCACCCGCGCTTGGAGGTCCACCCACGATCATCCTCGGACCCGGCGAACCCGGCCAGGCGCATCAGACCGATGAATGGTGCAGCGTGGTCCGCATCCGCGAAGCCGTCGACATCTACACCGGGATCATGCGCGATTGGGCAGGCAAGACGTGAGAAAAGCCCGCCGATTATTTGGGCACAAAATGGTCACAATCGCACTTGCGAGTTAGCGAATGCTGTCTCCTGACACCCGCGCGGAAATTGACGAATCATTGACCACTCGAAGGGTCGATCATCGGATTTTTCAAGCAAATCAGTCACAGCACGCGAAGTGGTACGTTTTTGTCACGCTCGATTGGCTGCTCTCACGCCCTACCGACATGCAGAGTGCGAGGATGTGAGAGGTTTCAACCGCGAGACAACGCAGAGGAGCTCTGGTGGCCAGGCTGCATTACTTCGAGCACGAGAGCCAATTCCGCTATCGTTGGTTGGAGAAGGCAGACCCGGGTAGACGCTGCCCTCGATTGATGTCGTGGATCACCGCCGAGCTGGGCCAGGTGAGCAGGGTCGGCACGACGAGCCCCACGCCTTTGCCGGACCGGGTCGGTGCAAAGGCCATGACGACGCCGCCTGTCGTGCCCAGGACACAGCGGGGCAGGTCTTCGTGGCGAGTTCATGCTCGTCGATCGGCGCTACTGCTATCCGCTGACCATCAGCGACTTTGCCAGTCGCTACCTGCTCGCCTGCGAGGCTCTGGGGAGCGCCAAGGAAACCTACGCCTTCACCATCTTCGAGCGGGTGTTCAAGGACTTCGGGCTCCCGAAAGCCATCCGCACTGACAACGGCGTGCCCTTCGCCAGCCCCCACGCGCTCTTCGGCTTGAGCAAGCTCGCCGTGTGGTGGCTGCGGCTCGGCATCCGCATCGAGCGCATCAAACCCGGCCATCCCGCGCAGAACGGCCGCCATGAGCGCATCCGACCTGACACCCAATTTAGTCCGGAACGGGGTTAGAGTCCGCGGTTAGCATACGCCGTTCTGCTTGCCTCTTGAGCTGGTCGGCCGCGAACTCCTCCGGCGTCCGGTTGCCGAGTGAGCTGTGCGGTCGCTCGGTGTTGTACTCAATGCGCCACGCTTCGATCACGCTGCGGGCGTGCGCGAGGCTGATGAACCAGTGTTCGTTCAGGCACTCGTCGCGGAACTTGCCGTTGAAACTTTCGATGTAGGCATTCTCGTTCGGCTTGCCAGGACGAATGAACGAGAGGCGAACGCCGGTCCGGTAGGCCCATTGGTCGAGCACTTTGCCGTCGAACTCCGGGCCGTTGTCGACGGTG
>DATJVW010000337.1:0-6797 GCA_035501675.1 Burkholderiales bacterium
CACGATGCTCGAGCCCGCCAAGTCGCTGTACGAAGAGCTGGCGCGCCTCGAGCGCGACGCGATTGCATCGCTGTCATTCACGCCGGGCTTCCCGGCAGCGGATTTTCCCGAGTGCGGACCGGCGGTCGTGGCCTATGCGGACGATCCTGTGGCCGCTGCGCGGGCGGCCGACGCAATGGCCGGCGCGGTGCAAGAGCACGAGTCGGCGTTCGATTGTCCGGTATACGCACCCGACGAAGCTGTGCAGCGCGCGATGGCGCTAGCCTCCCGTGCGTCGCGCCCAGTTGTGATTGCTGATACACAGGACAACCCGGGCGCGGGCGGCGCGTCGGACACGACTGGAATGCTGCGCGCACTGGTGGGCGCGAACGCACAGCGCGCAGCGCTGGGGCTGATGGTCGATGCATCGGCCGCAAGAGCAGCGCACGCAGCAGGACAAGGGGCTGCGATCGAGATCCCTCTCGGCGGCAAGTCGAACATTCCCGGTGACGCACCGTTTCGTGGCCGCTTTAACGTTGAACGCCTGTCCGACGGCAAGGTCACCTGCACCGGCCCGTTCTACCGCGGCGCCCGGATGAGCCTCGGACCTTCGGCGTGTCTCAGGATCGGCGGCGTGCGCGTGGTCGTGGCCTGCGAGAAACCGCAGATGGCCGACCAGGAGCTGTACCGCTTCGTCGGCATCGAGCCCACGCGCCAGGCTATCCTGGTCAACAAGAGCTCGGTGCACTTCCGCGCCGATTTTGCGCCGATCGCCGAAGAGATCCTGGTGTGCAAGGCGCCCGGACCGATGCTCGCCGATCCGAGCGAGTTTGCGTGGCGGAACCTCGCACCGGGCATCCGATTGAAGCCGAACGGACGCGCGTTCGCGCGGTGAGCGAGCGTCGCTGACTGCGCTTCAGCGCAGTTGCCGGACCGGGATATCGACCTGTGTCTGGTCGCGCACGCGGACCTGAACGTTGACGCGGCCATCGCCTGCGACGGACCACGGCAGCGGGAGATTGTCGGGAACCACGGCGATGACGTGCTCTCCCGGACCGACGGCGGGAAACTCGAAACGGCCCTGGGCATCGGTGCGCGCCGAGAAGCGCCCGTCGAGCACGATCGTGACGTTGGCGGCGCCTTGCTCCCCAGCATCCAATCTGCTGTTGTCATTGGCGTCCAGATACAGAACGCCAGCTATGCTGCCAAAGCCGCCACCTGCGGCGCCGCTCAGCGGCACCGACGGGGTTCCGCCTCTCCACTCGTAGCGCAAGGCGAGGAATACCGTCCGGTCGTTGAGCTGCTGAACGAAGACCGGCGTCAGCGTGGGGATGGGTGACGTGACGACGAGCGGGATCTGGCCTGTGTTGCGGCTTTCGTAGTAGTTGAGGCTCGCCATCCAGCCCGGCGCAAATCCCCAGTTGAGCGCAAGGTTGGCGAGCACATTCTCTGACGGCAGATCGCCAAACGCTTTGGTCCAGCGGGCGTTCGCGGACAGAGTGAGGCGGCCACCCAGCGGCAGGGTGCCGAACACAGCCACGCCAACGCTGTTCGCGCTGGCGCCGCCGGAATCGAGGTGCCCCAGGAGCAACGACGTGCTGAGGTTCGTCCCGGCGCCCGGATTCCACGACTGATCGATCGTGAGCTGGGTGCTGTCCTGTTGGCTGTCGGTTGCGTAGTTGATCTGAGCGCGGCCGATCCCCCATGGGTTGGCGTAGTCCACATACCCGAACGCCGACCACGCGTTGGTTGCACCTTCCAGAACGTTGGCTCCGCCGCCAATGCCGAGCCCGGTCAAGTACTGATACCGGACATTGCCGACGGCATACAGCGTGGCGCTGCCTGGACCAGACACCGGTGCGACATAGTCGAGGCCGCCGTCGATCATCCATCGGCGGGTCTGAAAGTCGGCCCGGTAGTAGGCGCCCTCGATATTGCTCGGAAGCGGCTGATTCCCCCACACCAGATTGGGCGAGAGATAGAAAGCGCCAAACGAATGGTATACGCGTTCGGTGCGCCCCCCCGCGTCGAACCACACACCGGTCTGGTTGGAGCCATCCTCGATGGCGCTGTCCACGAAGTTGAGCTGCGCCCGTGCATTCGCCGTACCCCAACCCGTTCCTGCATAAAGCGACCTTGCGGACGTCGTCCCGAGCGACGCACTCGGCCCGGTCCCCAACGCAACGTCATTGACAGCTGCGACCTGCGCGGCGGCCGCCCATTCATTCGAGAATCGATACTGGAGACCGCCAGTCGCGACGCGACCGCCGAGGCTTTCGAAGGTCGGCACGAAAATACCCGTATAGAGTCCCGGCTCGCCAACCGAGGCATTCAACTGCAGGTCACCATTGCGCCGCCACTCCGTCGCCGCGCCCAGCGTGGGAATGGTCGGCATGTAGAAGCGATACTGCTGCCGCGCGAGATCGGTACTGGGTGTGTTAAAGACCCCCAGGGCGTTGTTGCCGAACCAACCGCCGTTCATCGGCAGCGCGCGCTGCGACAAGGTGAACAGCGTGCCGGACCCATAGGCGTCGCTGTTCGAGGCACGGAAGTTGGCGTCGATGGTGAACGCCCCGTAGTTGGGAGTATCCAGCATGCCGCCGAGCACGAGCCCAGTCTCGTTTGTAGCCGCGTCGTTGCGGGTGACGCGGCCCGCGCTCAACTGAGCGCGAAAGGCTCTCGGCCAGCCTTCCGGGTTGTTTCCCCCGTACATGTCCTGGGACACGTCGGGCGCCAGTTTCCCGTCGTCGATCAAGCGGTCCTGATAGTCCGGTGCCGCGTCGGGCCCATTGTCCTGTGCAGCTGCCCGCGTAAGCGCGAGCGCGCACACCAACAACAGGCACAAGTGGCTGGCGGTGACGCAGGGACTCACCGCGCAAACACTTGATCAAGCTCCGTGCGCTTTCCTGCTCCCCATTCCAGAGTGCCTCGGACCCGCACGGGATAGCTGATATCGGTGGGGGTGTCGGGCGCGGTGCTGGCGACCAAAGGAATCTGCCTGGTTTCGTCTGGGAGAATGGGGAGCGTGGACGGAGTGAACTCGAGCGTTCGCCCCGTCGCGTCGACGCCGGAAAGAAATCCTGTGAGCCTCCCGTGAGCATTCCCCGCGTTGCGGATCTGAAGTACTGGTACCGGCCGGCCATTGGCTTCACCGATTCCGGTGCCGACGATCTGAAGATCGGGAGCGGCAGACCCGATGGTCACATACACGATCACGCCGATGCGGCCGCTGACCGGGATGTTGAGTCCGCCGGGGGCTTTGACCATCTGCTCGTCCCCTTCGATCAGTAGAGCGAAGCGGCACTCGCCGGCGGACGCATCGGCGGGCGGTGTGACCTCGAACCGATAACGGTATCGCCCGCCGCCCGGCACCACGATGTCACGGCGTTCGATCGCCACCCATGGCCGACAACTGCCCGCGGCGAGGCGATCTAGGAATGTGACGCCAGCATCGGCTCCGAGCGTCCAGTCTCCCGTTCGAACGTGATAGGTCGCGGACTGCGGGCTCGCATTCGAGATCTCCACCACCTCTCGCACGCGCGAGCCGGGCTTGACGGACAGCTCGAACCGGGGCGGCGAGACCACTGCCGCGAAACCCTGCGCTTGTGCATGCGCGGAGAAAGCCCATGCGCACGCAGCGATGGCACCGGCAATCAGCCGGTATTGAATGGCGGACAGCATCAGTCTATGTCGATCTCGAAGTGAAACTTCAGGCGTTGCATATTTGGAAGACGGCTCCCATCCGCCTCGATTTGCAAGGTGAGCGTCTCCTCTAGAAGCGCTGTCGTAATAGGTCCCGCATAGACGAGCACGCGATTGCCGGGCGTGATCGACCCGGAAAGCAGACGGCCTTGAGTAGTCCAGCTGACGCGCACCGAAGCAGTACCTTGCTCGGGCAGGGCGAGAAACACTCGCCCGCTGCGGTGCATCCAGGGCGCCAGGTTGAGCCGCACCACCACCGCCAGCGCCCCCTCCAAGGTATTGCTATCGTTCGCCCTCGATGGTGCAAATCGGCGCCAGCGCAGCAGCGCCGTCGATTCCTGTGGCGCTGAAGCGCCATCGTCGACGACAAATGTCGCTGCAGTGGCTGGGACGGCACCAGTGACGATAGTGAGCATCACGGGTGCGAGCACGCACCAGAGCGCCATTCTCATGGCGAGCTCAGCGTGTAGGTCACGCGTCCTGTGTAAGTGCCTGCGGGCCGGATGCTCGTGTTCGCGTACGAGAACGTGTGGCAGCTCTCGGCCCACTGATTGCGGCTGATCGTGCCTATGGTCTGCACGCCGCCCACGAACGTGCCGGCAGGGAATGGCTGCGCACCGGCGTCACCATTCCCGCTGCTGGTCCACCTGATCTGCGTGAACGGGATCGTGTCGCCCGTACCGTTGATCAGATTGGCAGGAGACGTGGCCGTTACAGTTGCTGCGCCGGTGTTGGTGGTGTTGCGGTAGAAGCCGCCGATGTAGAGCTGGGCTGGAGTGTTGCAGAACGTGAACCCGTCGTAGAAGCTGATCGCCTGTGCACTGTTGGTCGTCATCGCCTGAGCAACGCCGGTGCCGACCGAAGCCGCAGGCACGCCCACGGAGACGGTGTTGATCGTAGTGTTGTTGCCTGGCGTCCCGCCGGCGTTGTAGTTGCCTCCGGTGAACGTCCCAACACCCACCTGCAGGTAGATGGCCTTGGGATTCGCCGCCGTGATGTTGACGGTGAAAGCGCGGGCCGCCTGCCCACACGCCAGAAATGCGACCAGCGCCCCGGCGGTGACGATGCCTGTCGATCCTGCCGGGGTCGCTCGCACGCGGCGTTCTTTTATTGGTGTCTGTCGGGGTCGCCCTCGGTCTCCATGCCCTGCGCTATGCTCAGGGCATGGTCGCGGTGTAGGTGACGCGGCTGTTGTTCGTGTTCACGCCGCCGTAGGTCCCGGCGGGCACGACAGCGCTGTTCGAGTAGGTGTACGTCCATTTCGCGTCTTGATTCACGATCTTGCTGACAGGCGTCAGGGTGACGTTGCCGCTCGTCCCGTTGGCGAGAACCGGCGCTGCAAGCACCGTCGCCGTGGTGTTCGTCGCCGCCGTCGTGACGATCTGAGTGTAATTAATCGAGTCGCCGGCCCCATCCGAGAGCGCGCCGGTGGCTGTGGCGTTCAAGGTGACGGTTCCGCTGTTCGCCTGGACAACCGCGGTGACAACGCCGTTGGTCAAATCACCGCCCGTGCCGGCAATGGGCGTGGCGTTACCGACGCTGCCCGAAGGCACAGTGAACACGATCGAGTCTATCCCCGCGCCTGCTGACCCCACTCTTAAGAAGAGGATCTTCGGGATGACGACCGAGAAGTCGACGCGCGCAGTCGTCGTCAGTGCGCCCGCACCGGTCGAAACGTTCGATTCGGCCTGCGCTGCGAGCGGGATGGCCAGGGCCAGCGCAAGCGCCAGGGAGTTGAGTTTTGTTGAAGACTTCATGTGCAGCAGCTCCTCGGTGTCAGAAAAAGTGGTTAACGATTTTTGGGCTTACGCTCGGTGTCGAAGGCAAGGCCAGTCGTTCAAGGCGGACAAAAAGCAAGCCTTGTTCCAGCCGCAAGTTCACGATGCTTTAACGGCTAACTTCATAGAAAACTTAGGAAAATCGGCTTAACGGAGAAGAGCGCGACGCGCGCAGCGCGCAATACCAACGACGATCGTCGCTGATTGACTACAGGGATAGAGCGTTAAATCCGGGGGGCGCCGGCGGGAATCAGGCTGTTTCGAAAGCGTAGTCGCTGACGCGATAGGCGTCCTTCGGCTCGATCCTCGCGAGCGGAACAAAGCGCTCGCCGGCCGCCTTTTGATCCGCGACATGCGCGACCGATCGAACGCGTTGAGCGCCCAGTGTGTATTCGCCGAACACGAAGCGCCGCTTCTTGGCGTGCCAGCGCGCCACGCCGGTGGCGCCACCTAGCATTCCCGCGTAGTAGACCCCGTGATCCAAGGCCGCTGGACTCAATACGGTCTTGCGCGCCGGCATCGGCTGCGATTGCCGCCGAAGCGTTTGGCCGTTTCGCAATAGAAGCTGATTCATGTCCGTGTGCTCCTTGCACCATCTTTCAACCGGTCCACGGCAGATGGATCCGTGGTCCGAGTGTCCATGTAACGTGCGTCGACGACCTAAGTTGAGGGCAGCCGCCGAGCGGTCGCTCGAGCGGAGCGAGCGGTGTTTCACAATGACCGCCGGCCGCTGCTTACCTCGGACTTACCGTTCGGTACGAGCGGGGATAGACAGGCTCTGAAGTTGCAACGACCGCAGCTGACCGCGCGAGCTACAGCGCTGCAGCTCCCGCCTGCGCGATGATGCCGTCCTGGGACGATTGGACGCCGGACACCCCGATCCCGCCGACGTATTGGCCGTCCTTGACCAGCGGCACGCCACCGTCGAGTGGCACAGCACCTGGAAGACCGAGCATGCTGACGCGCTCGTTCAAGACAGCTTGCTCGATGGCCTTGGTCGGCCGCTTGAACAGAATGGCGGTGCGGCCTTTCTTCTCGGCAATGCGGCTGGATGCTTTCTGCGCGCCGTCCATGCGCTCGAGATACATGAGGTGGCCGCCGTCGTCGAGCACCGCGATGACCACGGCCCAGCCGTTCTTCTCCGCTTCCGAGCGCGCGGCCGCGGCAACGCGCTTCGCGTCCTCCAAAGACAGGTTTAAAGTCTGCAGCATTTCGCGTGTCGCTCTAGGCTCGACGGTGGGAAAGAAGATCCTTGTAGATCTGCCCGTCCTTCATGACCAGCTTGATATTGGCGGCAGTCTGCAGGATGCGAACGTTGCTGTGCGGCTCTCCCGCGAC
>DATJVW010000338.1:0-2604 GCA_035501675.1 Burkholderiales bacterium
CCCCAATCGCGCCGATCCCGACAGCGCGTTCACCTCGCCGATCAAGCTGTTCGAATACATGGCCGCGGGCTGCGCTCTGGTGGTGAGCGATCTTCCGTCGGTGCGCGAGGTGCTCGAGCGGGACGACGCGGTGTGGACCGCGCCCGGCGACGCGGCAGGGCTGGCGGGCGCGGTCCGGGCTCTGGCGGAAGATCCGGCGCGGGCGCAGCGCCTGGGCGCGCGCGTGCGGGAGAAGGCTCGACCGACGCTACACTTGGACCGCGCGCGGCGAGCGGCTGGCCCGAATCGTGCGGCCGCTGCTCGAGGACCGCTGAAACGCAGCTAGGGCGCTTTCGGTGCCCGATTGTCCAGAGGCAGCGCCAGCAAGTCGCCATTCACGCGGCGCGACCAGTCCGCCACCGTCAGCAGATCCGAGCCCCAGCGCGAGATGTCGAACCGGTCGTACCGATAGACGGGGAAGCGCTGCTCGAAACGTCGCGCAGCCCGCTCGTCCTGAAAATGGGGTTGCGCCTTCACCGAAGGGCAGACGATCAGCGATTCGTGCCCAAGCAGGCGTTCGGCATGATTCGCGTAGTCAAACACGGCGACGCCGGTCCCGCGCATGTCGAGGTGGTTGACGTGAAAAGCGATCTTCATCCCTGAGGAGAGCGGTACGGGCGCGCGATTGGGCGCGATTGGGAAATGGGCAGCATGTCGCTGCGAGCCAGTGCAATTATATTGCACTGGAATGGACAGCGGGTTTCGCGCGCGGCGAGTGGCTCGTACGCAGCGAGCCATTGCCGCTCGAGCGGCGCGGGAGCTTCAGTAGCATCCTTGAGCGATAATAGGCGCATGGCGCAGGAGTCCTCGACAGTGGAGACTGTCTCGTCGAATGCCGCTCACACCGGCGCGACGGATACTGGCTCCGGCCCCATGCTGTCGGTCATCATTCCGGTCTACAACGGGACCCGCTACTTGCCAAAGCTCATCGAGAGCTTGCTGGCGCAGCAACGCGTACCTGACGAAGTGATCTTCGTAGACGACGGATCCACCGATGGCTCGTCCGCGATGGTTGCGCGCCTAGGGACTGGGCTAACCCGCCTGCTCGTGATCAGACAGGAGAATCAGGGGCAGGCAGTGGCGCGCAATACTGGTTTGCGGCACGCGAGCGGCCGCTACGTAGCGTTCCTAGATGCGGATGACCTGCCTCTTACGGACATGTACGCGACGCTGGTGGGTCTGGCCGAACGTGAGCTGCTCGATATCGCGATGGGCAACGCATGGAATTTCTACGAAGGCCGAAAGCCGGATACCTTGGTGTATCGTGATGTTCCCGACACCGGTGTGATCGCCGGCGAAGCGTGGTTCCAGCAGCGCTGGCTTTCCAGACACTTGACACACTATTGCTGGATGCATGTATACCGTCGTTCGTTCATCGAACAACGCGGCTTCACCTTTCCTCTCGCCGATCCCCACGAGGATGTAGTTTGGGTAACAGAAACTCTTCTCGCCGCCCGACGGTTCCACTTCGTCCCCACGCCGCTTTACCGATACCGCAAGAAGATAATATTCGACTCACCACCCGCCCCTCTCGCGCCGCAAGGAGGCTTTCGCCGCAACAAGGCGGTCGAAAGTTCGTTCTACAACGTACGTGCCCTGTCGGAGATAGCGGCCAGAGACACGTTGCAGAGTCTGACGCGCGAGCTGATGCGTAGGGAGTTCGTGAACGGCGGTTGCCAGCTCGTCAAGCAGATCCGCGATCTTTCGGATCGCAGCCAAAAAGTTCACTACGCGAGACGTCTTTTCGGAGAACGCGTTTTCAGGATACTGTGGCGACACGCTGCAGGCCTGCCGCAACACTGGCGAGTGCTCCGTTACCAGCTGCTTGCATGGCTGCTGGCGGCTTGGGCGAGTTTGAGCGAGCTTTGCTCGCCTCCCATTCAGCGCAGCTGAGGCGCCGGGACTGAGGCAGCATACGGCGATTTCAACAGGGCTACATGCTCGCGAGCATCATCATCTTGAACTGGAACGGCTTGGCCGAGCTGGGGCCGTGCCTCGCTGCGATCACCGAGAACACGATCGCCGACGACTACGAGGTCGTCGTGCTCGATAACGGCTCGGAGGAGCCTGGGGTAGAGGAGGCGGTCAGGCCCCACCCCAAGGTCCGCCTGATCAGGGAGCCAGTCAACCACGGCTTCGCGCGTGGCAACAATCTCGCGGTGCGCCAGGCTCGGGGCGAATATCTGGTGTTTCTCAACAACGACACATTGCCAAGCCGCGATTGGCTGCGCCCTCTCGTCGAGACGAACCGCGCCGTGCCCCGGACGGGGATCGTGGGCAGTAAGCTGGTGGACGCGGCGGGCAACACCCTCTATACGGGCAGCTACTTCCAGGCTGCGATCAACGCGTACAGTGATGCTGGGCGCAATTACCCATCGACCTTCGGCAGTGAGCCGCGCGAGTGCGAGGTGTATATCGGGTGCGGCATCCTGATCAAGCGGGAGCTGTTCGACGCCGTCGGGGGTTTCGACGAGCATTACTTCCAGGGTTACGAGGACTTCGATCTGTGCCTGAAGGTTAGAGAACGCGGACTAAAGGTCATGTATTGCCCGGCGAGCGTGGTCG
>DATJVW010000339.1:0-8304 GCA_035501675.1 Burkholderiales bacterium
GCAGATCTACTTCATCAACTTCTCCACCGCCAAGCGGGGCGGAGTGCTGCACCCGTTCTCCGGCTTCACGCTTTCGGTGTCGCAGACGCAGGTCGAGTCGCGCGGCTCGGTGCACATCGCCTCGCCTGATCCGCACGCTCAGCCGTCGATCCGCTACAACTATCTTGCCACCGCCAACGACCGGCGTGTCATGGTGGACGGCTTGAAGCTCATCCGTGCCATCGCCGGCACGGCACCGTTGCGGGACTACGTTGCTGCGGAGGAGTTTCCGGGGCCGCGCGTGCAGAGCGATGAAGATTGGCTTGCATTCTGCCGCGAGGCAGGGGACACGGTGTTCCACCCGACTTCGACGTGCCGCATGGGAACTGACGCGCGCGCCGTGGTCGATCCGGAGCTGCGCGTGCGCGGCCTCGAGCGGCTGCGGATCGTCGACGCCTCCGTGATCCCAGCCGTCCCTTCGGGTAACATCAATGCGGCGGTGATTGCCGTGGCGGAGAAGGGAGCTGACTTGATCGGAGCGAATTCCCGATGACAGATTCATCTGATCATCCGCAGCTCGGGCAGACGCTGGCGGCGGTATGGGTGTCGCGGTCTTCCCACCTCGTATTCCTCGTCGTACTGGCGCTGTTCATCATTGCCACGCCCTTCGTAGGCACCCTACCGAGGGCCGAGCTCATCAACTCCGCGCTCCTGACGCTGGTCCTGATTTCGGGGCTCCTGGTTCTCCAGGCTCGCCGTGGCACGTTGGTGCTGGCGATGCTCCTGGCGGTTCCAGGGCTGGTGGCGAGATGGATCAACTACTACCAACCAGAGCTCCTGCCGGCATTCGTACACCTGGTCTTCGGGATGCTGTTCCTGGCGCTGGTGGCAGTGTTGTTCCTGCGATTCATCCTCCGCGCCCCGCGCGTCACCGCTCAAGTCCTCGAGGCGGGTATTTCGACCTATCTGGTGTTCGGCTTGCTATGGACGTTGGCTTACATGCTGGTCGGCCGGCTGGCTCCCGATGCCTTTGCGTTCTCGGCGCCTGGCCAGTCGATGGACGCTGCCAACGCCCTCTACTATAGCTTCGTCTCCCTCACCACCATGGGCTATGGCGACATCCTGCCGGTGTCGCGCGTGGCCCGGATGTTGGCGATCTTGGAGGCAACCACAGGAGTGCTGTACATGTCGGTGCTGATCGCGCGGCTGGTCGGGATATATTCGACCGTGACGCCGATTCAGGAGGAAAGCGCTCAGGATCGATCCTCATCCAGCTCCGACGATTGAGCGCGGCACTCTGATCGGGCCTCTGCTACCTTCTCCTCCCGCCCCCGCCCCCTGCCGGGCGCGATGGCGGCAATGGGCGTGCCGGCAGATTCGAGACGTGCGGCGGTCCCCCGCCGATTGCACCCGACGGGGGTCTCCCGCCGATCGCGCCCGGCGGCGGTGGGGCAACAGGCGGCCCGACGTAGACCGGGCCGCCGTGGTACCACGGATCGTTTCCCCACGCGCTGGCATAGTAAACGCCACCATAGCCATACTCGACATCGGTGTAGCCGCCCTCGCCGCCCGCGCAGGCACCTACGACTGTTGCCGCAATGCACGCGAAAGCTGTCAACGCGTTGCGCCAAGTGCGGCCACCATTGGCGCGTCTCACCGTCCCTCCGATTGCATCAGTTCGGCCAGGCCGAGCGCCGCGCCAGTGGGATCGACAATCAGCGACACGGTACCCTCGCGAACGGCGGCACTCGGTGGCACCACGACCCGTGCGCCGGCGTCCTCGGCCTGCTTCGTCGCGGCCTTCACATCCTCCACACGCAGGTAAGGCAGCCAGGCTGGCGCTGTAGAGGGCGCCGGCGACGGAATGATGCCGCAGCGCGTGTAACCGCCGGAGGCCAGATAGTAGCTCAGGCGTCCGTCCGGCCTTTCCGTAGGTTCGATGTCGTAACCGGCGAGCCCGCTATAAAAATTCGCCATCGCCTTCGGGTCCTTGGCCCAAAGCTCGATCCACACCCATTGCTTGTCTTCGGCGAGGTAGTCGGGCGAGTCTCCCGACGATGAATGGATCACGCCGAACGGCGCGCCCTCCGGGTCCGCGAGCAACGCCACCTCGCCGCGACCCGCGAGAAGCCGCGGCGGAACGACGACCTTGCCGCCGTGCTCCGCTGCATAGCGCGCAGCCGCCTTCACGTCCGGCACCGAGATCATGCCCAGCCAGCGGCTTCCGCGGTCCTTCTCATACTTGTGCTCGCGCTGAAGCATGCCGCCCACGGGCTCGGCGTCGGAGAGCGCCAGCGTGTAACCGGGACCGCGTCCGGCAGGGAATTCTTGGAACGACCAGCCGAATGCCGTGCCGTAGAAACGGACCGCCGCCTTGACGTCCTCGGTAAACAACTCCGCCCATACCCATTTACCGGGGACGTACTGGGAGGTTGGCGGCTCGGTGACCGGAGGCCATTCCAGGCCGCCGGCCAGGCACGGCGCGATAGCGATGAGCGTGGACGCGAGCGCGGTGGCCAGAAGAGCGGCCTTGCGCACGCGCTGGCATACCAACGCGCGGATCTCGCTCAATGCGCGCAAGTATTGAGGCATGCTGAGGACATGATCGCGGTTGAGGATTGTACGCACTACTTCCGCCAAGAGGTCAAAGGAATTGTCGACGTTGTCATTTTCTCGGAGCAAGGCCAACTAATGTAGAAGCGCAGGATCCTATGGCCGCCAGCGGGCCGACGGTCCTGCCATGTCGGCCTCGCTTGCCGAGGTCCTAGCGCTTGACGTCGGGTGCGGGCTCGGCTCGACGCGGTGGCGTCTCCGGGGACGACTCATACAGCGCCTTGACGTCTGCATAGAACTGTTCTCGCGCGCGCGCATGCGTGTAGAACATGTGGCCGCCCGCATAGACGGTGAGCTGGAGATGGGGTGATGTGGCCTCGTCGAGCTCCAGGCGCTCCACCAGGTACTTGGACGCGAAGTAGGGCGTGGCGAGATCGAAGTAGCCATGCGCAATGAGCAGTTTCATCTGGGGATTGAGCGAGAGCGCCCTGCGCATCCGCAGCCCAACACCAGGAAGATCACCGAGTCCGGCTTCAGCCCAGTTCCAGGCCTGCAGCACATCGGGATTCATCAGATCGTAGCGCTTGTCGGTCTTGTAGCCGAGCTCGTCACGCACGTAGGCACTGAAACTGGAGACCACCGGGGCGACGAGCGGATCCAGGCTCGGGTCGCGTGCGGGATAGCTCAGGCTGAAAGGTTCCGGATCGGCTGCGCTGGCCGATCCATCGTAGAGACCGACCACGCGTCCGCGATCCTCGAGTAGGCGCTTGGCGAAGACCTCCGCGGAGATCCTTCCGCGCTGGCGCTGTACTTCGGCCTCGTCCAAACCCGTTATGGCCGCGAGGTGCGTGAGAACCTGGGATACCTCAGGCGACTTCCGCTGTGCTCCGCTCACGAGTGCCAGCAGTAGCTCGCCGCGACTGAAGATCTCTGCCGCCTTGGTGATCTGCTTCAGGTCCTTGCCCTCTCCCCGGTACTTGCCGTGATGGAACGCAGTGGCTGCGAACGAAGGCACGAACGTGACCCAGGGCATCACGCTCAGATAGTCGAAGTAAAGGTTGAGCGTGTAGTCGATAACAGGCGAGATGAGAATCGCTCCGTTGAGCTCGATTCCGGCCTGTGCAGGCAGGGCGTCGACGAGGACGGCCGCACGAAACCCTCCGTAGCTCTCGCCTGCCAGATACTTGGGAGATCCCCAGCGGTCGTTGGCGGTGAGGTAGAGACGGATGAACTCGGCCAGAGAGCGCAGATCGCTCTTGATGCCCCAGAAGCGGCGCCCAACTTCGGCTGAGCTGCTCTCCCCCGAGGCGATGGCGCGACTGAACCCGGTGCCAACCGGATCGATGAAGACGAGATCGGTGAAGCGCAGCCAGGTCTGCGCGTTGTCGACCAGCCGGGCCGGAGGTGCGGGCACCGCGCCGTCGTCGTTGAGCGCAAGCCGCCTGGGCCCGAGCCCGCCCATGTGCAGCCAGGCCGCACTCGAGCCCGGGCCGCCGTTGAACACGAACGTGATCGGGCGCGTGGCCGCGTCCTCGCCGTCCTTTCGGTAACTGACGTAAAACACCGCGGCCTCGGCGTCGACCTTGTCGGGCCGCACCCGCAGCGTTCCGGCGCTGGCGGTGTAATCGAGCTGGACGCCTTCGACCATGATCGAGTGTTGCGTGTGCACAGACGAATCGATCGAAGCAGCCTCGGTGGAAACGGCCGCGGGCAGCGCTTCGCGGGTGCCCTGTGCGAAAGACCGCATGGCGCACGCAACGAGCACGATGGCAGCTGCCACGCGAAGCCACAAACGCATGGTGTCACGTGTCATGTGTCGTTCCTCGTGCTTGTGCATGTTAGCGGATGGAGTGTCTGATCGAATGGCTCAACCCTCCCGCGAGCGCGGGGGGATTGAGCCGGTATCGCATCACCTGGTAGCCGACTAGGCCGAGCAAGAGGTCAACGGAATTGACCACGCAGGACCAGTTAGAAGCGCAGGACCAAGCCTAGCGAGAATGCGTTGATATTGGCCTGACCGGTCGTACTCTGATCGCCCACGTTCTGATAGCGCTCAGCCTCCGCGATGACCCCCAGCGGGCCGACGATCTTGAACGACGCCCCAACGCCGTACATGTAGCTCGTGCCGGTGGCGTTCTGGGATGTCCCGAGTGCCGTGCCCAGATTGCCGGTCGCTCGCCAGTAATCCCCACCGGCCTTCCCGTAGACCGTCAGTCGGTCGAAGAGCGTCGCGCGCAGCACGAACGCCAGGTATGAGGCATTGGCGCTCAGCTCGGGTGACGCCGCGCTGCCGCCCAGTGCGCCCGACGCCTGCGCTTTGCCGAAGTCGATGTAGCCGACCTCGACGGCGGTGAGCGGAATCAACTGCAGCCCCGCGAATGCCTTCCAGCCGGTGCCCGTGTCGTCGCAGCTACCGGAAAAACTGGGGTTGCTGGTCGCACCGTTGCACGCCCCGGAAAAGGTCGTGGCGGTTCCTTCCGCCCCGCCGTAGATCTCGAGCGCGCGCGCCGCGGGAACGCTGGAAAGGACGAGCATGAAAAAGAAGAGGCGAAGCAGTGTCGCCATGTGGCTACGCATACCATAGTCCTCCTATGGTGGTCCGCGAGAAATTTATCCTTATGTCGAGCAGCAAAGTGTAGCCGCTCCAATGTTCGCTCGCTTGACGCGAATCAAGCTTCGAATTCTCGTGAACCCTGGACTGGCTCTCGGCCCGAAACCCGCCGATCGTGATGCTCCTCCGGTCGCCCCGCGTTCTAGCGGCGACCGACTATTGGCCTTGCTTTGCGCCCAGCCAGCGGTAGGCGAATCCGGCCAACACAGCCCCGAGCAGGGGTGCGACCCAGAACAGCCAGAGCTGAGCCAGTGCCCAGCCGCCGACGATCAAGGCCGGCCCCGTACTGCGCGCCGGATTCACTGAGGTGTTGGTGACCGGAATACTGATCAGGTGAATCAGCGTGAGGCCGAGGCCGATCGCGATCGGGGCGAAGCCCTTCGGTGCGCGCTCGTCGGTGGCTCCCAAGATGATCACGAGAAACATGAACGTCATGACCGCTTCACAGACGAATCCAGAGGCCAGGGAATAGCCCCCGGGCGAGTGCTCGCCATAGCCATTCGAGGCGAGTCCGCCGCTCAATTCGAAACCCGCTTTCCCGCTTGCGATGAAGTACAGCACGGCCGCGGCGACGACTGCCCCTACAACCTGGGCTATGACATACGGAAGCAGCTCGGAGGACTTGAAGCGTCCACCGACTGCCAGCCCGACCGAGACCGCGGGGTTCAGATGACACCCCGAGATGTGTCCGATCGCGAACGCCATCGTCAGCACCGTGAGGCCAAAGGCCAAGGCCACGCCCAGGAATCCGATACCGGTATTCGGAAACGCGGCCGCGAGCACGGCGCTGCCGCACCCGCCCAGCACAAGCCAGAACGTTCCGACGAATTCGGCAGCTACACGGTTTGTCAGCGCCATTTTGTCCTCCTCCTCTGTTTGATTTAGGCCGATCTACCTGCATTCGGGGTTGCGAAATGGCGCGAACTCCCAATACTAGATGAAGGTCCAGCCAAGCGCGCAATACTCCCGCACTGATGCCGTGAGACCAGCGCAACAGTATTTCGCTTCTCCGTCGCCAGAGTTTGATCTTTATCAGCATACCATCGCATCTCTGCATCTATCTTATGCTACATAAATGATCAAGCGACTCAGATCGCTCATCGTGGTGGGCATTGTGGCGCGGCGATCTCGCCGATCGTCGCGATTCTGCTGGGCCGTTACGTGTTCAAGATGCACCCGGCCTGCTCCTCGGCGTTATGTGCCAGGCATGCACCTCCGCTACCGCGCTGGCAGCCGTAAAGGAAGTGGCTCGAAGCAAGATCCCGACGCTGGGCTATGGCATCAGCTATGCCATCGGCAACGTGCTGCTCGCGCTCTGGGGGTCGGTGACTGTGCTGCTCGTGGCCGCGACGCGAAAGCGAGAGCCCGGATCGACGATTTACGAGCTGCGTTCGATCCAGGCCAGCGCTGCTGGGCGAGCGTCCGCAGCGAAGGTCCGAAGCTGCGCGCTCACGAAGTGGCTCGCGATCTTCGGCGCCGTAGTGAGCAACGGGCTGTCCGAGACCACGGCGATGCGCCGGATCTGGCGATGGTGATCGCGCACGAAGCGCAGGTGCGACAGCAGCGCAGCGAAATCTTCCCAGCCCGGAAACGACGATGCTTCGATCATCAGGCCGTTGAGTTTGCCATTCTGCTCGATGTAAGGATCGATGGCGGCCGCGAGCGCAGTGAAGTCTTCGGCCCGAAGCGCGCCATCGGGTTTGAGGATCAAGATGCCCCGGTCGCGCAGCAGCTCGTGTTGAAGCATGGGTCCGTCTCCGTGGTTGGGTTCAGCCGAATCTATGAGTGGGGGCACCTAGTCTAACAGGAGCGTATAGTTTTTCAGCTTCGATCGCTGTTCGAATCGCACCCGGGAGGCGATTCGCGGAGGCAACCGATTAACTTTCAAGGAGGTGTCCCATGATGCCCAGCACCGTCTCAGCCGGAGAGCCGAAGACCGCGGCGGCCGGCGCCCGATCGCTCCACGCCGACGAGCTGCGTTTAATCGACGCATGGTGGCGCGCGTGCAATTACCTCTCCGTCGGAATGATCTACCTGAAGGATAATCCGCTGCTCAAGGAGCCCTTGAAGAGCGAGGACGTGAAGCACCGCCTGCTCGGCCACTGGGGCGCCAGCCCGGCGCTGTCTTTCGTGTGGGCCCATCTCAATCGCGTCATCAAGCGCGACGACCTCGACATGATCTTCATGGCCGGTCCGGGTCACGGCGCGCCTGGCGTGCTGGGCCCCACCTATCTCGAGGGCACCTACTCCGAGATCTATCCGGACAAGAGCGAAGACGAAGAAGGAATGCAGAAGTTCTTCAAGCAGTTCTCTTTCCCCGGGCACATAGGCTCGCACGTTACGCCGGAGACGCCGGGCTCGATCCACGAGGGCGGCGAGCTCGGCTACAGCCTGTCGCACGCCTACGGCGCGGCGCTGGACAATCCCGGTCTCATCGTCGCGTGTGTGGTCGGCGATGGCGAGGCGGAGACTGGGCCTCTGGCGACTGCGTGGCATTCCAACAAATTCATCAACCCGATCCGTGACGGCGCTGTGCTGCCGATCCTCAATCTGAACGGCTACAAGATCGCCAATCCCACCGTTCTTGCACGTATCAGCCATGAAGAGCTCGAAGCGCTGTTCGTGGGCTATGGCTACAAGCCCTACTTCGTCGAGGGCTCCGAGCCGAGCGAAATGCATCAGAAGATGGCCGCGACGCTCGACGCCGTCTTCGCCGAGATCCGCGCCACCCAGAAGAAGGCGCGCGACAGCGGCAAGGCCGAGCGGCCGCGTTGGCCGATGATCGTGCTGCGCGCGCCGAAGGGCTGGACCGGACCCAAGGAGATCGCCGGCCACAAGGTCGAGGGCTCGTGGCGTTCGCATCAGGTGCCGTTCTCGGATGTGCGCGGCAACCCAGCCAATCTGCAGCTCCTCGAAAACTGGATGCGAAGCTACAAGCCCGAGGAGCTGTTCGACGCCAACGGCCGGCTGCTGCCGGAGCTGAAGGCGCTGGCGCCCGCGGGGCGCAGGCGCATGAGCGCCAATCTGCACGCCAACGGCGGGCTGCTGCGCAAGGATTTGAAGCTGCCGAACTTCCGCGAGTATGCGGTGGATGTCGCCCAAGCGGGCAGGGTATTGCACGAGAACACTAAACCCCTGGGTGAGTTCCTGCGCGATGTGAT
>DATJVW010000340.1:0-18090 GCA_035501675.1 Burkholderiales bacterium
CGCCCCGTTCGGGATCATGGCTGCCAGGGCGGGCAGGTCGTACAACGGTCCCTCGAGCATTGGGCCTTCCAAATTGGGCGCGATAACGAGGCGCTCGCTGCGTTTGCGCGCTGCAGCTCACGCCCCCGATGTCGATACCACTCATTATAGGCGTGACCGCCGGGGCGTGTCGCGATGCGGCTACACTTGCGCTCGCCGGGCCCCCGATCGCTCTCTATAATCGGCGCGCTCCAACTCCTCGCGATCTGCCGCTGGACGTCAGAAGTTCCTTGCACAAACCCGCCCTTCACATCGTTCTCAGCCTGGCAATCTCGGTAGCCGCGGTGCTCCTCGCACAGGTGCTGGCGACGCACGGCCCTGCCCTGCCCGCCACGCTCAGCGGCCTCAGAGTGTACGGCCCCTACGCGGCGTTCGTGCTCGCCGGTGTGATCAGCCTGTGGTTCGGTCGCGGGAGGGCCTTTCTGGCCTTGCTTTGTATCGCCATCGGCTACGCCGCCTACCTCTCGCTGCTTGACGCCCGCATCCAGGCGCCGGAGGCTCGCACGGCCTTCGCGGCGTTGTGCGTGTTCGTGCCGGCCAACCTCGCGCTGTTTAGCCTGCTGTCGGAGCGCGGCCTCTTCACCGTGTTCGGTCTGCGGCGGCTGCTGGTTATCGCAACCGAGATCGTGTTCACCTTCTGGCTGATCGCAGCCGGCGTCACCGGCTTTGCTCAGTGGGTTGCTGAGCCCGTGTTCGACTCGGCCTGGTTGCAAGCGTCACCGATCCCGCAGGGGGCGCTGCTGGTGATGCTGCTGAGCCTGCTCGTCGTAGCCGTACGCGCGTTGAGCCAGGACACGTCGGTCGATGCGGCCATGGCCGGCGCGCTCGTCGCGTTCGGCTTGGCCAGTCACAACGTCGCACAACCGAACGGCTTCGCCCTCTTCGTCTCCTGCGCCGCCTTGCTGCTGCTCATCGGTGTGCTGCAGGACTCCCGTCGCATGGCATTCCGGGATGAGCTCACGGGCTTGCCCAGCCGACGCGCCCTGAACGAGCGTCTCATGAGGCTGGGGCACGACTTCACCATTGCGATGCTGGACGTGGACCACTTCAAACAGTTCAACGACACCTACGGCCACGACGTGGGCGATCACGTGCTGAGGATGGTAGCCGCAGAGCTGGGGCGGGTGCGCCGCGGCGGCCGGGCGTTCCGCTACGGCGGGGAAGAGTTCGCGCTCGTGTTCCCGGGCCGGGGCGTCCGACAGGTCATCGTGGAGCTGGAGTCCGTGCGCGCCAGCATTGCGCAGCACCGGGTTGCGCTGCGCAGCGCCGATCGGCCGACCGACGCCGAGGCCGGGCGGAGTCTGCGAGCCGGACGCGCGCCTCGGAAGCTCGTGTCGGTGACGATCAGCATCGGCGTGGCCGAGAGCAACGAAAAGCTGAGAACACCAGACGATGTGATCAAAGCGGCCGATCGGGCGTTGTACCGAGCCAAGGAGAAGGGCAGAAACACGGTCAGCCGGTGACGGGCGGCGACTAGGGGACGCACGGATACGCCGCCGTCAGCGCGAGGAAAACGAGCAAGTGGGCGTCCTCCGATAGCCGGTCCGGGTGAGCCTCGAGATAGTCGAGCACGACCGGTATCCCCTCCCGGGTGGAAAAACCCTCGGGCAGACAGAACCACATGTCCTTCGCGCCCCGCCACGAGGCCCAGGCATGACCCCAGACGAAACCGTCGATGAATCCCAGGCAGGCCTGGGCATCGGCCAGCTGATCGGCGCTCAAGCCCGCGGATCCGCCTGGGCCCGCTAGGCGCCGCGCGGCCTCGCAGCGGGCCAACAGCCGGGTGCCGGGCTCCTTGCCGATGCCGTCCTGGGCCCGCAGCGGCGGCGGCGTGAGACCCAAGGTCACGGCGGTCACTCCGGCAGCCAGCTCGCGCAGGAGCCGATTCAGGCGGTTCACGCTTCGTGGCCCTGGGGTCGTCTGCGGGTGACGCCGGACACACGCCGAGGAACTCGAGCCCGCGGGCGCCGGCGCGTTAGCGGCCCTTGAAATTGCCGCGGGGCGCCCCTATCAATCTGGCGGGCTGGCGGTCTTGAGCCGGTGTCCACATCCGTCAATCAGACAGATCATCGGGAGTTTTGCATCATGAAGATTCCTCCGATACACGACCGCGTGATCGTCAAGCGGCTGGAAGAAGAGCGGAAGACCGCCTCTGGCATCGTCGTCGCCGACACGGCGGCCGAGAAGCCCGATACGGGTGAGGTGGTTGCGGTCGGCAAAGGTAAGGTGACCGAGGAGGGCAAGGTTTTGCCGTTGTCGGTGAAGGTCGGAGACAAGGTTCTGTTCGGAAAGTATTCCGGGCAGACCGTCAAAGTGCAAGCTGAAGAGCTGCTCGTGATACGCGAGGAAGACATCATGGGTGTGCTCGAGAACGCGTGACAGGTGTCTGGAGGCAAACATGGCAGCCAAGGAAGTCAAGTTCCACGATTCTGCCCGCAATCGCATCCTCGCGGGCGTGAACATCCTGGCCGACGCGGTCAAGGTGACGCTGGGGCCGAAGGGTCGCAACGTTGTGCTGGAGAAATCCTGGGGCGCTCCCACCGTGACCAAGGACGGCGTCTCGGTCGCCAAGGAGATCGAGCTCAAGGACAAATTCGAGAACATGGGCGCTCAGATGCTGAAGGAGGTCGCCAGCAAGACCTCCGACGTCGCCGGCGACGGCACGACAACGGCTACGGTGTTGGCCCAGTCGATCGTGCAGGAGGGAATGAAGTACGTGGCGGCCGGCATGAACCCGATGGATTTGAAGCGCGGCATCGAGAAGGCGGTCGACGCGGTGGTCGACGAGATCAAGAAAATCTCGAAGCCGACCACCACCGGCAAGGAGATCGCCCAGGTCGGCGCCATCTCCGCCAACGCCGACGAGGCTGTGGGCAAGATCATCGCCGAAGCCATGGAAAAAGTCGGCAAAGAGGGCGTGATCACAGTGGAGGACGGGAAGAGCCTCAACAACGAGCTGGAAGTGGTGGAAGGCATGCAGTTCGACCGCGGCTACCTCTCGCCCTATTTCATCAACAATCCCGACAAGCAGATCGCCGTTCTCGAGGACCCCTATATCCTGTTTCACGACAAGAAGATCTCCGCCATCCGGGATCTGCTTCCGCTGCTCGAACAAGTCGCCAAGGCCGGCAAGCCGCTGCTGATTGTGGCCGAAGAGGTCGAGGGCGAAGCGCTGGCCACGCTGGTGGTGAACAACATACGCGGCATCCTCAAGACCTGCGCGGTGAAGGCCCCGGGCTTCGGCGACCGCCGCAAGGCGATGCTCGAAGACATGGCGATTCTCACCGGCGGTACCGTCATCAGCGACGAGCTCGGCCTCAAGCTGGAAAACGCCAGCCTCAACGACCTTGGCCGCGCCAAACGCATCGAGGTCGCCAAGGAAGAGACCACCATCATCGACGGGGCCGGGGACAAGAAGGCCATCGAAGGCCGCATCAAGTCGATTCGCCAGCAGGTCGAGGAGACCACCTCTGACTACGACAAGGAAAAGCTCCAGGAGCGGGTGGCCAAGTTGGCGGGTGGCGTGGCGGTGATCAAGGTGGGTGCCGCGACCGAAGTCGAGATGAAAGAGAAGAAGGCCAGAGTCGAGGACGCGCTGCACGCGACCCGCGCCGCCGTGGAGGAAGGCATAGTACCCGGCGGAGGTGTTGCGCTCCTGCGTGCCCGCCAGGCGGTTGCCAAGCTCAAGGGCGCTAACCACGATCAGGACGCCGGCATCAAGATCGCGATGCGTGCGCTCGAGGAGCCGCTGCGCCAGATCGTCGCCAACACGGGGGACGAGCCCTCGGTCGTGCTGGCAAAGGTGCTGGACGGGAAAGGCAGCTACGGCTGGAACGCTGCGACCGGCGATTACGGTGATCTAGTACAGATGGGCGTGATCGATCCCACCAAGGTGGCGCGCTACGCGCTCCAGAATGCCGCTTCGGTTGCCGCTCTGATCCTCACCACCGATGCCATGGTGGCGGAGCTGCCGAAGGAAGAGAAGCCCGCAGCCATGCCCCATGGCGGCGGCGACATGGATTATTGATCCGATCGCGCACGAGGCCGGGCCCCGCCGTGGCGGGGCCTTTCTTTTGGATTCGATGCGGGCGCCGAGCGCGGCCTGAGACGGCTGGAGGTGGAGGCTCGGGGCGTTAGCGCCGCCGGCCACCGCCACTGGTCTTGGGGCGCGCCTCGTTTACCCGCAGGGGCTGCCCATGAAAGTCCTTGCCGTTGAGCGCCGCAATCGCGGCCAGGGAGTGCGCCTTACCCGGCATCTCGATGAAGCCGAAACCCTTGGATGCACCGGTGAACATCTCACGCACGACCTGGACCGACTTGACCTGACCGAACGCCTTGAAGGCCTCCGTCAATTCGGCCTCGGTGGTTTGGGGTGCAAGGTTGCCGACAAAGATATTCATCTGGGACTCCTGAGTTGTCGTTGGGTGATGTTGAACTGTCGCCCTGCCAGCGGTAGGTTGAGCTCGGATCTGCTAGCGGGAGTTGCGCGGCCCGCCGCTCAGCAGAGCTGGTGCGGATCGAGCGCGTCCCCGTGAGGCACCCTTGGGCGCAGCCTGTTTGCGCACCCCGGGCTGATGCTTGGTCATGCGTGACGCCGGATCACGCTCCCAGCGAGCGGCGTCGACATCGCGGAAACGTCGCTTGGACCCCTCTGCGGCCTTGCTTCCCGGTGGGTTGCGCCGGCCCCACGGGACCGCGCTCTTGGCCTGATCGCGCGGTCCCGGGATGCCCCCGCGCCGGGACGGCGCAGCACGATCCTCAGCCTGCGCGGGACGGGGGCTCGGTTTGCCGGGCTCGAAGCCGGGGATCACCCTGCGCTCTACCCGGCGCCGGAGCAGGCGCTCGATCCCGTCCATCAGGCCTTGATCCTCAGCGCACACGAGCGATACCGCCTCCCCGGTGCACCCCGCGCGGCCGGTACGGCCGATGCGGTGCACATAGTCCTCCGGCACGTGCGGCAGGTCAAAGTTGACCACGTGCGGGAGCTCTTCGATATCCAGCCCGCGCGCGGCGATGTCCGTAGCCACCAGCACGCGCATCTCGCCGCGCTTGAAATCGGCCAGGCTGCGCGTGCGGCGCGACTGGCTCTTGTTGCCGTGTATTGCATCGGCCTCGATGCCGTCGCGTACAAGCTGCAGGGCCAGGCGGTTCGCGCCATGCTTGGTGCGGGTGAAGACCAGGACCTGTTTCCAATCCCCGGCCATGATCAAGTGCGCGAGCAACTCGCGCTTGCGCCCCGAGTCGACAGGGTACGCAACCTGCGCCACCAGATCTGGCGGAGCGTTGCGCGTCGCCGCGTCGATGACCGCCGGGACGCTCAGGAATGAGCCGGCAAGCGCCCGGATCTCGTCCGAGAAGGTGGCTGAGAATAAGAGGTTCTGGCGCTTGGCCGGCAGCAGGCCGAGGATGCGGCGGATGTCGCGGATGAATCCGAGATCGAGCATGCGGTCGGCTTCGTCGAGCACCAGGATTTCGACGCGAGACAGATCTACGGTTCGCTGCTGCACGTGATCGAGCAAGCGGCCGGGCGTGGCCACCAGCACATCGATGCCGGAGCGCAGCGCCTTGACCTGCGGCGCGATGCTGACCCCGCCATAGACGGCCGCGGTGCGCACCGCGAGATACTTGCCGTAGGCCCTGGTGGCCTCTTCCACTTGGGCTGCAAGCTCGCGCGTCGGCGCCAGGATCAGCGCACGAGGCGTCGTGCCGCGCTGCGCCGCGACCCGCTGCAGCAAGGGTAGTGCGAAGCCAGCGGTCTTGCCGGTGCCTGTCTGCGCAGCGGCCATGAGGTCGCGGCCGTCGAGCACGAGGGGAACAGCCTGCAGTTGAACCGGCGTGGGCTGCGTGTAACCTTGCTCTGCGATGGCGCGAAGCAACTCGGCCCGCAGGCCGAGATTCGAAAACGACGAGATAATGAAAATCTCCTGAGCACGGCCTGCTTCGGGCTTGACGCGCCTTCAGAACCGGTTCAGGCAGATGCGGTTGCAGTTGAGGGATTCGAGGACTGCTCTTGACCACGCAGGGGGCGAGACGCGGACCGGATGACGCGAATGCGAGTCCCGGCCTGCACTATACACTGCCCCATCGACAAAGTCCCGGGGTTTTTCGGGCTGGACAGCAAGAGGCGGATCGCCACCGCGGCCCTGTGGCCGGGTGACGATCGATGTGCAACGGTGGGTCGACTGCGGTCATAGATCGGACGCCGCGAGCTCGTCACACAGGAGGAAATCGCATGAACCGGTATGTCATCACGGTCGACTTTATGTTGCAGGAGGGCGCGCTGCCGGAGTTCCTGGCCTTGATTGTAGAAAACGCCCACCGTTCACGCACGGTGGAGCCCGGCTGCGAGCGCTTCGATGTGTTGGTGCCCAAGGACTCCACCAACCACGTATTCCTGTACGAAATCTATCGAGACAAGGCGGCCTTTAGCGAGCACCTGAAGGCCCCGCATTTCCTCGAGTTCAACGCGGCTTCGACTCCTCTGGTGAAGGACAAGAAGATCGTCGAGTACAGCCTGGAGCACCCGACTGACGGGCGGGCTCGCGGCTGACGGGCTGTTGCGCGCGGTCGATTCGTCTCCAGCACGGCGGTCGGTTGCAGCGTGCGCGGTTTCCGTACAAGGCCTTCCTAATTATGAAGTTACGACCCGGTCGATGACACGGGCACGCCGCGCTGGCGCATTGATTGCGTGTGCTCCTCGTCCAATACCGCTGGGCGTGACCGGCATCGCCGCCTACGGTCGACCGGCTGAAAGCTCCGCGTAAGTCGACGAATCGATTGCAACTGCCTGCCAAGACTGGTGAAAATCGATGCGCAGGGGTAGGATGCGCGTACTTAAGAGGCAGCA
The DNA here is from genome assembly GCA_035501675.1 of Burkholderiales bacterium. Lineage (GTDB taxonomy): Bacteria > Pseudomonadota > Gammaproteobacteria > Burkholderiales > SHXO01 > SHXO01. The sequence continues at coordinate 6,887 of DATJVW010000340.1, forward strand.
CACCGGCCGCCGCCCCGCAAATGTGATCGCCGCGGCTGTACGCGCGTAGGCAACAAAAACGGTGGATGCCAAGAAGGAGAACGTTTGAACCCCACAGACATCGGTCGAGCCGACTACTTTCACAAGGTCGTCGATTGCCAGTGGGCCTGCCCGGCCCACACCCCCGTTCCTGAATACATCCGGCTGATCGCGGCAGGCCACTACAGCGAGGCCTACCTGATCAACTGGAAGTCGAACGTCTTTCCCGGCATCCTCGGGCGCACCTGCGATCGGCCGTGCGAGCCCGCCTGCCGCCGTGGCCGCGTGGAGGAGGGGCAGGGGCAGAAACCAGAGCCGGTGGCCATCTGCCGTCTGAAGCGAGTCGCGGCAGATTACAAGGATGACATTCGCGATCGCCTGCCCAAGCCGGCCAGGCAGAAGAACGGCAAGAGCATCGCGTGCATCGGTGCCGGGCCCGCCTCGCTCACGGTGGCGCGGGACCTGCTGCCGCTCGGCTATCACGTCGTGATTTACGAGGCTGACCCGTTCGCTGGCGGGATGATGCGTACTCAGATCCCGAGGTTTCGCCTCCCCGAGACCGTATTGGATGAGGAGGTGGGTTACATCCTCGACCTCGAGCCAGAATTGCGCGCCGGGCATCGGGTGACAAGCATGAAAGCGCTGCTCGAAGAAGGCCACGACGCCATCTTTGTGGGCTGCGGCGCGCCGCGTGGACGCGACCTCGCCATCCCCGGCCGCAAGGAAGCAGCGGCCCACATCCACATCGGCATCGACTGGCTTTCCAGCGTCTCCTTTGGCCACGTCAACCGCATCGGCAAGCGGGTCATCGTGCTGGGGGGCGGCAACACCGCGATGGATTGCTGCCGCTCTTCCAAGCGCCTGGGCGGCGAGGACGTGCGGGTGGCGGTGCGCTCCGGGTTCGACGAGATGAAGGCATCGCCGTGGGAGAAGGAAGATGCGATGCACGAGGGCATTCCGATTCTGAACTACCTCGTGCCGAAGGTGTTCACGCACGACGGCGGCCGGCTCACCGGTGTGGTCTTCGAGAAGGTCAAGCCGGTCCACGACGACTACGGCCACCGCAAGCTCGTGCCCACGGGCGAGCCGGACCTGCACCTGGAATGCGACGACGTGCTCGTCGCCATCGGCCAGGAGAATGCATTCCCCTGGATCGAACGCGGCCTCGGGCTCGAGTTCAACCAGAGCGGCCTGCCCGTCGTGGACCCCGTCACGATGCAATCCACGCTCCCGCAGGTTTTTTTCGGCGGGGACGCAGCCTTCGGACCGAAGAACATCATCTGGGCCGTGGCCCATGGCCACGATGCCGCCATTTCCATCGACAAGCTGTGTCATGGCGAGGACTTACGCAGCCGGCTGCCCCCCTACGTAAACCTCGCGTCGCAGAAGATGGGCATCCACGAGTGGAGCTACGACAACGAGATCTCCGACGACAAGCGCTACCGCGTACCGCTCAAGGACAGCCGCATCACGCTCAAGGACATCAAAGTCGAGGTGGAGCTCGGCTTCGATCCCAAGCTCGCATTCGCCGAGGCGCAGCGCTGCCTCAATTGCGACGTGCAGACCGTGTTCACCGACAAGCTCTGCATCGAATGCGATGCCTGCGTCGACATCTGCCCGATGGACTGCATCAACTTTATCGACAACGCCGCGGAGGAGGATCTGCGGCGGAGCCTGCGCGTGCCGGCCAAGAATCTGACCCAGGACCTGTATGTGTCCGACAGCCTCAAGACGGGCCGCGTCATGGCCAAGGATGAGGACTTGTGCCTGCACTGCGGACTGTGCGCCGAGCGCTGCCCGACCGGGGCGTGGGACATGCAAAAGTTCTTCCTGGACATGACCAACGCTGGACCCGCATGCCGGGTCCAGCGCAAGGATCCGGAGACCGCGGCCGCTTGAGCGGCCCCACACGGTAAACAGACTCATGCCGCCCGCAGCCCAAACTCGCATCAACGACTTCGTCATCAAATTCGCCAACGTCAACGGCTCCGGCTCGGCCTCCGCCAACACGTTGTTTGCCAAATCCATCCTGCGCATGGGTGTGCCGGTCAGCCCGCGCAACATCTTTCCGTCCAACATACAGGGCCTGCCGACCTGGTATGAAGTACGTGTGTCCGAGTCCGGCTACCTTGGGCGGCGCGGCGGGGTGGATCTGATGGTGGCCATGAATCCGCAGACCTGGGACAAGGATCTGGCCGAGATCGAGCCGGGTGGGTACCTGTTCTACGATTCCACCAGGGCCCTGCCCGACTCCAAGTTCCGTGACGACATCCATGTCGTTGGCATGCCACTCACGGAAATTTGCAACCGTGAGTACGGCGACCCGCGCCAGCGACAGTTGTTCAAGAACATCATCTACGTCGGCGCGCTGGCGGCGCTGATCGACCTCGACCCGCGCGAGCTCGAGAAGCTCATCAGCGAGCAATACAAGGGTAAGGAGAAGCTGCTCGAGCCCAACGTCAAGGCGTTGCATATGGGCCGCGATTACGCCGCCAGTTATCTCCCGCCGATCGCGCTCAAGATCAAGCGGGCCAGCGCCGTAGGCAACAAGATCTTCCTGGAAGGAAACAGCGCCGCGGCGCTCGGCTGTGTGTACGGCGGGGCGACCGTCGCCGCCTGGTACCCGATCACGCCTTCCTCTTCGCTGGCCGAGGCTTTCGGCCGCCACTGCCGCAAATACCGCCACGACCCGGACAGCGGCAAGGCGCGCTATGCGATCATCCAGGCCGAGGATGAGCTCGCGTCGATCGGCATTGTCATCGGGGCGTCGTGGAACGGCACACGCGCGTTCACCTGCACCTCTGGACCCGGCATCTCGCTGATGCAGGAGTTTATCGGGTTGGCCTACTTTGCTGAGATCCCCGCGGTGATCTTCGACGTGCAGCGCGGCGGGCCCTCGACGGGCATGCCCACGCGCACCCAGCAGTCCGACCTGGTTTCCTGCGCCTATGCGTCGCATGGGGATACCAAGCACGTGCTGCTGTTCCCCGAAGACCCCAAGGAGTGCTTCGACCTCGCGGCGCAGGCCTTCGATCTCGCCGAGCGCCTGCAGACACCGGTATTCGTGCTGATGGACCTGGACATCGCCATGAACGAGCGGCTGTGCGAGCCGCTGTCCTGGGATGATGCACGGCGCTACGACCGCGGCAAGGTGGCCAGCTACCAGGAGCTGGAAGCAGGCATGACGTTCGGTCGCTATCTCGACGTCGACGGCGACGGCATCGCTTACCGCACCTACCCCGGCACCCATCCGACCCGCGGGGCGTTTTTCACCCGCGGGACAACCAAGGACCGCTACGCGCGCTACAGTGAAGCCGGCCCCGACTACGTGGACAACATGCAGCGGTTGTTGCGCAAGTTCGAGACGGCCAAAGAGCTGGTGCCCAAGCCCGTCTTGCGGGCGGCCGGGCAGGCGACGCGCTTGGGCGTGATTTACTTCGGCTCGACCAGCCCGGCCATGCACGAGGCGCTCGACGCCCTCGAGGGCGACGGAGTGCAGCTCGACGCGCTGCGCGTGCGCGCGTTCCCGTTCCAGGAGGAGGTATACGACTTCATCGCCGAGCACGAGCAGGTCTTCGTCGTGGAGCAGAACCGCGACGCGCAGCTGCGCATGCTGCTGGTGAACGAGGGCGCGGTCGACCCGTCCCGATTGATCTCCGTTCTGCACTACGACGGGACCCCGATCACCGCACGCTACATCATCGGGGAACTGGCCGAAAAGGTGGCGGTGCTGAAGGTAACGCCGCTGCGCAGGCTCGTACAATGAGCGACTGACCCGCCGTGACCTATCTCGCCAAACCCAAATTGCACCACCCGTCGCTGGTCAAGAACCGGCTCGGGTATACCCACCGCGATTATGAAGGGGCCATCTCCACGCTGTGTGCGGGGTGTGGGCACGACTCGATCAGCGCCTCGATCATCCAGGCCTGCTTCGAGCTGGACCTGCCTCCGCACCGTATCGCCAAGCTTTCGGGTATCGGCTGCTCGTCCAAGACACCGACCTATTTCCTGGGCAATTCACACGGCTTCAACAGCGTGCACGGCCGCATGCCTTCGGTGCTCACGGGCGCCAACCTCGCCAACCGCGAACTGACCTATCTCGGGGTATCCGGCGACGGCGATTCCGCGTCGATCGGACTGGGCCAGTTCGCTCACGCGCTGAGGCGCGGGGTGAACATGGTCTACATCGTGGAGAACAACGGTGTGTACGGCCTGACGAAGGGGCAATTCTCGGCCACCGCCGACCAAGGCTCGAAGAGCAAAAAGGGCGTTGTGAACGTCGACGCGCCGATCGACTTGGTCATGCTGGCGCTGCAGCTCGGCGCCAGTTTCGTCGCCCGCAGCTTCTCCGGCGACAAGGAGCAGCTGACGCCGCTCATCAAAGGCGCGCTGGTGCACCAGGGCGCCGCGTTCATCGATGTCATCTCACCTTGCGTGGCGTTCAACAACCATGAAGGGTCGACCAAGAGCTACGACTACGTCCGCGAGCACAACGAGGCGGTAAATCACCTGGATGTCATGGTGCCGCGCGAACCGATTACGGCCCGCTACGCCCCCGGAGTCCTGGAGGAGGTCGTGCAACACGACGGCTCGCTGTTGCGCCTGCGCAAGCTTGCTGCCGACTACGACCCAAGCGACCGGATCTCGGCCATGAACTTCCTGCAGCATCACGACGCCAAGGGCGAGGTGGTCACCGGATTACTGTATGTGGATCCGGAGGCCGAGGATCTCCACGCCCGGCTCAACACGGTGGACGCACCGTTTAGCGGCCTGGCCGAGGCGCAGCTCTGCCCTGGCGCGCAGGCGCTCGAGCGTTTCAACGCTACCCTGCGTTAGCCGCCGGCGTCGGACCCGAGCCCAAGGCGCCGCGTAGGCGGAACTCCATCAGAGCTTCGCCCCCCGTCGGGGAGGTGCGCGCGTCTAGCGCCTGGCCCTAGCCTCCGCCTTCTCGATCACCGACTTCTGCAAACGGCGAAGCAGGTCGGCGCCGTCCCTGTACTTCACTACCGGCGGCACCCATGGGTAGCGCTTCCAGTGCTCGAACAGCGGGTATTCCTTCTGACCGGCGTGCACGACCGGCACCACGGGCACCGAAGGCAGATTCGGGATGATCGCAGTCAACCCCTGCGGAACGCTCTTGGGGTCGCTGAGGTCGGCGATGATGAAACGCGACATGTGCGCCAGGGTGACGATGGTTCGGTGAGGTCGCGCTCGCTGGGCTGGTCGAAGTCGAAAAGCATCGGCACGTAACCGCGTGCGCGCAGTTCGCCGCGCACGCATCGAGCAGCGCCTTGGGGTAGCGCCGGCGCCATGCGTTCCACGCGGTAACACCCTGCTTCAGACGCGCCAGGTGTCTGGGGTCAGCCATCATACCGCCGACTACGCTGTCGACGCGGCGTGACCCGTGGCGCGCTGCTGGCCGCGCGCTGTTGACGGCGCGCTACTGGCGATGCGTGGACCAATCGGCGCTCACGCGCCCCGCCCGGCTGCCCGCAGTTACATAGCGCGACGACGTCGCGCCATCGGTCACGTCTCTGTCTCTCACTGAACCACGGTCGCGTGTTTGCGGTGGATCGAGGCTTCGATCTCGACGCGGCGGTCCTTCTGCAAACAGGTGATGAGATCCTCGCGTGCCAGTCCCTGGCACTCGCCGGCCGGGGTGAGCGGATTCCTGTCGCCACGGCCCTCGTAGTGGATCTTGTTCTCCGGAACCCCTTTGCCCATGAGGTACTGGGCCACAGCATAGGCACGCAGCTCGGACAGGCGTCGGTTGTAGTCGTTGGTGCCTATGCGATCGGTATAGCCGATGATGTCGAGACGATCGTACTCAGCGGCCTTCAGTTTCTCCGCGAGCTCATCGAGCACGCGCTTCACCTCCGGGCGCAGCGAGTACTGGTCGAAGTCGAACCGCCCTTCCTCGTTCACACCTAGAATCAACGGCAGTGCACCGCCCAAAGTCTGGGGGCGGTACTCCTCGTCGACCTTGACTTTGCCGCTCGGGACGTCGATCGCCGCGATGCGCTCGTCACCTTCCATGCCTGACGCCGTCGCACCCCCCGCTCCGGCACCAGCGGTACCCTCCGCAGCTGCTCCGTCCGCCCCGCTCGACCCAGACGCTCTGCCGCCTTGGCCTGCTGACGCCCCGCCAGTCCCGCCCTCGGCCGCCGCTACCGAGCCGCCCGCCGACAGATCGGCCGCGGCCGCGTCGCCCCCTGAACTGCCCCCCTCGCCGCCGGCGTTAGCGCTGCCCGGCGAGGATGACGCTGCGCCAGCACGCGCGCCGTTGGCACCCGCTCTGCCTCGTGCGGCTGCGCCGCCTGGGGTGGCCGTGGCCCCTGCGCTGTCGGCGCCTTCTGCGCCCCCGGCGAGCGACGACGCCCCGTCACCACCCTCCTCCGCAGCGAGACCACCGGTGCCGGAGGCGGAGGAAGAAGCCTGATTCCCGCCGCCCGCCGTGCGCGCGCCTGTCGATTTGCCCCCGGTGCCGTCGCTAGCCGAAGACGTACCCGCTCCATCCGGGCCGCCATCATTCACAGGGTTCGTCTCGTTACCCCCTGCGCCGGCCCCAGCCGAGGGACTGGAACTCCCGTCCGAACGCGTTGCCGATCGGCCCGTTTGAGCCGTGGCCGGCTCGGAAGTCCGACGCGTCGAACTCTCGCTGCCCGCCAACGATGGATCGCCCGACAGTGAGCCCAGATGCGTGGCCTTGGTCGCGCAGCCGGACAGCGCGGCAGCGAGCAGCATCGGTGTGAGATTGAGGATTGCCGCGCGCAGCATCATGCTCGGTGAACCCATCGAAAGCTTCTCCTGAGTCGAGGTGAGGTTTGCCATGTCCTTCGTGCTCCTGACGATTCGCGGAGGTTCCGCGACTGATCGGTGGTACCGACCCCCCTATGCCAACGGTCGAATGTTAACCGACTTCAAGGCACGTGGCGCACGCTTCAACGGGTTCCGACGGTCGTTCACCGGGTCGATATGCGTGAAAGCGCAAAGCATCGATCGGGCCAATTGTCTCGCCATCTCCTGCCGTGACGGCGCGCGAAGCGATCCCCTGCCGCTTGGGCAAGGTCCGTAGGCATCGGATTTGCACCCTCCCGCCGGAGTCCCCCTACTGATCAAACGATGAACTGGCGCTGGCTCCTGCTCCTCCCTCTGCTCTGGGCTACGTGGGACTACTGGCAGGCGCGGCCGATCGTTCATCCTCCCGGCGTTCTCGCCAGCGCGGCACCTCTCCAGTCGGACCTGGGCCCGAATCCACCGCGGCTGACGAAACCCGGATATCAGATCCTACCTCTGCAGTCGTTCTCCCTCGTGGCGCGCGTGCTGGCCAAGGAGCGTTACCGTTTCGATGACGGCGCGGACATTTCCCCCGTCGACCTTGCGCTCGGATGGGGGCCCATGTCCGATCAAGCGATCTTGGATGCATTCGACATCACTCAGAGCGGAAGGTTCTACTTCTGGCACGTGCAGCACTTCCCAATACCGCGCCGCGAGATCGAGACCCACAGCGCCAACATGCACATGATCCCCGCCACCGAGGAGGTCGAGCGCCGATTGTTGAGCATCCGCCCCGGACACATTCTGAGTCTTGCCGGGTACCTCGTGGAAGTACGCGGCCGCAATGGCTGGCGCTGGCGCAGCTCGCTCACCCGCGAGGACACAGGCCCCGGCGCGTGCGAGCTGGTCTGGGTCGAGAAGCTGGAGCTACTCTAAACGGCGGGGCGCTGCCGAGCGGGCGGATATAATCGCCGCCAGCACGACGAAGGAGTCCATCATGATCGATCTTTACCTCGCTCCCACCGCCAACGGTCTGCGCGCGTCCGTCGCCTTGGAAGAAGCGGGACTGACCTACCGTGCGCACAAGGTGGACCTGGCGCAGGGCGAACAACGCTCGGCCGAGTTCCTCAAGCTCAATCCCGCAGGGCTGGTTCCGGTCATCGTCGACGAGGGCGGCCCGGGCGGCAAAGCGCTGATCCTGTCGCAATCCGGCACGATCGTGCTGTATGCCGCCGAGAGGAGCGGCAAACTGCTACCGCGTGACGCTGAGCGGCGCGCCGTTGCGCTGCAGTGGCTGTTGCAGGCCGCAAGCGACGTCTCCGGCGCGAGTAACGCGCTGTTCCATATGGAGATGCGGGTGCCCGAGAAGAGCGCGGCGAACCTGGAATATCTGAAGAAACGCCTGGTCGACTTTTTCGGCGTCTGCGACCGTCGACTCGAGGGGCGCGAGTTCCTGGCAGACGAGCTGTCAGTGGCGGACCTCATGCTATACCCCAACTTCGCCCTGCGCAAAGCACTCCTGGAAGAAGCGCGTGGCCTGCCCAACCTGCAGCGCTGGGGCGCTGCGATGGCAGCCAGGCCCGGCGTCACACGCGGGATGAACGTTCTAAACTGAACGCGCCACGCGGAATTGCCCCGCTCGGCGACGAGCACGGAGAACACCGCCTTGTGCGCCGCGTCAACGCCGCCGGTCCGCACGGCCGACTGACGGCCGGTCTGCTCGAACCGGGCCCGGATATGCGCAGCCGGTCAACGCGCCTTCAACCCGGAACCCTCTGGCCGGCCATCACCCGCGCAACGGCTCAAGCGATGGTGAGCGGAGCGCTTTGGCCGATCAAGACCGAGCAGGAGGAGATCGAAGACGGCGGAATGCGCTTCCTGGTGCGCCGTATGTCCGGCCCGACGCGTAAAGCCGAAGCGCGAGCGCAGCGAGCCGGGCCGCACGATCCGTTTCTGCCCTACGACCGGAGGCTGTTCGTGGCAGATGTGTCACACACACACGTGGCCCTGCTGAACAAGTTTCCCGTGGTGGATCATCATGTGTTGATCGTCACGCGCGCCTTCGAGCGCCAGGAGGCCCTGCTGAATATCGGCGACTTTGCCGCGCTTGCGGCCTGCATGAGCCAGTTCGAAGCGCTCGGGTTCTACAATGGCGGCCCGGAAGCCGGCGCCAGCCAGGACCACAAGCATCTCCAGCTGGTGCCGCTCCCGCTGGCCCCCGGACAGACCCATCTGCCGGTTCAGCCCTTATTGCGGCATGGGCGACGGTCAGGTGCGGTTGAGCCGGTCCCGACCCTGCCGTTCCGCCACGCTTGGGCCGATCTGCCCGCGCAGCTGTGGGCGCAACTCGAACGCGCAGGCGAGCTTCTACGCGCGGTGTACCGTGACCTGTGCAGCGCGACGGGTATCGAGGAGCGGGAGGTACGTGGGGCCCGGCTCCAATCAGGGCCCTACAACCTGTTGGTGACCCGCGAGTGGATGCTGTTGGTGCCGCGTTTGCGCGAGCGCTACGCTTGCGTATCGGTGAACGCGCTGGGGTTTGCCGGCTCGCTGTTCGTCGAAGACCCCGCGCAGCTCGAACGCGTGCGCAACGAAGGCCCGATGCACCTCTTGCAGGAGGTCACCCTGCCGGCGTGACGAGCGCCCACTTCTGCCCGCCCTCACCATGGACGCTGTCCCGAAAGGTGCGTGCCTGCGACCGGCGCGGTTGACGGAACGGTCAGCCCGGCAATTCATCGAGCAAACCGGTGAGCAGCTCGCGCATGCGCCGCCAATGAGAGCCCTCCCAGTATACCCGGTCGCACCCCCCACACCAGGAGAAGCGCCGGTAGAGCGTTAGCGCGCGTGGCGGCAGGCGGTCCGCGACCGCCTCCTTCTCGATGGGGGTCAGCGGCAGGTTGCAGTGGAGGCAAAGCGTGAAAGGCTTAGCGCTCGCCGCGAGCTGCAGGCGCTCGACGATTTCGCGCAGCTGCTCGTGCGGCCTCAGGGCGTGCACAAAGCAGCCGTGGGTGATGGTTCGGCATTTCAGCAGCTCGCGATCGCGCGTCAGCACCACGCGCGCCTCGGCGCGGCTGGTCGCCCGGATCTGTTCGTCGCTCAACTGATTGCTATACAACGTGTCGAAGCCGAGCATCCGCAGCAGCCGCGCGAGCCCGCCGAGGTGCGCATCGGCGATGAATCGGATCTCGCGCAGCGGCGCATCGCGCACACGCACAAGCTTCCGGATGTCGAAGGCTTCGAACTTTGGATAGACGCTGATGCGATCGCCGTCGCGCACCAGGTAGCCGAAATCAACCGACTCGCCGTTGACCAGGATCAGCTCGACTTCGGTGTGCGGCACTCCCAGCGCCTCGACTGCATTCTTGACCGTCGCCGCCCGCGCACAGCGGTAGTCGAAGTCTCGCTTGCGCCGTTCCCACGGCAGAAACTCGTTCAGCTCCTCATAGAAGCGGAAGCGCGCCAGCGCTGGGCCGGTAGCCGAGGTCATTTCTTCACGTCACTTAGGCGCTTCCCGCATTGCACGCAGGCACACGTCCGCGCCGTCGCGCGGCAGGCTCTTCTGCGTCAGCTTCTCGAAAGGCACCACGAATATCGACGTCAACAGACGGCCCATGGTATCCATCACATCGGAGCCGGCGACCCCGATCTTGAAATCGCTAATCGTGCCGGTCACCCCGACCGGAATAGCCAGACTGAAGAACTGCGGCGTCTTAGGCTTCGGGACCAACCGGAAGGAGAGCGCCTCGGTGCCGAAATCCACCTTTCCCTCGCCGTTCACGCGCATGAGGCTGGTGTCCATGAGGATTTCGTTCTGAGTGAGCTTCCCATCGCGCAGGTCGAACCGCCCAACTGCGCAGTTGACCTTGGACGCGGACGAGGGATCGACCGCCGGGACCAAGGCAACCAACAGGTTCACCGCCCAGAGATCGAAGATCCCGGCCTTGAAGTTGTGCGGCCAGACGGCGAAGTCGATGCGTCCATTCGCGTGCTGCATGAGTGCGTCGAGAGTCGGAGTGCGCGCGTCGAGCTCTACCTGCAGGCTGAACAGACCCTGCAGATCAGTCCCCGGCTTGATTCGCCGCGCCAGGATGCCATAGTCGAAGCGGTTCACCGCGATCTTGGCCTGCACGGCGACGTCGGTGTCGGTGGGCTGGTAAGAGAAGGCGACCCGCGCCGACCCACCGGGCACATTCACCTCGGCAGGATCCAGCACGAACTTGCCCTCCGTGAGCCGGGCGCGCAACGTCCCGCTCCCCAGCTTGTCCGCCCCCGAAAGGACTTCCTCGACGGCGACGTTCAGGGACGCATCGAGCTTCCGCAAGACCTCGGGGCTCAGCAGCTTTTGGCCCTGCGCCGCCGCCGACTTGGCTTGGGCCCGCATCTCCTCCACGCTCAATGCCTTGGTAGGC
>DATJVW010000341.1:0-12215 GCA_035501675.1 Burkholderiales bacterium
CGAGCGGGGCGCCCAGGCCATGGACTCGCGACAACTCTGCCGTCAGCGTGGACCAGGACCCCAGCAGCGCGGCCTCGTCCACCTCCGGGCTGCCCAACACAGCGGACAAGAAGCGCCGCATCTGGTCGACGACACGACCGCTGTGCCCCTCCAGCACTTTTTGCAGCCTATCTCTTGCGCTCCAGACCTCGCCCAAACGATGGGTGGTCAGATGATGTGCGATCGCTCGCGCGAGCTCGGCGAGGGTCGTCGGGTCATCCGCCACGCTTCGGCTGCCGGCCCATCCAGGAAAGAGTTGGCTCGCCTGCTGGACCAGCCTGCCCTCGGCACGGGCGAGCGCCTTCACCTTCCGGTACAGCGCAAATTGCGAGGCTGCGGCCATCCCGCCTGTGCCGTTTCCCGGCGCCATCGTCTCCTTCGAGGCGCCTGCGCTCACCGGGTCCAGACCGAGGTCGGGCGCCAGCGCGTTCCAGCGCGCCGCCAGCTCGCACCACTTTCTCTGCAGCGCAAGGTAGTCCGCCACGTGCTGCCACTCGCCGGCGTCCAGCGGAGAATGTCCACTCACGGTCACCGACTCGAGGCTTTTCTTCACTTCTTTCTTGGCGAGTACTCCCGCCCAGGGGAACGCTCGCTTGCCCTGGGCAAGATTGTCCACGGCGTTTGCAAGCGGGGCATCGAACTCCGCCTGCGGGGGCACCGCCACCGGTTTTGCCAGAAAGACTTTGCGCTCAGCGGCGGCCAGCTCCAACTCTCGGCCCAGGATCTCGAGCAGGGCGAGCTGATCCGCGACCGTGTCGCTTTTGAGCCGCTCTCGCATCGCCGCCGTCCACGGGCACGCCGCGCGCGCGACATCCTCCCGCAGGGTCCTGATCCGGTCGATGTCGCCGCTCACGTCTCGCGCCAGAGCGAGGCTCTGCTGGCCTGCGTCGGCCAGCTGGGGAACCGCGCCCGAGCGCGCTTCCGCGACGAGCATCCGGAACCGGGCCAGATCCCGGTGCGCCTGGAGCAGCGCGGGCGCGTCGGGCAACACCGCCAGCGGCGGGAGGCTGCAGCCGGCGTAATCGATGTCTCGACCCAGCTGCCGTCGCGCCCGCCGCAACCGAGGCATATCCTCCGCGCTGAAACGCGGGCGGTACTGCGGGCCCACGCCCAGCGGATCAGGAATCCACTCGAACCGTCCGCTGTGTGCGTGGACCTCTTGCGCCGCGTCCAGAGGGTCGATGCTCTCGCCCTCCATCTCGATGCGCGACAAGTTGAGCCTGGCCCAGCGGCTCGTGTCCGTGTCGACGCGCAGCAGTCGGGCGTGCAGGGCGTTGATCGTCTCCTCCAGCTGCACGACCTCGCGAGCCGTCGACACAGGATCGATGCTCTGCACTTCCGAGGCGATGGTCCGGATGCACTGCTCGAAGCGCTGCATGCCCTCCTGCTCGCTCGCGAGCAGCGAGATGGCGAGCGGCCGGATCTGTTCTGGCAGCTTGTCGCGCAAGACGGCGAGGGCGGGATCCTTCATCGAGGTCACCAGCACCCGCCGGCCATTCGCGAGCCAGTGGCAGATGATGTTGGCAATGGTGTGGGTCTTGCCTGTGCCCGGGGGTCCCTGTACGACCACGCCGTCGGAGGTCTCCAGCAGTTGGACGATCCTGAGCTGCTCGTCGTTGAACGGGTTGGGGAAGTACAGGTCAGCGGCCGCGGCGCCCGGGGCGCCCTCGTGATAGAACGCGCTGACGCCGCGAAACGCAGGCAGCTCGACCGGCTTGCTCTCGGCGCCGGGCTCCGTGACCAGCGCGGCCGCCGCTTCCGGAAGCGGCTCGTCGTCGGGCCGATCCGCTACCGCCTGCATGAGATGCTCGAGATCCCGCATGAGCGGGTTGGTGCTGCGCGGCCGGGCGAACAACACCCAGGTGTCTGTGAGCGTCAGCTGGCCTTCCAGCCGCACGAGGCTCAAGTCTCCCGGCAGCAAGTCGTCGCCTTGAAGTTCCAGGCAGTCCTTAGCCATTGTGAGCACAGGGTGATAAGTCGCGGGCTCGAAGGGCGACAATGTCGTCGTGGTTGTCGCGAAGAACGCCTTGGCCCGGCGCTCCGCTTCGGGCACGCCTGGATTGTCCAGCGCGGCATATAGGTCGAGCTCCAGCCTCGGGTCCACATCGCGGGGTCGCACTTCCGCCGCGCCGGTATGTTGGTTGAACGTGACGTCTACGAGGCGACTGATCAGCGGATACGCGACGCTGGCGTCCTTGTCCTTCCACACCCCTAGCCCGATGCCCCACACCAGTTCGAGCTGGCCTTCGACGATGGCGCCGGCCAATTCCTGCTGCAGCGTGAACAGCTGCACGTAGAGCCGGGACAGGCGCCGACGCCGCCGCTCGGCCTCGGCCCAGGGCCTCCAGGCCGTGTCCAGGTACGACGCGAACTGTCTCTCGACCTCTTCCCTGAAGTCGTACTCCGAGAGCGCGACGCGCCGATCCGGAACAACCTCGGGCTGCGCAATGTCCGCAACGCTGGTGGCGCTCTGGGTGGGGTCGCGATGCGTGCCCGCGGCGATCAGCGCCCAGCCCTCGACCGCAGGCGCCAGCCTTGGCTCTTGCAGCAGCGGGCCGCCGACGGCGAGCCACGGGGCGAGCCAGGGGCTCTCCGCTTTGGGTGGAAGCTCGGGATTAGGCGGACGCGGCACCGACAGCCACAGCTCGTCCTCGCCGTCCTGACCGCCGTCGTTGAGCTTCACACCATCCAAGCCGGCGAGCTGCTGCTCCACCACCAGGAAGCGCCCGTGATCGGTCACGTTGGACACGACCTTGGCGCGGCTTCGCACCGAGTGCTGGAGATATTCGATGAGCGCGGCCAGGCGCCGCCGCTGGGTGCTCACCGCTTAGCCCGTGATGCCTCGAGGCAGATTGCCGGACAACAGCGCGCGGGCCTGGGACGCCTCCAGTGCCGAGCCGAACAGGTGACCCTGCATCTCGTCGCACCCCAGCCCTAGCAGGACGTCGCGCTGCAACTGGTTCTCGACGCCTTCGGCGATCAGGTGCAGATGGAAGCCTTCTGCGATACCCACGATGGCCACGATGATCGGGCTGTAGGGGTGCGCGACGGTGAGATCTCGGACGAAGGATTGATCGAGCTTGAGGCTGGTGACCGAGAACTTTTGCAGGTATCCGAAGTTAGCAAACCGAGTCCCGAAATCGTCGAAGCATACGCGCACCCCGCTGTCGCGCAAGAGCTTCACCGCAGCCGCGACAGATTCTGCATCCCGCATCAGTAGGCTCTCGGTGATCTCGATCTCCAGGCCCTGCGGCGGTACACGGTGACGCTGCAGGGCCGCCAGCACGCGGTCTACGACGTCGAGCTTGTCGAAGTCGCGCGGCGAGAGGTTGACGCTCATGCGCAGATGGTCGAAACCCTCGGCGCGCCATTTGGCCAACTGCAGACAAGACTGCTCCAGGACCCAGTCGCTGATACGGGCGATGAGGCCGGCCTCCTCGGCAACCGGGATGAAGGTCATAGGAGCCAGCACGCCTCGCTGCGGGTGCCGCCAGCGGATCAGCGCTTCCATGCCCACCACCTGTCGCCGGCTGACGCTGACCTGCGGCTGGTACCACAGCTCGAGCTCCCCTAGGTCGAGCGCGCGCCGAAGTTCCGTCTCGAGCGTGAGCTTCTGGTGAAAAGCCGCGTTCATCTCGGGAGAGAAGAAGGCATAGTCGTTCTTGCCCGCTGTTTTGACGTGATACATCGCGATATCGGCATGCTTGACCAGGCTCTCCGCTTCCGATCCGTCGTTGGGATAGAGCGCGATGCCGATGCTCGCCGTGGCGCGCACTTCCTGTCCGCCGACGGTCAGAGGCCGCCTCAGCTCGTCGATCACTTTTTGCGAGATGAGGGCGGCATCCTGCGGGTCGGAGAGGTCCGGGAGGAGGATGGTGAACTCATCCCCGCCCAAACGGGCCAGCGTGTCGCTGCGCCGAACGCAGCTCTGCAGACGACCGGCCACGCCCTTCAGCAGCTCGTCGCCCTCGGCGTGGCCCAGACTGTCGTTGATCAGCTTGAAGCGGTCCAAGTCGATGAACAGGACCGCCACCAAGCGCCCGCTGCGATGCGCCTGCGTCAGCGCTACGCTCAGACGATCCTTGAACAGCGCGCGATTGGGCAGCTGAGTGAGAAGATCGTGATAGGCTTGAAAGCTGATCCTCTCCTCGGCGCGTTTGCGCTCGGTGATGTCGCGCGCCACCCCGTAGCTGCCCAGGAAGCGTCGCTTTGCCGCCCCGGCCTTCTGCTCGACGTAAACGCCGGTGGCGCTCAGCGCGATGGTCAACAAGTCCCCGCCTTCGGCTCCCGTCTGCTCCCCGCTGCCGGTCCTGCGCTTCAGACGCAGCTCGACGTTGCGCGAGGCGCGTTCTCCAGTGCGCCGCTCGCAAAACGCGTAGCGGGCGCGCTCGCGATCCTCTTCGTGGATGATGCTGGAATAGTGGTGGCCGATCAGCTCCTGGTTGGGGTAGCCCAGCATAGCCACGACGGTTGGATTGAGGTAGGTGAACTGCCCTTCTTCGTTCACGGTGTAGATGATGTCGGGCGAGTGGTCGACCAGATAGCGGTGCAGTCGTTCGGACTGCTCCAGCCGAGCGCTGATCACGGCGTGGCTGTGTTCGAGCGCCCTGCGCTGCAGGGCGTTGTCGACCGTGTTCAGCAGTTCTTCGGGCTGATAGGGCTTGCGCACGAAGTCGTAGGCGCCGCGTCGCAGCGCCCCGATCGCGGAGTCGATCACATCATCGGCGCTCACGACGATGACCGTCACCGCGGACAGCTGCGATTTCAGCCGGTCCATGACCTGCAGCCCCGTCATGTCGGGCAGCCTCAGATCCAAGAGCACGAGGTCATAGTGCTGGCGGCTCAACGCGTCCACGGCTTCGCCGCCCGTCGCACAGTCGTCTACTTGCCGGCCGTCACGCTCGAGGAGCAACCTCAGGCTGTGGCGCAGCCGCGCTTCATCGTCTACGACCAGAATGCGAGGGGCCGGAGGTGTGGGCTCCGATGATTGTGCGACAAACGATGCTCCGGTCGGGAGGTGCATGGCGCGCGAGGCGTCAGGGGGCCGCTTCCGAGGCCCGAGGGGGATCTTGCCCAGCGCCCGCCGAGTGCAGGCGACGCGGGAGCAGCGTGAGGAAGATGGTGCCACGGCCGGGGCTGCTGCGGCAAAGGATGCGCCCCCCGAGCCGCTGCAGGATCGACGCGCTCTCGGCCAACCCTATGCCCTCGTGGCCCGCTCCTTTGGTGGTCGTCCCGGGCTTGAATAGGCGTTGCATGACTTCGGTCGGCACCCCCCCTCCGGTATCGCTAATCTGCAGCAGGACGAACAGCTCGCCACCGAAGTTGACGTTATCGGCGGTCATGACGCCAAGGCGACCGCCGTTGGCCATGGCTTCTGCCGCATTGGTCAGGAGGTTCAGGGCGACCTGCTTGACCGCTCCCACATCTCCATGCAACGGCGGCAACTGCGGATCGAGCTGCTGGACGACCTCGATACCCCGCTTGGAGAAAAGGGTGTCCTTGCACAGCAGCATCAACTCCTGCACCACGCTGTTGAGGTCGAGCCGCGCCGGCTCCTCCAAGTCCACGGCAAACGGATCTCCCATGCGCTGGATGATCCGCGCGACCCGGTCGAGCTCTTGGTTGAGCACCGTCAGCTCTTCACCGTACTGGCCCGTGTCGCCGATCTTGTCTTTCAGCAGCTTCAGGTAGTTCTTCACGATACTAAGCGGGTTCCCGGCTTCGTGCACCATTCGTCTGCTCACGGCCCTGAACCGCTCGGTCAGCTCGGCACGGGTGCGCTCCTCATAGCCCGCCTCCCGTCCAACGCGAGCCAACGCTTCGCCAGCCAGCGCAGCAACCCGAGCCATCAGCGCCTCGTCCTCGGACGGCTCGCGCCAGTCGGGGGGGAGTCCGACGACCAGCACGCCGAGCACCGAGGCTTCGCTCATCGGAAGGCAGAGCAGACCTGTGCTGTCCATCATCCGAGCCAACACGCGGTCGATGGCGGCACTGCGTTCCAGTTCCACGCCGGTCGCTCGCGCTGGGCGCCGGTCCCGGGCCGCCTGGGCCAGAAGGCTCGGTGAACCATCGAGCGAAACCGACAGCTTGGCGAGACTAGCCGGGTCTTCGCCGGTGGCGAGACCGGTTAGACGCTGCTCGCCGACGGCGAGGAAAAAGAACTGCCGTCTGAGCCCGGTGAGAAGTCGTGACAGCCGGCGAACACGCGACAGAGCCGCCTCTTGATTGTCGGCGGTCGAGAGCGCCTGGCGCATGACCTCATGCAGACCCGCGTGAGCCACGGCCGATACCAGCTCGCGGACTTGCCCCGCGGTTCGCGGAACGGCCGGAGCGGAGACCTGAAAGCTGAGGTCACCGCCAACCAGGCTGCGCTCAGCTTCCACCGGCACCGCGCTGGTCGTGTCCAGAACTTCGATTCCCGCCGGGTTCCCGCGCGCGGCGTCAACCGCGTCTTCATACAAGCGTGCGATGGCGGTCGCCGCCAGGCCAGTCAGCTCGCTCGCGATGCGTCGGGTTGCCTCCGTGACACCGTCCTCGGCCAGCGCACCGCCTACAATGACTGCCCGCACAACGCAAGGCGCGTCGCCCAGTCGCTCGACGGGGTCGTGCAGGAAGCGCAAAGCGTCGGCCACGAACCCGGGCAGTCCGCTCGCTTCGACCCAGGCCGCGCCGACAGCGGCGTGTGTGGTCTCGATCGCTTCGCGCTCGGCGCGGACAAGATCCGCATCCCGCCGTAACGAGGTGAGAATCCTCGCGTAGGCTTCTCCACGGGAGCGCAGAAGCACCAACTTTCCGATTTGGTGGAGCAGTCCCGCGAGATAGGCAGGCTCGCCCGGCTGGTTCAGGGCGCGCGCCAAGCGACCAGCCAGCTCTGCACCGAGAACCGAGCGTCCCCAGATCCGCGTGAGGACCGCGCGAGGATACGGCAGCGCGCCGTTGCCCAGTTGCTTCCCGAGCTGAAGAAGAGCCAGCGCCCGCAGCATGTCGCGCCCGAGCACGCCCAGGGCGGTCCCCATCGAGATGGACTGCGGAGGTTCCGCGGCCGCCGGGAACGGGCCCGCGCTGGCGAGCACGTGCAGGGCAAGAGCGGGGTCACACAGAAGCAGGTTCGCCAGCGCCTGGGTGGACGCAGCCCTGTCATCGAGCGCGTTCAACAAGCGAGCGAGGACGTGCTCGTTGAACGGCAGATCGATGGTGCCTCCCTGATCCGCCGCCCGTAGCGGTTTCATTGTTGCGATGGTCCCTGAGTCTGGCGAGCTCTCGTTTTTCTCACCCGGTCGGCTTCAGTCAATCCGAGCCAACGCGAGACTGCAGACCGCTCACCTCTGTTTTATCTGAAATAGAATTTCTCACAACTACGCCGCTAGGACAAGCAGATGCACGCGCAAGCGGTGAGATTTGTCGACGTCTTTTACATTGAGAGCGGAGTTTGACAGGCGCTTGACATTGGCGCCGACAAAGAAAGCAAACCTGCAAGTCTTTCGCTGCAAGCACGATCGCCCAGCGCGCGCAAGAACCGCCAGGGCGCCGGCTCTACGCGCCCGCCGATGGCAGACCGTGGCGGGACTGGCCCGCGCTCTCGAGAGCGTCGAGTGCAGACCGGTTCAAGCTCGGCTACTGCAGATACAGGCCAGACCGCAGGGCGGAGCACTTGTTTCGCGTTGACCGGGTAGCCCTCCGAATCCGCGCCTTTGCGAACCGGATCGCCCGTGCTAGATGTAAGAGCGATCAGCGACTTCGGTGAAATTGCTGAGAAAGGGCTTTACACAAAGCGCCTCGCGTCCGGTATAGACGCTGGCGCGCACTGCGTCGCGCGCCGTCGATGCACACACCTGATTCGGGAAACGTTCAGATCCAGCGCAACGAACGGGCTCTGCTCACCAGCTCGCCGCGTCGATGGGCCGATCGCCCCCGACGTTGGCCCGAGCGATCCTTCATGGACTTGCTACTTGTCGGTTCCCGCGCTCGAGCGCGGCGGAACGGCGCCCGTGCTGCGCACGTTCACCAATTTGTTCACCAGGTCGAACCAGAATGGCGCG
This sequence comes from Burkholderiales bacterium, assembly GCA_035501675.1. Lineage (GTDB taxonomy): Bacteria > Pseudomonadota > Gammaproteobacteria > Burkholderiales > SHXO01 > SHXO01. The sequence goes on from DATJVW010000341.1 coordinate 8,079, forward strand.
CCGAGCGAGGCGGCCAGCGCCGTGAGCAGCAGCCCGGTGATCTTGCTCAACCATTGCGCCGGATTGCTGCTCGAAAGGACCCGGTCGTCTGCCCACCCCAGCGGAAGCCCGCTGCTGCTGAGCTGGTCCAGGCGCCGCTGGAGCTGATCCGGCGTCTGCTCTTCGCCGCCCGTGGCCCCGGCACCAGCGGCATGGGCGCGGGCGGCTTCTACCATCGACGCACGCAGCGAAGGGTCTTGCCACAGGCCGCTAGCCAAGCGAATGGCGTCCGCGTTGGCGACGCCGGTCACCACCAGCGCGATGGCCAGCAGCACCCACTGCGCTTTGCGCTTGTACCAGCCGGAGGCGCGATCCATGACGTCGTCAAACCACACCTCCACCCTCTTGCGCGCCTCCTCTAGACCGGCGTCGGTCGCGCCGGTCACTGTGCGCAAGGCCGTGCGCAACTCCCGCGCGACGGCCTGGTCCTCGGCCGGTTTCTGGTCGGCTTGCGGCGGCGTCACCACGTCCAGCAGGACGACCGCGAACAAATTCGCAGGCAAGTAGGAAGGGTGCGTCCGCACGCCGTTCGCTTTTGGATTGCCCAGCGATTGGATCAGCGGATGCCGATAAAAGGCATCGCGCGTGGCCTGATCGGAGATGAGGTTGCGAATGGCCTGTTCCAACGTCTTTGCACGCCAGCCGAGCAGCTGCGAAACCAGCTCGGCCACCGACGAGCAGATGAGGCTCAACAGCGCGAAAACGAATGCCAACCCGATGGCGACGTCGATGGCCCCCGAACCGAACATACGCTCCTCCGCAGGTTCCCGCCGCAGCCGGATCGGGTGCGCACGGGCTCGTTTCCCTCGCACAGGCGAGGTCTTTCACACCGGTTAGCCGGACAACATCTTCGCTGCGATGCGCTCCGCCAAAGCGGCGATGGTGCGCGACGGGTTCAATCCCACCGCGCGCGGCACGATCGCGCCGTCCGCCACGTACAGTCCCGGATAGCCGAACACCTGGCCGCGGTGGTCGACGACGCCGTTGCTGTGGGTGGTGCCCATGTTGCAGCCCCCCAGCGGGTGCGGCGTGACCAGGTTCTTCAGGATAGTCCAAGTCGGCGGCACCCTGGGCTCGCCACCGGTGGCGGCCGACAAACGCTTGTGCATCTCCACCATGGCGTCGATGGTGGGCTCCGAGCGCGTCACGTCCCAGTCGAGTCGAAGCCTCCGCCGCCACGGTGCGTACCAGACGCGCCCGAGGTACAGGCGCCCGTCCGCAGCATCCATCGACTGGCCGAACCACGGCATCACGCCGCTCAGCGGATCATCCGTGGAGGCCAGGTGCTTCAGCCACTGCACCATCACCGGATGGCGGCGCACGGCGAAGTTGCCCGACTGCAGGAAATCGCGCAGCAGGTTGGGGAAACCGCCGTCCTCGACGAAGAACTGGCGCCCGCCCACCGCGCCGTCCAGGAAATCGATCGCGCAAGTTATGGTGGGCCCTTGCGTGGGCGACACGCGCCGGTCGCGATAGAAGGCCGGGGTGAGGAAGTCGCCGTTGGAACTCCAGTTGTGGCCCAGAAACGCGCTGATCCCGGGCAAGGTGCGGTACTGGTCGCGCGCCCGAGCCAGCAGCTCGGTGGAGCCCAGCGAGCCGCAGGCGACGATCACGCGCTCCGCGCTCTCGTAGCCCGGCGCCAGCCGGGCATTCTCGATGCGGTTGAAATGCACCAGATAGCGGCCACGCTCCTGAGAGATGTTGTACACCATGTGCAGCGGGCGCACTTGTGCACCGTGCTTTTCGGCCTGCGGGATGTAGTTGAGGTCGAGGGTGTTCTTGGCTTTGACCTGGCAGCCGATGTCGCAGTTGCCGCAGTGGACGCAGGTCCCCTGCTGCTGCCCCTGCGCATTGATCCAACTCTTGGATTGGCGGTCGCTGAACGGGTCGGGCAGGGCATAGTTCCAGTCCGGGTTGAAGCTTACCGCCAGAGGCACCGGGCGGAAGCGATCGCCATAGCCGAGCGCCTGCGCGCCTTCGCGCATGAGCTTGTAACGCTCGGTGAACTGGTTCTCGGGCAGCGTTTGCACGTTGAGCATCTGCCCTACTTGCTGGTAGTAGGGCCTCAGCTCGTCATAGGTGACCTCCGCTGGCCAGCCGCTGTTGAAGGTGCGTGGCTCGGCCTCGACCGAGACGTTGGCGTAGATCAGGGACCCGCCCCCTACGCCGGCGCCCTGCGCCACCCACATATCGTCCATCACGCGCAGGTCGATCCAGCCGTTGTGTGTCTGCGGTCTGTCCTGGTCCCAGATCCAGGCGTCGTCTGGATCGCGCGGATAGTCCTTGGGTTCCCAGCGCCGGCCGCGCTCCAGCACCAGCACCTTCAATCCGGCCTCGGACAGGCGGCACGCGGTCACCGCCCCGCCGAACCCGCTGCCTATCACGATGACGTCCCAGTTTTCGTTCATGCGCGCCTCACCGCTTTCCAATCTCGACCGGCGGCTCGATCAGCGACGGCTGGCCGTTGCCGTCGTTTGGCTCGAGCCAGGGCGCAGTGGTCTCCCGCGGAATCGCGAACACCCAGCCCGCGCCGCTCACGCCGGGAGGCGGCTGCGCCGGGGCAGCGGAGGGGCTCAACTTCCAGCGCCGATGCACCTTCCGCACGCCGATCGGGTACACCGTGAGCTTGTCGCGCGTCAGGTGGATGCGCAGGAAATTCTTGTAGTCGGGGATCGCCTGGGCCGCGAACACGAACTGGCCGTGGAGGCCGGCCAGCGCGTTCGCGCACACGAGATAGACGCCCATCAGCGTTCCGCCAAACACGATCCCGGCGCCCAGCATTTCCACAGCGAACAGGCCCGCCTGCAGCGGGTGATCCAGCCAGGCCGCGGCGGACAACCCGGACCAGCGCTGGAACGGGCCGAGGTTCAGATGCGCGACGACCCAGAGCAGCATCAGCGCAAGCAGCACGTGCAGCACGCCGTGCCCGCCGCCGAAGAGCAGGCGCTTCAGGCTTCCCCGGATGCCGGGCTGCTGGTCGCAGAAGGCCCACATCCCGAGCACGAGGATGAGCGTCACCAATGCGCTGCCAGGGCTGTGCGCGAGGACTGCATAAGAGCTGCTCAAAAGCTTGCACCAGGACGTGCCCGCTCCCAGCGGAAGGCCGGCGAAGACCTCTATCAAGGTCCTGCCTCCCAGGTGCGGGTTGGGGACTTTGCTGGCGCTCTGCAACAGCCAACCGTAGAAGAGATAAAAGGCGCCGAGAAAAGCCGAAAAGGCGACATTCTTGTAGAAGAACCCGAGCGCCCCCAGCCGCAGTCGCCTCGAAGTGGGCGCGTCCGGGAACGCGGCCACCTGCCGGTACTCTTCCTTGGTGTCCCTGCCCTCGTAAAGCCGCAGGCGCTCGGGCAGCTCGTGGGTACCGTACAGATAAGCGCCGCCCCCGCCGGCGGTGAACTTATGGCGATCCGACTCCCGCCGCACATAATGCGAGTAGTGGTGCAGGTCGCCCGACAGGTTGACGGCGATGTCGGCACCGCGCTTGCGGATGCGGTCCTCCAGAAAATTGAGGTTCTGATGCGAGCGTCGCTCCCGCCGCGCTGCCGCCGCGTCGTCGCCCGCATCGATCCAGCTCGAGGTGGGCGTGCACAAGATCACGCGGTCGCCCGGTTGAAGCTGTCGCGCGAAGTAGTCGAAGTAGTCGATCTGCGGCTTGTCGACGTCGGTCTCGAGCTGGATGTCCACGGCCCACAACCACCAGCGATGCGGCAGCTTGAGGGCGAAGTAGCTGCGCGACTGCCGGGTCTTCCACGCGCCGATTGAGCGCAGCTGACAGAACACCTTCAGGAACGCGGTCAGCCCATCGTACCAGTCGTGGTTGCCGGGAACGGCGCACAGATGCGGACGCTCCTCCTCTCCGAGCCACGGCAGGGCACTGCGGTACGGGTTCTTGAGCTTGGCCTGGTAATCGTCCACGGTCGCGGTGGGATAGACTTGGTCACCACCCATCACGAGAAGCTCGCCGCGCTGCGTGCTTGCGCCACCCACACTCAGCTGCGAACGCGATAGCAGGAAGGCGATCGTGTAGGTCGAGTTCCAGCCGTCGCCCAGGTCGGCAACGTAGTCGATCCACATCTGATCTCGGCTGGAATAGTCCAG
>DATJVW010000342.1:0-6837 GCA_035501675.1 Burkholderiales bacterium
GCGCTCGTAATCCGGCGCGCTTCGAAGCCACGGTTGCTTTTGGCAAGCGTCTCGAGCCGTGGATCACCGCGGCGGCTCGGAGCGGCTCGAACTGAATTCAGAGTCTGAGCTCACGTCGCCGCCCAGCAGCCTGACGTTCGGCCGGCCGCCCCGGAACACCATCTCCTGCAACGCGCGAACCGCCTCAGTTCACCACCCCGCCGCCGACAGCATCGCATCCAGCCTACGGGCATCGAAACCGTCCATGCGCTGGTTGCCCACCAAGATGACCGGAACGCCGCGCCCGCGGAGTTGGAGAAATTCGCTGCGGCCCCGCTCCGAGGCCTCCACGTCCACGTCGTCGTACGGCACGCGCCTGGCTGCGAGGTGGGCTTTCGCCTTCTTGCAGTAGCCGCACCAGGGAGCGGAGTAGATACGGACCTTGTCCTTCGCCTTGGCGGGTGGGGCGTCGCGCATGGAGGACACCACGGCGGGGCCCTGAATGGAATTGATCTTGAGCTTGATCTGCTGCGCCTTGGCCTCGGGCGGAGGGTCGTCGGAGTAGTGCACCCGGCCCTGGGCGTCGGTCCACTTGTAGACGCCAGGGCTGGCGGACAAGGGTGCGATGAGTCCAACGAGCAGCAGGAAACGAAGTGCGGACATGGCGCTCTGCCGAGCGATCGCGGCTTAGGCGCTGGGGGTGAATTCCCGCTTCGTTCTGCCGCCGGCCTTGCGGCGGGAGGCGGCTTCTGCCACTCGGTTTCGGCCGCTGGTCTTCGCTTCGTACAACGCTTTGTCGGCCTTGTCGATGAGCTCGGCCAGCGTGCCGTCGGCATCGCACGAGGTGGCGATGCCGATGCTGACCGTCACCCGCAAGGTCGCGATGTCGCTGAAAGCGGCGCCGCATCGCTCTTCGATCGCGCGTCTCAGCTTGTCCGCGATGGCGAGACCCATCTCGGAGTCGCAGCCCGGCATGCCGATGAAGAACTCGTCCCCGCCGTAGCGCCCCACGATATCCGCGGCACGCAGCGACGCGACCAGCAGTCCACCCACCTCCTGGACGACGCGATCGCCGACGGCGTGCCCGAAACGGTCGTTCACCGACTTGAACCGGTCGATGTCCAGTGCCAGGCAGCTCAGCGGCTTGCCGCTGCGGCGCGCATCTTCCCGCGCCTGGGTCATGCGCTCGAAGAATGCTCTGCGGGTAAGGCATCCGGTCAGCGAATCGTGCGAGGCCAGGCGTTCGAGCTCGACGTTCTTCTCTGCGATCTCGTCGCGCGATGCGTGAAGCTCAGCCAGCGTTTCCGAGAGACGCTCGTTCGCCAGATGCACGGCCGTGAGGTCGTCGAACGTCGCTACGCATCCCCGCACGACGCCGCGCGGATCGGCGATCGGAGCGCAATTGACCACGAGCTTCTTGCCCTCCTCGGAAGAGCGCGCGACCTCGATCGCGTAGCCCATGACCGGCTTTCCGCCGTGCATGGCCCGCGTCCAGGGGTACCCGGCTGGATCGGAGGCAAGCCCCGCCGCGAGCCAGGGCAGGTTGGATAGCTGCTTGCCCACCATGTCCGGGGATGCGTCTCCGGAGAGCGCGCGAAAGGCCCTGTTGGCGAGCAATACCCGGCCGCGTCTATCGAGCACGACCACGCCTTCGGTCATGATGTCGAAGGCCAGTGTGACGCGCTCGGGGATCACCGCCTTGGGATCCAGATGGACGAGTGCGCGGCGGATGTACTGCCAGTAGACGAGCGTTCCCAGCAACGCAATGCCAAGTAAGGTGATCAGCAGCGGATGCGCGAATGCTTGTTGCAGCGCGCTGCGCGGGTCCGGCGAATAGACCACCTCGAAGCTGCCCCAGCGCTCGCCGCCGCTGGTCAATGGGACGAGCAGCTCGGTCGGCGTCGAACGGTCCCCGTTGGGCTCGCCCCACGCTTTCTTGTGGTCACCGGCCTGCACTAGCAGGGTCCGATCGGCTCGCCGTACGGCAAGCGACTGGATGCTCGGGTCGAACTCGCGCATGCGTTCGAGCGCAGCCGCGAGAGTCTTGTGGTCGCCTCGCTCGAGGAGTACCCCGACCTGGGTGGCCGCGCTTTCGGCAAACGCCTTGCGCACCTGCAGGACCTGGGCGTCGGGATCCGGAAACACACCAAACAGCAAGTCGACTACGAGCAGGATCGTGCTGGTGAGCACCACCAGTCCCAGCGCGATCTGGACGGTCGGCCGTATCCGCATCAGCCTTGCCCTCCGGCGTCACCACGGCGCGGGCGTTGTGCATCGAGTACATGGGTGACCGCGCGTTCCACGTCGGGATCCGGCGCGTCTCCGGTCGCGGCTTCGTCGTCGGTCGCCTTGTCGACGATCGGCAGCAGGTCGACGTGCTGCCAGAGGGGCAGCCCGAGGATCAGCAGATAGGTCCAGAGGCTCGACTGCAGGAGGAACATCGCGGTACCGCTGGTCACCAGGGTCGCGCTCAGCCGTCCGGCACTGACGCGCCGGGGAATCGGAGCGCGGGCGCTCCTGTCTCGGGGCGAAGCGTCTTCGGCCTGCACAGATCCCGCGGTGATCGGGTGCGCCTCCGGAGTTGGCGCAACGCCCATGACCTGGAAAGTTGGCGGAGCGGTCTTGAGCTGTTTGGTCGCCTGGATGGGTTTGCTTGGCGTACCTTGCGCGCGACAGTCGCGGGCGATGGACGCGCCCGCTGCACCCCCGGCCCCCCCTGCCCGGATCTTTTCACCGCGGCCATCGAACAACCGGTTGCAGGCTCGGTCTACCCGAACGCCCCAGGCAAAGTCGCCGCCCTGTCTGGCACCTGCGGCTGGACTCCGGTCGAGCGCGCGCGGCGCATCCTGCGCGAGCGCTGTCGGGCACGCGGCGCACAGACAGGCCGCCAGGCTCACTGCCGCGAGTCGGCTTGCGGTGCTCGGCGAGGTGTTCATCATCGAGGGCAGATCGGGTGGCAAGTGACCCATCCCGCCGCTTTTCGTCAAACGAGTTAACCAAAGTGGCGTCGGCGACCGACGCCTCCGGGGGATATGGGCAATCGCTTATTGCGCCAGCAAGAGTGGTGCCACTGGTTGAAGTCGCTCCGCTTGGCGGTGCAGGCGACAGCGCGAACGGTCCAAAATCGCGCGATGTGGCGCAGCGGATGCGCCGAAGGGCTAACCCGGGCATCATGAAAGGCTTGATCCAGCGCAAGCTGCACGCCGCCTCCCCGGCGAGAATATGGCCCCTGCTAGCCGGCAGCGAACACGAGACTAACAACGCATGCCCCGCCTCCATCGCTACTTACTGGCCGCGGTCCTGGTCGCAGCGGTGCTCGGCGCCGGCTGGTACTTCACCCGCCCGAAGCCGATCGCCGTCGCACTCGCCACCGTGGATCGTGGGCTCGTCGAGCGCACGGTTTCCAATACGCGGGCCGCGACGGTGACGGCCTGCCGTCGCAGCCGGCTGGCGCCGAAGTTGGGCGGGCAGATCGCCCGGCTGCTCGTGCGCGAAGGCGAGCGCGTAAAGGCCGGCCAGGTGCTGCTCGAGCTGTGGAACAAGGACCTGGTCGCCAACGAGCAACTGGCAAAGGACCAACTCAAGGCCGCTCACTTGCGCGCGCAGGAGGCCTGCCTGGCCGCGGACTTGGCCGAGCGCGACGCCGAGCGCTCGCGCCAGTTGAAGGAAAAGGGGTTCATCAGCGACGATCGGCTGGATCGCGCGGTGTCGGACGCGCAAACCAAGCGAGCGGCTTGCGATGCCACGCGCGCCGAGGCCGAGCAGGCCGCAACGCGAATCTCCGCGGTGCAGGCTGATCTTTCGCGCACCGTGCTGCGCGCACCATTCGACGGAGTCGTGGCGAAAATCACCGGGGAGCTCGGTGAGTTCACCACGCCTTCTCCGCCGGGCATCCCGACTCCCCCTGCCGTCGATCTCATCGATGACAGCTGCCTCTACGTGACTGCGCCGATCGACGAGGTCGATGCTCCCGCCATACGGTTGAAGATGCCAGCGCGCATCAGCGTGGATGCGTTTCCGGGGCGCAAATTCAAGGGGCATGTGCGCCGCGTCGCGCCGTATGTGCTGGAGGCGGAGAAGCAAGCGCGGACGGTGGACGTGGAAGTGGAGTTCAGCGATCCGGCCGAGACGCAGGTGCTGCTGGTCGGCTACAGTGCCGACGTCGAGATCATCCTGGATGCGCGCGACAACGCTTTGCGCGTGCCCACACCGGCCATCCAGGAGGGCAGCCGCGTGCTGGTCTATCTGCCGCGCACGGGTGTGGCGGAAGAGCGCAAGGTCAGCACCGGCCTGTCGAACTGGCAATTCACGGAAATCACTTCCGGCCTGATGCAGGGCGACCAAGTGGTGCTCTCGCTGGAGAAGCCCGGCGTGGCGGCCGGCGCCAAGCTGGTGCCCGAAAAGCCGGAGAGCCGCCCGCAGCGCAAATGATCGGCCTGCAGCGCATCAGCCGCGTGTTTCAGGTCGGCGGCCAGCCTGTGCACGCGCTGCGCGAGATCACGCTCGCGGTCGAGTCGGGAGAGTACGTCAGTCTCATGGGGCCGTCGGGCTCGGGGAAGTCCACGCTGCTCAACATCGTCGGCCTGCTCGACCGCGCGAACAGCGGCGTCTACCGGCTGGACGGCAAGGATGTGACCTCGCTGTCGGACGAGGAGCAGGCGCGCGTGCGGCGCGAGAAGATCGGCTTCGTGTTCCAGTTCTTCCATCTCGTTCCGCGCCTCAGCGCCGCGGAAAACATCGAGCTGCCCATGGCCCTGGCCGGAATCTCCGCCGCCGAGCGCCGCGCGCGTGCCTTGGAGCTGTTGAATGCTTATGGTCTGAAGGACCGGGGCGGTCACCGCCCCGACCAGCTTTCGGGCGGACAGCGCCAGCGCGTTGCCATCGCACGCGCGACCGTGATGCGCCCCGGCATCCTCCTGGCCGACGAACCCACCGGCAATCTGGATCGCGCATCGGGCAAGGAGGTGGTGCAGATCCTGGAGGACCTGCACGAGAGCGGCGTCACCTTGCTGCTGGTCACCCACGATCCCGAGCTCGGGCGGCGCGCGCATCGCCAGCTGCACATGGTGGACGGCGCCATCGCCGAGGACCGGAAGGAGGAGCAGGCATGAGGCCGCTCGACGTGCTGCGCTTCGCCTGGGTCAGCCTGCGCGGCTATCCCAGCCGCACCCTGCTCATGACCGTGGCGATGGCCATCGGCGTGGCGGCGGTCGTGATCTTCACCGCGCTGGGCGAGGGCGCACGTCGCTACGTGGTGGACCAGTTTGCCTCGCTCGGCACCAACCTGGTGATCGTGTTTCCCGGGCGCAGCGAGACCGCCGGAACCGGCCCTGGCATGTTCCTGGGGCAGACCTCGCGCGACCTTACGCTGGACGACGCGCTCGCGCTGACACGCAGCCGCGCCGTGCTGCGCGTGGCCCCGCTGGCCGTGGGCTCGGCCCTCATTTCCTTCGGCGGGCGCAGCCGCGAGGCGCCTGTCATCGGCACCACCGCCGAATGGGAGGCCATCCGCAACATGCAGATGGCGCAGGGCTCGTTCCTGCCGGGCGGCGACCCGCACGCTCCCAGCCCCGTGTGCGTGATCGGCGCAACGGTGCGCGACGAGCTGTTCGGCGCCGCGCCCGCACTCGGGCAGTTCGTGCGCATCGGCGACCGCCGCTTTCGCGTGATCGGCGTTCTGGCCACGCAAGGCCAGCATATGGGATTCAACACCGACGAGATGGTGATCGTGCCCGTGGCCTCGGCCCAGGCGCTGTACAACATCAATACGCTGTTGCGTATCCTGGTCGAGGCGCGCAGCCGCGAGGAGCTGGATGCGGCCAAGCGCGACATGATCCGGATCATCCGGGACCGCCACCAAGGCGAGCTAGATGTCACGGTGGTGACGCAGGACGCGGTGCTCGCCACGTTCGACCGCGTGCTCACGGCGCTCACCCTCGCGGTCGGCGGCATCGCCGCCGTGAGCCTCGGTGTGGCCGGGATCCTCATCATGAACGTGATGCTGATCGCGGTGTCGCAGCGCACGCGGGAGATCGGGCTGCTCAAGGCGCTCGGTGCAGCGCCGCGTCAGATCCGGCTTCTGTTCTTCGGCGAAGCCGTGCTGCTGTCTTCGATCGGCGCCGCCGCCGGAGTCGTGCTGGGCCTGGCGGGCAACGCCGCGATCGTGCGCGTCTATCCGGTCCTGCCGGCGGCGGTCCCGGCGTGGGCGGTCGTCGCTGCGGTGACGACGGCGGTGACGACCGGCATCGTGTTCAGCATCATGCCGGCGCGCCGTGCCGCCCGGCTCGATCCCGTGAGCGCGCTTTCCGGGCGCTGATATGGCTGCGGCGGACTTTCTGCGCTTCGTGTTCGGCTCGCTCGCGGCGCACCGGTTGCGCAGCTTTCTCACGGCACTGGGCATCTGCGTGGGCATCGCCGCGGTCATATTGCTGACCTCCATCGGCGCCGGGCTGCAGCAGTTCGTGACTTCCGAGTTCACCCAGTTCGGGACCAACTTCATCAACATCAACCCGGGCAAGGTCACCACCCAGGGGATGTCGGTCGGGGTATTCGGGTCGGTGCGGCCGCTCAGCCTGGAGGATGCGGAGGCGCTGCGGCGGGTGCCGCAAGTCCTGCTCACCAACGCCGGTGTCGTGGGCAACGCCGAGGTGAGCGCCGAGGGCCGCGCGCGGCGCGTCACCGTGTTCGGTTCCGGTCCCGATTTTCCGGCCGCGTTCAAGATGGAGCTGGCGCTCGGGCAGTGGCTCCCTCACGAGGAACTGAGCCAGGCACGGGCCTTCGCCGTGCTGGGTCCGAGAGTACGGCAGGAGCTGTTCGGCAGCGCCAATCCCCTGGGCAGCCGCATCCAGATCGGCGGCT
>DATJVW010000343.1:0-10519 GCA_035501675.1 Burkholderiales bacterium
CCCGATGGAGGTATTGGTGGAGACCGCGTAGATGACCTTGACGATCGAAGGCAGCATCAGGATGCCCAGGGCGCCGGAGGTGGTGATGACCCCGGCGCCGAACTTCTTCGGAAAGCCTTGCTTTTGCATCGCCGGCAGCACGATCGAGCCGATCGCGACCACGGTGGCCGGGCTGGAGCCGCACACGGATGCGAACAGCGCGCACGCAACCACGCCGGCCAGGCCCAGCCCCCCGTACCAGTGGCCGACCATCGACGTGGCGAAGTTGATCATGCGCCGCGCCACTCCGCCGTGGGTCAGGAAGTTGCCGGCCAGAATGAAGAACGGGATCGCCATGATCTCGAAGCGCTCGATGCCGGTGAACAGCTTCAGCGCCACCGCGTGCAACGGCACCTGCGTCATGGTGAACAGGAACGTCAATACCGTCAGTCCCAGCGCAATGGAGATCGGCATGCCGGTCAGCATGAGCGCGATCAGCAGCCCGAAGATGAGGTAGGCGCTCAAGGCTTGGCGCCCGTCTTCAGGTCGACAGGATGGAGGTCATCGGCGGCGGCCTCCAGCCCCTCGACCTTGGCCACTGCGTGATGCGGCAGCTCGCCCGTGCGCACGAACCACCACGTCACCTGCAGGAAGCGGAAGCACATGAGATAGGAGCCGCAAGGGATCGCCGCGTATACGATCCACATCGGCAATTCCAGGTCGGCGGAGACTTCCTGCGTGTGAGCGATATCCCACACGAATTCCGCACCCAGCGTGCCGACCACACCCGTGAAGAGCGCGCCGGCGAGCAATCCAAACACGATCACCTTTGCCCGGTAACGGCTCGCAAGCCGGTTGATGAGCACGTCCACGCCCACGTGGATGCCGGTGCGCACGCCGTAGGCGGCACCGAACTTCGCCATCCAGATGAACATGTAGATGCACAGCTCCTGGGCCCAGCTCAGATTGATCCTGAGCAGCCAGTCCTGCACGACGGGAATGGGTAGGGCCGCGGCGTAGCGGTGCACGACCGCGACGAAGATCACCGCAGTCGCGCCGGCCATCAGGAAGGCGATCAACCCCTCCTCGAGGCGGTCGAGCGCCTTGAGCACTAGCGCGTCCTCGCGCGGGCGCCCCACCGCGCGCGCGGATACACGGATCGTGCGGCGCAGGCGCTGCGCAGCGCCGCGCGCATCATTGCTGGTTGGGATCGAATCCGGTCGCCTTGTAGATGGCTTGGATCAGGTCCTTGCCGATCTTGTCGGCCATCTGAGCGTGCACCGGAAGCAGGGCTTTCTTCCACGCGTGTTTTTCCTCCGGCGTCAACGCGATGATCTGGGTCTTGCCGGACTTGCGTATCGCCTCCAGCGCCTCGTCGTTTTCCTGCTTGGCGATATGGTTGCCGTAACGGGTCGCGTCGCGCATCGCGCCCTCCAGCACGTTGCGGATGTCCGGCGGCAGCCCGTCCCAGAATTTCTTGTTGACGATGACCGCATAGCCGACATACCCGTGATCCGACACGGTGAGGAACTTCTGCACTTCGTGCATCTTCTGCGTGTAGATATTCGAAGCGGTGTTCTCGGTGCCGTCCACCACCCCGGTTTGCAACGCCTGATACACCTCGGAGAATGCCATGACCTGCGGAATCGCCCCGAGGGCGCGCATCTGGGCCTCGAGCACCTTGGACGACTGGATGCGCACCTTGAGTCCCTTCATGTCCTCCGGCTTGTGCAGCGGTTTGTTGGCGGTCATCGCCTTGAACCCGTTGTCCCAATAGGCCAGCGCGACGATGCCCTTGGCCTCGAGCTTCTTGAGCAGGCTCGCGCCGATCGGTCCCTGGGTGACCTTATGCAGTTCCTCATAGTTGGCGAACAGATAAGGCAGGTCGAACGCCTCGAATTCGCGCGCGCCGAGTGGCCCGAACTTGGCGAGCGATGGCGCCAGCATCTGAACCGAGCCCAGCTGCAGCGCCTCCAGCTCTTCCTTGTCCTTGTACAGCTGGCTGTTGGGATAGATCTCGACTCTGACCCTGCCTTTGGTGCGCTCTTCGGCGAGCTTCTTGAAGTTCTCCGCGGCCTTGCCTTTCGGCGTATCGGGCGTGACGACGTGGCTGAACTGGATGACGATCGGCTGCTGCGCAGGCGCCCCGCCGGCTAAAGCCAGCGCCAGACAACCGAGAAGGATGGGACCGGTTTGCTTCATGCGTCTCTCTCAAACGGTGGAGATTGTGATGGATTCGTGCTATCTTTATGAATTGCCTGAAAAAAGAAAGTAGCCGGAGAACCGCGAACGTGACGCTCGAAAGAACTCTGTCGATCATCAAGCCCGATGCTGTCGCCAAAAACGTGATAGGGCAGATCTACGCGCGCTTCGAGGCCGCGGGCCTGAAGATCGTGGCCGCGCGTATGATGCACCTGTCCAAGGCGCAGGCCGAGGGCTTCTACGCAGTGCATCGCGAGCGGCCATTCTTCGGCGACCTGGTCAAGTTCATGACCTCCGGTCCGGTCGTCGTGCAAGTGCTGGAGGGCGAACGTGCGATCCAGAGGAACCGCGATCTCATGGGTGCGACCGACCCGAAGAAGGCGTCGGCGGGGACAATTCGCGCGGATTTCGCCGACACCATCGACGCCAACGCCGTGCACGGGTCCGACAGCGCGGCCACCGCCGCGGCAGAGATCGCCTACTTTTTCTCTACGATCGAGATCCACTCCCGTTGACTCGGCAATACGGTCCCCCGTTCCAATCGTTCCCGCCTGCATGGTTTGGGCGGCGGCGCGCGCCGGCGCAAGGAACTGTTCGCGCGCGCGCCGCGCACGGCAGGTGCGCGGACGCACGGCTGCTCTAGTGCCAGGGTGCTGATGTCCACCAATCTACTCGACTACGACCTGCGCGGCCTCACCGAGCTGTGCGCGAGCTGGGGCGAGAAACCGTTTCGGGCGCGGCAGCTCCTGCGCTGGATCCACCAACGCGGCGAGTCCGACTTCACACGCATGACCGACCTGTCCAACCCGCTGCGCGAGCGGCTGGCTCAGGTCGCCACGGTCAGGCCCCCCGGCATTATGTCCGAATCCGCAGCCGCCGATGGCACCCGCAAGTGGCTGCTGTCGGTGGGCGCGGGCAACGGCATCGAGACCGTGTTCATCCCCGAGGTGAGCCGCGGCACTCTGTGCGTTTCCAGCCAGGTGGGGTGCGCGCTCGAGTGTTCGTTCTGCTCCACCGGGCGGCAGGGCTTCAACCGCAATCTCACCACCGCAGAGATCATCGGTCAGCTGTGGTGGGCCACCCAGGCGCTGGCGCACGCCCGACAGCCCGCAGACTCGAGCGGGGAACGCATCATCACCAACGTGGTCATGATGGGCATGGGCGAGCCGCTCGCCAACTTCGACAACCTGGTGTCCGCCTTGTATATCATGCTCGACGATCACGCCTATGGTCTGTCGCGGCGCCGCGTTACGGTGAGCACTTCGGGCATCGTGCCTAATATCGACCGCTTGCGCTCCGCGTGTCCGGTTGCCCTGGCTGTCTCGCTGCATGCGCCGACCGACGAGCTGCGCGACGTGCTGGTGCCGATCAACCGCAAGTACCCGCTGAAGGAATTGATGGCCGCGTGCCGCCGCTATGTCGATGCCGCGCCCATTGAGGCGCCCGATGCGAACCCTGTGGCGCTGCGCAACCATGTCCCCCCGGATCAGCTGGCGGACAAGTGGAAGCGTGGCGGCGCGCCGCGCGCCTTTGTCAGCTTCGAGTACGTCATGCTCGACGGAGTGAACGACCGGATCGAGCACGCACGCCAGCTTATTGAGCTGACGCGCGACGTGCCCTGCAAGTTCAATCTGATCCCCTTCAACCCGTTCCCCGACTCGGGCTACCGGCGCTCCCGGCCGGAGCAGATCCGCGCCTTCCAGGACACGCTGATGTCTGCAGGGCTGATCGCGACCGTGCGCAAGACGCGCGGCGAGGACATCGACGGCGCTTGCGGTCAGCTGGCGGGGCAGGTGATGGACCGCACCCGGCGCAGGCTGCGCCGCGAGGCCGAGGAGTCCGCATGAGGCGGGCGGGGCTGGTCGCGGCGCTCGTCGTGCTCGCCGCCTGTACTTCGCAAAAAACCGACAATGCAGCAGGGGGGCCGAGGACCGAGCCGCCGCCAAGTGTCAGCTCGCCGCTGGACCGGGCCAAGATTCATACCGAGCTGGGTGTCAGCTACTTCGGCACCGGCCAGCTCGGGGTCGCCTTGGAGGAGCTGAACATCGCCGTGTCGGCGGACAAGAGCTACGCCCCCGCATACAACGCGCTCGGTCTCGTATACATGGAGCTCAAGGAGGACGCGAAGGCCGAAAAGAACTTCCGTCAGGCGATCAAGCTCGATCCGTCCAGCTCCGAGGCCAAGAACAACTACGGTCTGTTCCTGTGCCAGCGCGGTCGCGAGCAGGAGGGCATCCGCCAGCTGTTGGACGCGCTCAAGAATCCGCTTTACGCGACGCCTGACGTTGCGTACAAGAATGCCGGGCTTTGCGCACGCAAGGCCGGTGACACGAAAGCCGCGGAGGACTATTTCGTACGCGCGTTGAAGCTCAATCCCAGGCAGCCGCAAGCGCTATACGGCATGGCCGAGATCGACTACCTGCGCGATGACTACGCGGCAGCTAAGCAGTACATCAGCCGTTATTTCGCGGTGGCCGAGCCTCCTGGGCCCGAGGCGCTGTGGCTCGGCGCGCGCGTCGAGCGCAAGCTGGGCGATCGCACCGCGCTCGCCAACTACGGCATGCAGCTGCGCCGCCGCTATCCGTCGGCGCCTGAGACCAAGGCTTTCCTGGAAGGCCGCTTCGAATGAACCAGCCCGACGTCGAGCCTGCGGGCGATCCCGGGTCGCAAACGCGGCCTCAGAGTCCCGGCGCGCAGCTGCTGGCCGAGCGGCGCAGCCAGGGGTTGAGCCTGGGCGACATCGCACGCCAGCTCAAGCTATCGGTCCGGCAGGTCGAGGCATTGGAGCGCGACGAGTACGATAGCTTCCCGGGTCCGGTTTTCGTGCGCGGCTTCTTGCGCAACTACGCGAAGCTGCTGCGCCTGGACCCAGATCAGTTGGTGGCGGCGGCCGGTGCGTCGGTCGCTCCCGCTTCGGTCAACGCGCCCGCGCCGGTGGAAGTGCAGGTGTCCCCCAAGAACCCGGAGCAGCGCCGTCGGATCCTGACTTGGGCGGCCGTGGCAGGGCTCGCTGTCCTGGTGTTGATCCTGCTGGCCTCCAACGTGTCCAAGGAGCAAAGGGACACGCAAGTGGCGCGAGAGCCGGCGCAAGTTCCGTCGACCGCCCAGCACGCGGAGTCCCCGCCGGCCATCTCGCAGGCGCCCGCGGCACCGTCAACGTCCGTGGCAGCACCGGTCCCGCCTGTGCCCGGCGCGGAGCGCGAGTCCGTGGCGGGGACGAGCCCTCCCGGGGTCGCAGGCGCGGCAAGGGTCGAATCTTCGCTTGACACCGCGTCGGGTTCACCGCGCGCTGCGAGCTCGGACTCGCCGCATGCCGCGATCTCGGCGCCCGAGGAGACCGAGCCTGCGGCCAAGCCGAAGATCCTGGTCGTGGGCAGCGGGTCGAGCCAGATCCGCATGATCTTCGAAGACGAGGCCTGGGTCGAGGTCAGGGACGGCAGTGGAACGACCATCTTCTCGCGGCTCAACGCGCCGGGCACCGAGCGCGTGGTCAGGGGAATCCCGCCGTTTGCCGTGGTGGTCGGGAACGCGCATCGCGTCAAGCTGATGTACGAGGGCAAGCCCGTCGACCTCGGTCCGCACACGCGCGTAGACGTGGCGCGCGTCACCCTCGAGTAGGCTCATACCGAATGTCGTCACCCTCCCAGAGCGAGCTGCTGCGACGCGCGACGCGCCAAGTCCGGATCGGGCATGTCGCGGTCGGCGCCGGTGCACCGGTCGTGGTGCAGTCGATGACCAACACCGATACGGCGGATGCCGGCGCGACCGTACGTCAGGTTGCGGAGCTGGCCCAGGCCGGTTCGGAACTGGTGCGCATCACGGTGAACAGCCCGGAGGCTGCGGCCCAGGTCGCGCGCATCAAGGAACGACTTTTGGCGCTGGACGTGCCCGTACCCCTGGTGGGCGACTTCCACTTCAACGGCCACCGCCTGCTCACGCAATTTCCCGACTGCGCTCAGGCGCTCGACAAGTACCGGATCAACCCCGGCAACGTGGGGCGCGGCTCGAAACGCGACGAGCAGTTTGCCGTAATGGTCGAGGCGGCATGCCGCTTCGGCAAACCCGTTCGCATCGGCGTCAACTGGGGCAGCCTGGACCAGGAGCTGCTCGCGCGCTTGATGGACGACAATGCGCAGCGCGCGCAGCCGCTGGACGCGGGCGCCGTGATGCGCGAGGCGCTGGTCAGCTCCGCGCTGCAGAGCGCGCGCCGGGCGGAGGAGCTGGGCCTGCCGGGCGATCGCATCGTTCTGTCATGCAAGGTGAGCGGCGTGCAGGACCTGATCAAGGTGTACCGGGAGCTCTCGGCCCGTTGCGACTACCCGCTGCATTTGGGCCTGACCGAGGCCGGCATGGGCAGCAAGGGGATCGTCGCCTCGACCGCGGCGATGGCGGTCTTGCTGCAGGAGGGCATCGGCGACACCATTCGCGTGTCGCTTACGCCGGAGCCCGGCGGCGACCGCACGCGGGAGGTGGTAGTCGCGCAGGAGCTGCTGCAGACGATGGGGCTGCGCTCCTTTGCGCCGTTGGTCGTCGCATGCCCCGGTTGCGGTCGCACCACCAGCACAACGTTCCAGACGCTGGCGGACAAGATCCAAACTTGGCTCCGTGCCCAGATGCCGCAGTGGCGCGGGCGTTATCCGGGCGTCGAGTCCATGACCGTGGCGGTGATGGGCTGCGTGGTCAACGGCCCGGGCGAGAGCAAACAGGCCGATATCGGCATCAGCCTGCCGGGCTCGGGCGAGACTCCAGTGGCTCCAGTCTATGTTGACGGAGTCAAGACCGTCACCCTGAAGGGCGAGCGCATCGCCGAGGACTTTCAGCAAATCGTCGCCGACTATGTGCTCAAGCGCTACGGCGACTCACAGCGGCCAACGGGCGGACAGAACGAGGCAATCAGCAGCGTCGGCTGAGCGCGGCGACGCATCCGGGCCGGGCTACCCACAGCATGAGCGAAACGATCCAATCGATCCGAGGGATGAGCGACGTCCTTCCGGAGCAGGTGCCGCTTTGGGATCTGTTCGAGGACACCGCGCGCGTCTGGCTGCGCGCTTACGGCTATCGGCCCATCCGCATGCCTCTGGTGGAGAAGACCGAGCTGTTCGTACGGTCGATCGGGGAGGTGACGGACATCGTCGAGAAGGAGATGTATACCTTCACCGACCTGAATGGCGAAAGCATCTCGCTGCGGCCGGAGGGCACGGCCTCGTGTGTGCGCGCAGTCCTGGAGCACCACCTGCTGTACAACGGACCGCAACGCCTGTGCTATGCAGGGCCCATGTTTCGGCACGAGAAGCCCCAGAAAGGCCGTTACCGGCAGTTTCACCAGGTCGGGGTGGAGGCGCTCGGGTTCCCCGGCCCAGACGTGGACGCCGAGCATATCGTCATGTGCGCGCGGCTGTGGAACCAACTGGGTTTGGATCGGATCCGACTGCAGATCAACACGCTCGGTACTCCGGAGACGCGTGCACGCTACCGCGCACGGCTGGTGAAGCACCTGGAGCGCAACCTGGATGCGTTGGATGAGGACAGCCGCCGGCGGCTCGGCAGCAACCCGCTCCGCGTGCTGGACAGCAAGAACCCGGCGATGCAGTCCGTGATCGACGCCGCGCCACGCCTCTACGACGACCTGGACGAGGCTTCGCTTCTGCACTTCGAGACGCTGCAGGCGATCCTGCGCGGCTTGGGCGTCGAGTTCGACATCAATACCCGGTTGGTGCGCGGTCTGGACTACTACAACCACACCGTGTTCGAATGGATCACCGACCGGCTCGGCGCCCAGTCCGCAGTGTGCGCCGGCGGCCGCTATGACGGGCTGCTCCATCAGCTCGGCGGCAAACCCGCACCGGCATGCGGCTTCGCGCTGGGCGTCGAGCGCGTGCTTGCGCTGATGGCCGAATCCGGCGCACGGGTGCGCGAACAACCGCCGGACGCGTACCTGGTCCACAGCGGGGTCGAAGCCTCACGCCTCGCCTGGCGTGCGGCGGAGCAGATGCGCGAGACGGGCCTGAGCATCGTGCTCCACTGCGGCGGCGGCAGCTTCAAGTCGCAGATGAAGAAGGCCGACGGCAGCATGGCTCGGTTTGCCGTCATCATCGGGGACGACGAGGCCGCCTCGCAACGCGTGGCGGTGAAGCCGCTGCGCGAGCTGGGGGACCAAGTTACGCTGTCGGTGGCAGAAGCGATCGGCCTGATGCGCAACGCGCGCGGAACCCCACACATCGAACCATGACAACGGAACCACGATGTACGATCTCGAAGAGCAGGAAAAGATAGACGAGCTCAAAGCCTGGTGGAAGCAGTATGGTCAGATGGTGATCGCGGTGGCCGTCGCGGCCTGCGTGGGCGCCGCCGCCGCCGCGGGCTGGCAGTGGTACAAGCGCAGTCAGTCCGAGCAGGCCTCCGCGCTGTACGGGACCCTGGAGAAGGCCATCCAGGCCAACGACCTCAAACAGATCCGCGAGGTGTCCGGCCAGCTCCAGGACAAATTTGGCGGCACGGCCTATGGGCCGATGGCGGCACTCGCGGCGGCCAAGGCCAACTTCGAGGCCGGTGACGCCAAGAGCGCCGCAGCGCAGCTGCAATGGACTCTTGACCACGCCCGCGACGAGGGCATCGCGGCCACCGCGCGGCTGCGGCTTGCCGGCGTGCTGCTCGATGAGAAGAAATACGATGATGCGCTCAAGCTGTTGGACGCCGGGCACCCCGACTCCTTCGCCGGACTGTTCGAGGACCGCAAGGGCGACATCTACGCGGCGCAAGGCAAGACCGCCGAGGCCAAGGCAGCCTACAAAGCGGCGCTGGAGAAGTTGCCCGGCCAGGGCAACTATCGCAATCTGGTCCAGGTGAAGCTGGACGGGCTGGGCGACAAGTGACCGCGCTCGGTCGCTGCCTCACGCTGGGAAGCCAACGGGCTCTGGCGGCAGCAGTGCTCGCTCTGCTGCTGGCCGGTTGCGGCGGCTCGCCGGCCGTCAAGCCCGCTCCGCTGGTCAAGTTCAAGCCCACCGCGAAGGCCAAAGTGGTTTGGCACGCTTCCGTGGGCGAGGCCGACGTCTACATTTTCACCCCCGCGGTGTACGAGGGCGCGGTATACGCAGCCGGAGCGGACGGCAGGCTCGCCCGCTTCGATGCTGCCAGCGGCAAGCGGGCGTGGCGCGTGAACACGAAGCAGGAGCTGTCCGGCGGGGTGGGCGCCGACGCGGGTGTAGTCGTGGTCGGCACCAGGAAGGGGTTGGTGTTGGCCTATGACGTCAAAGGCAAGCCGGTGTGGAAGAGCCAGGTGAGCAGCGAGGTGCTGATGGCGCCACGCGCAGCCCAGGGTATCGTCGTCGTGCGCAGCGCAGACGGCAGGATCGTCGGCCTCGACGCCAAGGACGGCAAGCAGCGATGGGAGTACCGATTCACGCTGCCGCCGCTGCTGCTGCGCTCGAACTCTGGCGTGGTGATCGTCCGCGATGCGGTGCTCGTTGGCTTGTCCGGCGGCAGAGTCGTCGCGCTGAACCTGACCCAGGGCAACGTCGTGTGGGAAGGGACGCTGGCCCAGCCCAAGGGCGCGAACGAGCTGGAGCGCATCACCGACATCGGCGCCGCCCCGACGATCGGTGGGGACCAGGCCTGCGCTGTAACATACCAGGGACGGGTCGGCTGCTACGACTTCGCTCGCGGTGCGTTGGTGTGGAGCCGCGATGCGTCGGCCTATGTCGGCCTCGAGATGGATCCCATTACCGTTTACATGAGCGATACGCGCAGCACCGTGTTCGCCATGGACAAGAACACGGGTGCCACCATCTGGAAGCAGGACAAGCTGTTCGCGCGGGAGCTCAGTGCGCCTGTCGAGGTGGGGCTCTACATAGCGCTGGGGGACTACGAGGGCTACATCCATTTTCTCGACCGCGACACCGGAGCCTTTGCAGCCCGGCTGTCCACCGACGGCAGCGGCATTCGAGCGCGTCCCATCCGCCTGGGCCAGAACCTCCTGGTGCAGACGCTCGATGGGGCGCTCTATGCCGTCTCCGTGAAGACGCCGTAGCATCACGCCCCCATCGACCAGCGTCCGGCGCAACCGAACGCCGAGCGCGCGCAGCGAATGAAACCCACGATCGCACTCGTCGGCCGCCCGAATGTCGGCAAGTCGACCCTGTTCAACCGATTGACCCGCAGCCGCGACGCGCTGGTAGCGGACATTCCGGGGCTCACCCGCGACCGCCACTACGGCCATGGGCGCGTGGGCCCAAGGCCATACCTCGTGGTCGACACGGGTGGCCTCGAGCCGGCCGCCAAGGACGGCATCTTCCACGCGATGGCCCGGCAGACGTTGCAAGCGGTGGACGAAGCCGACGCC
>DATJVW010000344.1:0-20916 GCA_035501675.1 Burkholderiales bacterium
GGTCCATGACGCCAGTTCGCACCGGTGAGCGCTCGAAGTCGGCGCACACGCAGCGGATGGCACCCCGCCCCAGTGCCGCGCGCAGGGCCGTGCTCCAGAATCCGGCGCGGCGTTGCATCTGCAGCGCCGGCAGGCAGAAATCGAGTGCGGTGACCTGCGCCTTGGGATAGCGCTGCGCTACCGCTCGCGCGGCCACCCCGGTCCCGCTGCCGATGTCCAATATGCGCAACGGTGTGAGCCGTACCAGGTCGAGGCGCTCGAGCATGCGGGCGCACGCTTCTCGGCTCAGCACGGCTGCCCTGTCGTAGCCGGCCGCCGCGCGAGTGAAGTTGCGACGGATGCGGCGTTTTTCGAGCATGAGCGGATCGGGCACGCGGAGCGAAATGTCAGTGGCCGTAACGCAAGCCGGAACTGCTAGACTGAGCGGCAGGATCATAGCCGGCGTGCGGGGGGAGTCAATGCTGGCATGGGCTCGGGGCGCCCTGCGCGTTGCAGCCGAGCGCTGGGCGTTGCCCCAGCGCTGCCTGTTTTGCGGCGCTGCTCAGCCGCGGGAAGGGATCTGTGCCGGCTGCCGGCGAGATTTGCCGGGGAGCCTTGCTCCGCGTTGCCCGATGTGCGCCAATCTGGGTGAAGATGGCCGGGTATGCGGCGAATGCCTTGTGCACCCGCCGCGTTTCTCGCATCTGATTGCGGCAGTCTCGTACCGCTTTCCGGTGGACGCCGCGATTCAACGGCTCAAATACGGTGCTGAGCTGACCACGGTTGGCCCGCTCGCCTCACTGCTCGCGGAGCGCGCCGCTCAGGAGCGGCGTCCGGATCTGGTCGTCGCTATGCCCATGGCACCGCAGCGCCTGCGGGAGCGAGGGTTCAATCAGGCGCAAGAGCTGGCACGCGCTGTGGCGGCGCATCTGCGCCTGAACCTCGCGTTGGACCTGTGTCGCCGAACTCGGCATACCGCACCGCAGGCAGCGTTGCCGTGGAAGGAGCGCCGCCGAAACATCAGCGGCGCCTTCGCATGCGAATCGGACCTGACGGGAGCGCTGGTAGCGGTAGTAGACGACGTACTGACGACCGGCGCGACGCTCAACGAACTGGCCGCTGTGCTGCTAAGCCGCGGTGCGGCCGAGGTCTGGGGCTGGGTGGTGGCTCGGACGGAAAAGCCGTGAAGGGCGAGGGCGACGTCTGGCAGGATCGTGGATCACCCGACTCGGCCCTCGCCCTCACTTGAGTTCCCTCAGCTGCTGGTCCACGAAGCTCGCGAGTTGCGGGTTGAGGCCGCCTAGCTCGCGGGCGCGCTGGAATGCCGCACGGGCGTCGCCGGCCCGGTTATCGGCGCGCAACTCCACGCCCAGGCCCATGAGCCAGACCGGGTTGCGCGGCGCTAGACTGGCCGCCGCCCGATAGCGTTCGGCGGCCTCGCTGTGCCGGCCCAGGCGCCCCAAGGCGTTGGCCAGCATCGCTTGGTAGTCAGCGCTGGCCTCGCCGTAGGGCAGGGAGCGCTCAAGTGTGGTAAGCGCGTCGCCGTTCGCGCCGCGCTCCAGCTGCAGGCGAGCGAGCGCGAGCGCGAATCCTCCCTGCCTGCGATCCAGGCTCAAACGGTCCTGCAGCAACCGTTCGGCATCGTCGCGACGTCCGGCCTGAATGTACAACCCGAGCAGCGCCTGACGCGCCTTGTCGGCAAGCGGGTCGATGGCCAGAGCGCCCCGCAGCTTGTCCTCCGCCTCGGCAGGGTGTCCGGCGTCGAGCGCGGCCATCGCTTCACGGAAGTCGGCATCGGCGCGCTCGCGGTCGGACGGCGGGCGCACCTGCTTGTCAATGTTAGATGCCGGCCCGACGCTGCCGCGCTCCCCATCCTCGGGACCCCGCGCCTCGCCCGGCTCCGCGCGCGCCACACCGGTCGACGCAGAGGCATTCCGCTTTTCCTTCGGCAGAGACGAACCGGCTGGATTGGGAAACGCAGGCCCAGGCTCCGTCGCCTGCGCTTGCGCTAGGGTAGCTACGGCCGGTTCGGATAATCGTGCCCGGGCCGACGTCGCTGGCGGCAGCGGTGCCGGCGTGGCCGCAGCGCGCCGTGGGGGCGTCGGCATCGGAGCCGGCGCATTCAGCGGTAATCCGACGATCTCCCGTGTGATCGGTTCGGAGGCCGACGACGAGGCGCCCGGTGTTGCCCGCTTGCCGGGAGCGGACACCGCGGGTGCCGCAGGGGGTGCAGCGGCCGGTGGGTCGGGGATAGTCGCAGCGCTGGCAGAGGACGGTAGCACCTCAAGCGCTGGTGCGGGCACCGCGGCGATCGAAGCTTTGACTGGTGTGGCCCCGACCCCGGCGACCTGTGCGGGGCTCACTCGCACGGCCGACGGCGAAAGGTACCACCACGTCCCACCAGCCGCCGCGGTAGTCACAAACAGACCGAGGACGATCCACAGTGTGCGGCGGGACGCGTCCTCGGGTAGCGCGCGAACGGCTCTTGCCGCTCCTCGGACCTCGCCAGCATGGCGCTGTTCGAGGTCCTTCAGCACCTGATTGATGAGGCTCATCGCATCCCGAGCAGCATCCAGGCGCCCGCGACGGCGGCAGCCAGCGTCGGCACCATGCTCCACCACCAGACGGGGCGCGCGGGCCGCGCCGAGGGCGTGTCCTTTGCCGCGGCCCGCGCATGCCGGGGAAGCACGGCGTGGGCGCCTTCACCATAGACGAGAAGCAGGCTCTTATGGGCGATGATGTTGACGAGGCGCGGTACCCCGCGCGTGGCGCGGAAAATCATCGCTGTCGCGCGCGGCGTGAAAAGCGGCGGGCCAACATAGCCCGCCACGCGCAGACGGTGCGCGAGGTAGTAGTCCAGCTCCTTGCGGCTCAACGCCCCGAGGCAGTACTGAAAGGTGATGCGCTGGCGCAGCTGACGCACGGACTCCTGCCCCAGTTTGTCGTCCAGTTCCGGCTGCCCAAACAGCACCACCTGCAGCAGCTTGCGTTTCTCCGTCTCCAGATTGCTGAGCAGGCGCAGCGCCTCCAGCGTTTCCAACGGCATCGCTTGCGCCTCGTCCAGGCACACCACCACGCGCCTGCCGTCGCGGGCGAAATCCAGCAGGGCACGGTTGAGCTCTTTCAAGATTTGGTGCTGCTCGGCCCCCGCGTCGATGGCAACGCGCAGCTCCTCGGCGAGCGCCAGCATCAAGGCGCGAGGCTCGAGGTAAGGGTTGGGGACATAGGCCGTGACGTACTTCTCATCGAGGGTGGCCAGGAAACGGCGGCACAGAAGAGTCTTGCCGGTCCCCACCTCTCCGGCGATCTTGATGAAACCCTCGCCATTGCCTACCGCAATCAGCAGCGTATTGAGTGCCTCCTGGTGCGAGGCGCAGGAGAATGCAAAGCTGGTGTCGGGCGTGATACCGAAGGGCGGCTCGCGTAGACCGAAGTGAGAGCGATACATGGGTTCGCCTCAGCGCGTTGCCGGCCCTGCGGCAGGATTCACTGCTCCTCCCGTATTCGGCTGTCCACCGACGCTGTCCTTACCCTGCTGCACCACCTCCTCTTTCCAGTAGCGCCCGAACTCGTCGTGGCGCCAGTCGCGGATGCGGTTCGCCGCCTCCTGGACGCTCGGCTTCCAGCTCTCCTCGCTCTCGATCACGGTGGGTTTGATGAGGATCACCAGTTCGCTCTTGAGCCCACTGCGGGAAGTGTTCTTGAACAGCGTCCCGATGATGGGAATGTCCATGAGCCCTGGCACCCCCGAGCGGTTACGCTGGTCTTGCTGCTTCATCAATCCGCCGATGGCCACGATGTTGCTGTTGGCCACGCGCACCACCGTGTCGGTCTCGCTCACTGTGCTTGCGGCTAGCGGCAGCGTAAAGATGCCGGCCGAACCCAAATTGAGGCTCGTATTCTGGTTCACGACGTTGCTCACGGAAGGGTGTATGTGCAAGATGATCTGGTTGTTCTCGTCGATCTGCGGGGTGATGTCCAAGGCCACGCCGGAGAAGAACGGTTGCGTGGTGATGGTGGGCGAATTCTGGATAAAGCCGCCCACCGTGGTGGTCTGGTTGGTGGTGACGTTGGTCACGAAGAACTGGTCCGTGCCAACTTTCAGCACCGCTTTCTGATTGTTGATCGCCGCGATGCGCGGGCTGGACAGCACCTGCAGCTCGCCCTGGGTCTGCAGGAAATCGAGGAGCGCGGCGAAGTTGCTGGTCTGGAAGGCAAGTCCGATGATGGTCCCGGGCACTCCACCGCCGGTGACCATGCTGCCGGGCACTCCAGGAGTCGCAGTGAAAATGGAGTTGACCGCTGGCTGCCCGTCAGGGCCCAGCGTGGTCAGGGTACTCATCGCTCCTTGCGTCGTCAGGTTCGTGGCGGGCTGCTGAATACCTCCGCCAAAGCGGGCATTACTGCCCGCGTGAAACGCCGCCCAGTTGATGCCAGTGGCGAAACTGTCGCTGAGCTGGACGTCGATGATCTTCGCCTCGAGTAGGACCTGACGCGATACCACGCCTTGCATCGTCCGGAGAAACTCGGCTACCTCGCGCAGCTCGGAGGGCATGGCGCGCACCACGACCACGCCCGACTCGGCATTGATGATCATGTTGCGCCCTTCGCCGTTGCCGATGATGGCGCGCACCGCGTTGGTCAGGTCGCTCCAGAAGTTCACGTCCGATGTGGTTTCCACCTTGGCGCTCGCCAGGGCCTGTACGATGGGGGCTTGCGTTCCGATCGCGGAAGTGGCACCGGCCTGAGTGGAGGCCGGGGAATCGGAGGGGGAACTGGAGGCGACGCGCAGCTCGCTCTTCCCTTTGCGCATGTTGTTGAGGTAGTTGACCAGGAAGACGCGCGTTTGCATGGTCAGCGGCTGAATGAAGATGCGGTTGCCCGTGACCTTGTACTCGTAGCCGTACATGTCGCGCAGCGTGTCTAGCGCTTCGAACAGCGTGGCGTTGTTGAGCTTGATGGAGATCTTCTCGTTGATGCTGGGGTGCACGATCATGCTATACGGGCTACCCGAGGCGATGGACATGAACACTTCAGAGGCTGGCGCGTTGTTCACCGCCAGATCGAAGCGCGCCTCCGTAGGCTTCGGCTCCGCCCTCGGCATCTCGACCACGAGCGGCGGCAGCAGCGCTTGGCTCACGGCATCCGGCTGTTTCGCGCCCGGCTTGGACGCGGCAGCGCCGTTCAGCTGCGAGAGAGCGTCTTCGTAATGTGTCGGCATCGGTCCGCCCTTCTGCTGCGTGCAGCCAGTGGTCAGCGCCAGCACAAGCAGCGGAATCATCGCCGTCGTTGTTCTCATGCGTCTCTCCTCGCGTGCCGCGCCAGCCCGAACCGACCGCGTCATGGTCTTGGGCTCCCCGCATCGC
The DNA here is from genome assembly GCA_035501675.1 of Burkholderiales bacterium. Classification (GTDB taxonomy): domain Bacteria; phylum Pseudomonadota; class Gammaproteobacteria; order Burkholderiales; family SHXO01; genus SHXO01. The sequence goes on from DATJVW010000344.1 coordinate 5,346, forward strand.
GCACCGTCACCGCCGCCCGCTTGTCCACGTTGGGAAACAGTCTCAGGGTGCGACGCTCAGACCCATTCAGCAGCACCACCTCGGTTTCGGCCACCCTCACCAGGCGCAGACCTCTGACCTTCTGTCCAAGCAGGACGTGCTCGCCGCTGATGATCGCCGAGCGCGCATCGGGGTAGATCAGAACCGACTGCAGCACCAGTCCCCCTCTAGGCTCGCTCGACCGCGCTGGCCCGTGCCCGCTGCCCACGTGGAACCCGCTGGGCGGCCTGGTCGGATCCGACACGCCCTCCGCATAGGCCGCGCCCGCAGCCAGGGCCAGAGCGGCGGCGAGAGCTTCGATAAGCACGAGCCGGGCCATGCGTCACACCACCAGCCACGCCTTGTCCAGGCTGAGCGTATACAGCGTGAGCTCGACCTGCGCCTTGGGATAGTCCGCCGTCATAACGGCGCGGCCCCAATACACCTGCCAGGGCTGCTTCTCCAGGCGCGCCACATAGTCCAGCAGGTCGAGATACCCGCCTTCTACGACGACCTGCACGCCATGTTTGTAGACGTGCCGGTTGTCAGCCTGCGCCTCGAGCGCAGGGATTGCGGGTCCCGCACTTGTCGCCGCGGAGGAGCCCTGTCCACCTTCTTTCTCAACCAGCGGCACAGCCGGCAGGTTGCGCAGCCGAACGATCCGCACACGCCCGTCGCCTCCCACCAGCTGTTCCAGCACGGCGCCCATCCTCTCGGGCGGGATCAGCGTGCGCTGCAGCCTGGAGAGCTGGGTGTCGATCTCGGCGACCTGCCTGCGCCTCGCCGCGATACGCTCGCGCACATCCGCGTCAGGGTCCTGCTTGAGCGCACGCTGCAGTTCGACCTTCTGCGCTGCGATAGCGGCGATCTGGTTCTTCTGATCGGCGATGCGCACCGCCATCTGCTTTGCCCGCTCCAGGGCGGGGCCGATAGCAAGCGTGTACGCGATGAACAGAATCAGGACCACACCGGCCGTGAACGCCATCAGTCGCTCGCGGCGGGTGAGCGCATCGAGCTTTTGGGCGTACTTCTCGACCAGCGAATTCATCGGGCGCCTCCTTGAAGCGGCCCCGGACCGGCTCCTGGACCCTGGGTAGACATGCGAAACTCGAGAAACTCGGCGCTCTTGCGCGGGCCGCTGGCGGCCGCCGTCTCGGCTGGTATCTGCACGTTGAGCGTCCCGAAGCCGTGCCCGCGTAGCACCTCCTGGCGCCGCAGCTTGCCGATATAGCCAGGCACCAGCTCGGCCCTCAGCGCTCTTCCTTCGATGCTAATGTCCTTGCCGGCCCCGACGATACTGAACCCGGTGAGCCACAGCCCATCCACTGTCTCGCGCGCGAAGGCCCGAAAATATTCCGAAACACCCTGGGTATCGCCTAGAGAGCCGTTCTTGAGCACAGCCATAATTTCGCCACGCCCCGCCAGCATGGCGTCCATGCTCGCCAGCTCTGCCGTGAGCTGTGGGCTGGCCTTACGCACCGCCACCTCTTGGGCCAGCCGCGCGATATCTGATTGCGCCGCGGCGAGCTCTCCTTGTTGTCGCTGCTGCTCGCGTGTCAGCTTTGCGTCATCCCACGACGTCCACCCATGGGCGAGCAGCGCCAGTAGCAGGATTCCAGCCAGAGCAAGCAACAGCAGTCGTCCGCCAAAGACGTCGACCCTGGGCAGCAGGGCCGGGTTATAGAGGTTTACTTGCTGGCTCATGCGGCGGCCCCTGGCTCGTCACGCAGCGCGGCGCCGATGATGTGCAACCGGTAACCCTGCCGGGTCGGATCGCGCAACTCAGGCGCGCCGGGGAAGTCGAGGACCTCGGTCAGGTCCAGGCTCTGCACCGGCAGCCCGAGGCTGCTCCCCAGGTGGCGGTCGAGACCGATGTCGACCGGCAAAGGCGCCAGCAGCATGCCCGAAACGGAGATGTAGCTGAATTGCCGATCGAAATGATCGAGCGAGCGCTGCAGCTCCAGTACCAATCGCTCCACGCTCGGATCGCTCATGTCGCTGCGCACTTCCGTCAATTGCGCAGCGGAAATATCGGTGTGCCGCGTCATGTAGAGCTCGCCATCGGCTGTCACGGTCAATAACCCGCCGTGGTCGTCGAAGGCGAGCAGCGCCAGCCCGCGCCCCGGCTCCTCGTACAGTTGGGCGATATTGCGCTGCGCCATCTCGGGCACGTCTATGGCCTCCAGCGGGAACTTGGCTTCCTGGAGCAGCTTCATGCGCCCCGCTATGTGCTCGTTGCGCGCGGAGACCGCGTAAACGTAGTGAGCGCGCGCGACCCCCGAGGGGCCGGTAGGAACGTCGGCCACATCCACTGTGGCCGTATCCACCGGGTAGTCCAGCAGGTCCTTGAGCTTCCAGCGCACGGCCGACCTCACCTCCTTCGCAGGCACGCTCGGCGCCTCAACCAGCTGTATCTGGTAATCGGCGGCGTCGAGCACCGCTGAACAGCGGAAACGCGCTGGCCGTACGGCACGGGCCACGGATTTCAACGCTTCGACCTCACTGCCCCTCTTGGCGTAGGACTCGCAAATGTGCACCGCTGGCCGTGCCCCGCCCCGACGACGCTCGACTTGGGCTATGTCGATGCGTTCCCCATAGACGGCCACCGAAAGCCAGTCGCGGCGATTTTGTTCTCGTCTAAACAAGGACATAAGGTTCAAATGATCACAATCCAAGTGAGAATGGAGAACTAACCCGCGATGTGCGAATGCATCTTTTGCGCCATAGGCGGAATTGCTCGGTGCCCCGGCTGGGGTGCAATCCGTAGAAGCACGGAGATCGGGCGATTACCCCGTTTCAGCAGTCAAAAGGGCCCGGCCTTGCGGATGGGCCGAGCCCTTCGGTAGCCATATTCCGGAGGCGGCTGGGGCGGCTACGGCTGCATTACGACGTCAGCGACTCATGCCCCGCCGGCCCAGCAACCGGAATCCACGGCTAGCCGGTGCAGATTACCGAGGCGACCGCGCTCTTGGTCACGCTACCCTTTACACCCTGGATCGTGCAGGAGACGACCGTCCCCGCCACCCCACCACAGGCACCGGCACCGCTTACGCTGTAAGTCACGCCGCCGCCGGTCGGAGGGAAAACACCCCCGGTGAGCAGAGGGCCGATCCCGGCATTGGTGCAGGGCGAGCCGGTGACCGCGACACCTTTCGCACCACTGGTTGCGACATAGGCGCCGTAGTTGATCGACGCGCCGGAGGACACTGCACCGGCCACACCTTGGGTCGCGGCGTCCAGCGCTTCGTTGGTCAGATCGATGAACTTGGGCAGCGCAACCGCGGCCAGAATGCCGAGAATGATGATTACGACCACAAGCTCAATGAGCGTAAAGCCCTTCTGAAAACTCTTCATGAATGTCTCCACAGGGTAAAGGGGGGTCAGACAACGCGTTTTGGCTGTCGTGAGCCGTAAAGCAGCAAGCATGCCAATGCAGCGGCTCCGGCAGAGCGGTCAAGAAGCGCACCTCGCGCCTCATACGACGCGGGCCGTCAAGAGCAATTGCCCCGGTCGGTGGGGTTGGCGGGATCTAGCGCATTGGTATAGATCGGGGCCGAGCCGGCGGTGGCCTCCTGGTACACGATTGCGCAGTTGGTGTGGCCGCCGTCGGTGGAGATGCGGATCTGGTTCACGCCCGCTACCCCCGTCACCGCGCCAACGTTGAAGTTCGGCACAGAGATGTCCGCGGCCGGCGCGATCGAGGCGGCCGCCGGATATCCATTCACCATATTCACGGTCAAGCCCTCCATCACGACCGCGGTGTTCGTCCCAAGCCCCTGGGTCAGCTGCACGGAGCGAGCGAGCGCCGCGGCCGACTTCATCGATCCGAGCGCGCCATTGATCTTGGCGATGCGCGCGTCCGTTTGCAGCGCGGCAAACTTGGGTATGGCCACTGCGGCCAAGATCCCGAGTATGGTGACCACAACGATCAACTCGATCAGGGTAAAGCCTCGGGCTTTGAATCTCATGTTGCTCTCCTCGTACGATGCACCGATTAGTCCGCCACGCCGCCGCTCTCAAGGCCCCGCACTCAGAACCACTGATAAGGCTCCACCGGGACGAGTTGCAGCCCGACCACCATGCTGTCCTTGGCGGCCACACCGACGGGCCGTACCATCTTCACGTGCCAACGCACGCGAGCGCGGCCGCCCATTGAGGGCCGGAAATTCCGGTCTAGGTCGAGCAGGTACACGAGTTCAGCGTTCGAGCGGTCGAAGTACCAGCTGCCCTTGGGCAGATCCTCCGACACATCTCCGTAGAACTCGCCCCGATATTTGACTGGCGGCCGGTCGATCCAACGCATCGGGTTCTCGCGCGCGATCTGCGCATAATCCAGCGCCTCATTGCGGGCGATCAAATCGCCGATATGAACTTGCAACGCCAGTTTCAGCGTGTTCGCCTCCAGCTCCATCACAGCCTTCTCAGCCGCCTCTTGGTAGTACACGAGCCGCTCGAGCAGCAGGCCGGCGAACACGCCGATGAGCGCTACGACGACGGCACTCTCGAGCACGCTGGAGGCGTTGCTGCCACGCTTGGCCCGGAGCACAGCACGCCGCATCTGCAATCGCTCGCACGCCCTATGCACGCCCTTAGCTCGGACGGGCGAACGCGGCGCGACCCAGATCCCAGATCGGCAGGAACACACCCAGCGCCAGGATCAGCACCAGCACTCCCAACAGCACGATCAGGATCGGCTCGATCTGAGCGCTGAGCGTCTTCAGCTCGTAGTCTGTTTCGCGCGTGTACATGTCGGCGACCTCGTCCATCATGTCGTCGAGCGAGCCCGACTCCTCGCCCACCAGAATCATTTGCAACGCCACCGGCGTGAAGGCGCCAGAGGCCACCGCCGTCCGCAACACGCTTTCCCCCCGCTCTACCCCTTCGCGCATCTTCTCGATGCGTGACGCCAGATAGGCGTTGTCCACCACTTGCGCCACCAACGTGAGGCTCTGCACCGCGGTCACACCGCTGCGGATGGCCAGCGCGAAGCTGCGTGCGAAGCGTGCCAGCGTCGCCTTGAGAATGATCCGGCCGGCGATGGGGATGCGCAGCTTGAAGCGGTCCCACCGGTAGCGGCCGTCGGAAGTCTTCACCCACAGCTTGAAACACACCACTGCTCCCACGATCAGGCCCAGGATCGCCCACCAGTAGTTGACCATGAACGTGGAAAAGCCGATCAGCCATTGCGTGATGACCGGCAGCTTGGCCCCGAAGCCCTCGTACACCTTGGCGAACGCCGGGATCACGAACAGGTTGATCACCGCCACGGCGACGGCCATGACCACGATGACGAAGGTCGGGTAGCGCAGCGCCGATTTCACCTGCGTGCGCATGTGGTCCTGGAACTCCAGGTGCTGGAACAGGCGCAGGAAGATCTCCTCCAGGCGGCCCGTCGTCTCACCCACATAGACCATGGCCGTGTAAAACGGCGAAAATGCGCTGCTTTGCCGGTGCATCGAGGCGGACAGATTTCTGCCGCTTTCCAGGCTCTCTCGCACACCCTTGAGCGTGTCCTTGAAACTCGGGTTGATGCTGGACTCCTGTAGGCCCGCCAGCGCGCGCAGGATGGGCACGCCGGCCTTGAGCAAGGAGTACATCTGCCGGCTGAACAGCATCAGGTCGATCGGAGTGATCTTCTGTCTGCGCGCCATCCAGCCGCTACCGCCGCTGGCGGTAGGTGCGCTGGTTTCGCCGATCTCCACTGGCGTCACGCCGCTGCCGAAGAGCTGGGCCGCGATCGCCCCGCTGTCGGCGCCTTCTAGCACACCCTGTACGAGCTGCCCGCGCGAGTCGCGTGCTTTGTATGCAAAGTGGGCCATGGCCGGTCAGTCTTCCAGCTGAGAGGAAACCTTCATGGCCTCCTCCACAGTGGTGCGCCCTTGGCTGGCAAGCGTGGCGGCATGCCGGCGCAAAGTGTGCCCGTGCATCTGCTTGCGTGCGACCCCCACGAATAGCGACTGATCATCCGAGTTCGCCGCTTCGATCACTGGGCGGGTCATTTCCAGCATCTCGTACACCCCGGTGCGCCCGAGGTAACCGGTGTTATTGCACTGCGAGCAGCCCACCCCTTTCAAGTACTTTTGCGCGTCCACCGATTCCCCCAGCTCGTGGCGCAGCCACTCCCGCTCCGATGGCAGCAGCTCGTGCTCCTCCAGGCAGCTCTCGCAAGTCAATCGCACCAGGCGCTGCGCCAGGACCAAATGTAGGGACATGGCCACCATGTAGCGGGGCGCGCCCATGTCGAGCAGCCGGACCGGTGTGCTGATCGCGTCGTTGGTATGCAGGGTGGATAGCACCATGTGGCCAGTCATGGCCGCGCGCAGACCCACCTCGACCGTCTCCTGGTCGCGCATCTCACCGACCAGGATCACGTCGGGGTCCTGGCGCAAGGCGGAGCGCAGGATGCGGCCGAAATTCAGGTCGATCTTCTCCTGTACCTGCACCTGGTTGATGCGCGGCAGGCGATATTCCACCGGGTCTTCAACCGTAATGATCTTGCGCTCCGCCGTATTGATTTGTTCCAACGCGGCATACAGCGTGGTGGTTTTGCCGCTTCCAGTAGGCCCCGTCACCAGCACCATCCCGCTGGGGCGATGCACCACCTCGCGGACCCGCGCCAGGATCTCGGGTGGCATTCCCAGACGCTCCAGGCCGAGCAGCCCGCTGCTCTGATTGAGCAGACGCATCACCACCGACTCGCCGAATTGGGTTGGCATGGTAGAGATGCGTACGTCGATCTGGGCATTGCGGACGCGCATGTTGAAGCGTCCGTCCTGGGGCAGGCGCTTTTCCGAGATGTCCAGTCCAGAAGTGAGCTTGAGCCGCAGCACCAGCGCTGAGGCGATCTTGGGGTCCGCCTCGGTCTGCACGTGCAGCACCCCGTCGATACGGAAGCGGATGATGAGCTTCGTTTCCTGCGGCTCGATATGGATGTCCGAGGCTCTAACGCCCACTGCGTCCTCGAACACCGTCTGAAGAAGACGCACGACCGGCGCATCATCAACCGTCGTGGGCAGGCCGAGCGCGGCGAAATCGACCCCGCCGTCGCCGATCTCCTGGCCCAGCTCCTGTGCCAGGCCCGTGATCTGCTCCGTGCGCCGGTACACCCGGTCGATGGTTTGAACCAGAAGGCTTTCGGTCGCGACGGCGAGCTGGATGTCGCGTTTGAGGACGCGGGCGATCTCGTCGTAGGCGAAAAGATCAGTTGGGTCGGCCATCGCCACGCGGTAGTGGGACGCGCCGTCTTCCAGGACGATAGCGCGGAAGCGGCGCGCCTGCGTCTCCGGCAGACGCATCGCGACTTCAGGCTTAAGGGAGAAGTGCTTCAGGTTCACGAAAGGAACCTGCAGCTGACGCGCCAGTGCGTTCGACATCTGGTCCTCGGACACAAAGCCCTTGTCCACGAACACGCGACCAAGCTTGCGCCCGGTCTTGCGCTGGTCGTCGAGCGCTTGCTGCAGCTGCGCTTCAGTCAGCAGACCTTGCTGCAATAGAATTTCGCCCAATCGGACCTTTTCCGGCCTCGGCATCCCGTCCTCAAGACTTAAGATTTCGCCGCTGTTTAAGTTACTTTCTTATAATAATGTCTTAGACTATTGATATATCTGTGTTTCACGTCGTGCTCTATCAGCCGGAGATCCCGCCCAACACGGGCAACGTCATTCGCCTGTGCGCCAACACCGGCGCGCACCTTCATCTGGTTCGGCCGCTGGGCTTCCGGCTCGTTGACCGGGAGCTGCGGCGCGCCGGACTCGACTATCACGAGTACGCCGAAGTCAGAGTGCATGACGACTGGAGCGCCTGCCGCGCCGCGCTGGCCGGACAGCGTTTCTTCGCCTTCAGCACGCACGCCAGCCACCGTTTCGACGCTCCAAGCTACTCTGCCGGGGACGCCTTCTTGTTCGGACCCGAGGCGAGGGGACTGCCGCGGGACGTCCTTGCAGGATTCGCGCCTGACCAGCGCCTGAGGCTGCCGATGCTCCCAGGCAGCCGCAGCCTCAACCTGTCGAACGCTGTGGCGGTGGTGGTCTACGAGGCCTGGCGGCAGGCCGGTTTTGCTGGCGGCGTTTGACCTGAAGACCACCCGGGTCTGGTCAACGACCAGGCGGCCAGGTGGCTGAACAACACGTCAGATGCGGTGCTCGGGTTTCGGGTCCCGCGACAGCAGCTTATCCACAGCAGCCTCGGGCGTGAGCTGCTCGTCAAGCACGTCGCACACGGCCGAGACAATGGGCATGTCCGCGGAGACAGTGCGCGCTAGCCTGAGGACTTCTCGCGCGCTGTGTACACCTTCGGCGACGTGGCCGAGTTCCTGGAGAATGTCCGGCAGGGACTGGCCCGCCGCCAGGCGCAAGCCTACTTGTCGGTTGCGCGATAGCCTGCCGGTACAGGTCAGGATCAGATCTCCTGCGCCGGAAAGCCCCATAAAGGTCTCTTGACGTCCCCCCAGGCGCAGGCCCAGTCGGGTCATCTCCGCCAACCCACGCGTAACGAGCGCGGCTCGAGCGCTTTCGCCGAAGCCCAGTCCGTCCGAGATGCCGGCGGCGATGGCGATCACGTTCTTGACTGCGCCACCCACCTCCACACCGATCAGGTCGTCACTAGAGTAGATGCGCAAGCGCGAGCTGTGCAGCTCGCGCGCCATGCGGGTCGCGAACGGCGCTTCCGAGGCCGCGAGGGTCACGGCGGCGGGGATGCCCCGCGCCACCTCCTGGGCGAAGCTCGGGCCCGAGAGCGCCGCGCGCGGCACCTCGTCGCGGAGCTCCTCGGCCGCCACCTGGTGCGGCAGCTTGGAGCTGCCGACCTCGAACCCCTTGCACAGCCAGATCACCGGCGGTGGCGGCTGTACGGCCGCCACCTTACGCAACGTATCGCGCAGGCCCGCTACCGTGACTGCGATGATGGCAACCCCGCTGCCGGTGAGTGCAGCGCGCCAGTCGCTGGTGAGCTCCAAAGCGTCCGGCAACAAGATCCCGGGCAGGTAGCGCTGGTTGGCGCGGCTCGCGTGCATTGCCTTGCACTGAGCGGGATCGCGCATCCACAACCTCACCTCGTGCCGCGCGCTGAGCGTGACGGCCAGGGCGGTGCCCCAGGCCCCGGCCCCCAGCATGGCGAGCTTCATAGCCCCCAGATCTGCGTGATTCGGATATAGCCGGTGGTTCCGTCGCGGTGCCTGACGTGCGCCCAGTTGTCAGCGGTCTCGATCACGTCCAGCAGGATGTCCTGCTCGGCGATGAACGCCACCGGCGCGCTCTCGTCCGGCGCCCGACGCACCTCGGCTCGCGGCACTTTGACCATGACGACCCGCTGAACCGAAAGGTTCTTTGCTTCGATCCAGGCGAGCTCGCCGGAGGCATCCCGCACCTTGACCCAGGCATCGAGCGTGACAAACACCTCGACCGGATAGCCCTGGTTGAGGATGAAGAGCTTGCGCGCCTTGAGCGACGGCGCGTCATACAGGATCGCAGCGGGCGGCGCAACGGAGCGGTAGTCGAGGGCCAGAGCCGACACGCTATGCAGCAAGGCCAGCACGGCGAACAATGCGGGCCTGACTCGCGTTCGCGCATCCCCTGGCATGAACCGACCGCTATCGCCTGCGCGCCGCGCTGACGGCATGTGACCTATTGAGTGGTCGCCGGCGCGGGCTGGGCTTGCTGCATGCGCTGCTGGTAGAGCGCCTCGAAGTTGACCGGGGCCAGCCAGAAAGGAGGGAAACCCGCGCGTACGATCGCGTCAGACACCGCCTCCCGCACATAGGGAAACAGGATGTTGGGGCACGTGACTCCGAGCACCGGCTCGACGCTCTCGCGCGGCAGGTTGCGCACCTGAAAGATGCCCGCCTGCTGCGCTTCGACCAGGAACACGGTCTTCTCGCCCAGCGTTGCCGTGGTTGTGACGGTCAACACCACCTCGTAATGGCCATCGTCGAGCGGCGCGGCACGGGTGCCCAGCTGGATGTCGACCTTGGGCGTCTCGCGCTCCAGGAAGACTTGGGGCGAGTTTGGCACTTCCAGGGACAGATCCTTGACGTAGATCTTCTCGATGGTGAATACGGGCTGCTGCGACGGCGCCTGCTCCCGCTCTGCGGCCATGCTTGCCTCGTGTGCGCGAAAAGCGTGATTCTAGCCCATGCGCACCGCCGCAAGTTGATGCTAGACCGAGCAGGCGTGGCGAACGACGGGACTCTGGGAGCAGCCCCGCCGCCCGCGCTGGGGGTGCCTGAATCACGAGGCGCTTGCTCGATTTCCGGCAAAGCTCGAATCGGCCTCGTGCAGCTTGAACGATGTCCGCGGCGAGAGGTCTTCGACGGTCGGGTTCTCAGGCGGCTTCGCCCCGCAGCACAGAGTCTAGCCGCCCGGCGCGCTCCAGTGCCGACAGGTCGTCGAACCCGCCGACGTGGGTGTCACCAACGTAGATCTGGGGAACGGTCCGGCGGCGGGTGCGCTGCATCATTTCTGCGCGCAGGTTGGCATCGAGGTCCACGCGGATCATCTCGATGTCCTCGACGCCTTTCGCGCGCAGCAGACGCTCCGCCATGGCGCAGTATGGGCAGAAGGCGGTGATGTACATCCTCACCCTCAACGGCACGGCTCAGCTCTCCTTCTCGACCGGCATGCCGACCTGCCGCCACGCCGCCATGCCGCCGGCCACCACGGAAGTGTCGGCGAAGCCAGCTTTCTGCAGAGCGCCGCAGGCCTGAGCCGAGCGGGTCCCGGTCTGGCATACGAGAAGCAGCGGCTTCGCCTTTAGCTTCTCCAGCTCCTTCATGCGTTCCGCGATTTGCCCAGCCGGAATGTTGCGCGCGTTGGGGATATGCCCGGCCTTGAACTCGTTCGGCTCACGCACATCGACGACTACGGCGTCCTTGCGGTTGATCAGCTGGACGGCTTCTGCCACGCCGACTTCGCGGCCGCGCGAGAACAGCTTGGCAACGCTCGGCCAGATGAATAAGGCGCCGCTCGCCACGGCGATCATCACCAGCCAGATCTTGTCCTGTAGAAACTGCAGAATCGACTCGTTCAGTTGGCACCCCCTTCGATGGGTTTGTCGCGGTTTCCCCTCTTTGCATACTCCAACAACGGGAGCAGCTCGACCAGTCCGTCCTCCACCCTGCGGTTGATCACCAGCGTAGCGTCATTTCGTGCCTCAGGATAAGAGGCCACCGCCAGATCCCATTGCCGCTGTGCCGCTGCCTGCTCGCCGTGCAGCGCAAGCAACATGGCTTGGCGATAGGTCACGTCATCGATGGGAAACAGCCGCATCGCTCGACCATTCACGGCCAGCTTGTCGGCGAGTCGATCGGTGTCGACGCTGATGGTACGCGCCAGCCCGAGCTCCACATATTGCGCCAGCAGCGAGTCGCGGTGGATCTCCAGCAGCATCTCCTTGGCTTGGCGATTGAGCGCCGCCGAAGCGTGAATATAACGGTAGCGGAACGCCAAAAAGTTCTCCAGCACGAGGTAGTCGCGCAACAGCTGTCCGACCACCAGCCAACCGAGCGCCAGCAGCCCGACCAGAAGCAACCTGCCGGTTCGGGTTTGTTTGCCCAGCTGGAGCCGTATCGTATGCGTCTCGCCGAGCCCCAGGACCGCGGCGGCCACGCCGAGAAAAAACGTATACCACAGTGGATACTCGAGCATGCTGTGTATGCAAAGCACGGCGGCGACCGCGCACACCCACCAGTGTGCCGGTGTGCGCTGCTGGCGCATCAGCCCCGCGATCCACAACGCCGCAAACACGCAGAGCAAGGCTAAGCCAACCAGCCCGAACTCAGCCAGCACGTGCAGCGGGAGGTTGTGCGCATGGTCGGTAAACCCAAGCATGCGCGGTTCGGGCATCTGGCCGTTGAGCTCGAAATGACGCCAGCCAAACTGTCGGAAACCCACGCCGAGCAGCGGCGAGTCAAGGAACATCAGCAGCGCGGCCTTCCAGATTCGCGGCCGTTCCTCCGCAGCGATCTCGGATGAACGCAGACGCGAGCCTGCCGTGGGCAGGTTGGGCTCGAGGAACACGGCGTCGAGCCAAGGGAGAATGATGCAAGCCGCTATGGCAAAGACAAAGAAAACGAGCAGCCGGCGGTTGAAGGGCGAATGGTCCAGACGCCAGAATCCGCCCGACAGAACGAGCAGAACGGGGAGATAGACCCAGGCGGTGCGCGAGCCTGTAAGACTGAGCACATAAGCCAGGGCAAGGGTTGCGGGCACGGCCCAGCGCAGCGGCAGCCTCGAGCTCGCGTGCAGGTACGCGGTGGACACCAGCCCTAGCGTGAGATAGTCGGCGAGTTGATTGGCTTGCCCCAGGTTGGCCCATACCCGGTCTGGCGAGCGCGGCATCATCACCCGCACCAGAGCATCGCTGTCGATGTGCTGGGCCCAGCCGATGACAGCGCTGGCAAGCGAGCCGGCCAGAAGAAACCAGGCCAGGGTGGTAGCGACGCGCTCCAGCCCCAGCTCGCGCCGGAACAATCCACCGAGCATGACGAGGCCAGTTGCCCAAAGCAAATACAACGCTGCGAGCAAGCCGACCTGGCGATAAGGCAGCCGGCCCAACAACATCTGTACAACGATCAGACCCGCGAAGCCGAGCACAACCAAGCCGACACGGGGAAACTCCAAGCGTCCAGCGAAGGCCGGAAGCGCGCTCAGCGCAACCAGTCCCAGGATGGCGGCCAGTGCTTCGGCGTGGAAGCTGGGCACCGGCGGCGCCTTGAACGGGAGCAGGAACGGCAGCATCCACATCAGACCCACCGCGTAAAGGCTCATCCGCAGGATTCGCTCGGGCGTGTTGCCCGACGTTCGCCCCGTCTCGGTCAGACTCGGAGACGAAGCCGTGTCCCCGCTCTCGACAGCGCGGGCTGTGCTGGACGTACAAACGGATGCGGACAGAGAGACCTCGAAACGGGGCAGAGTCGAAGCGCGGTTTGGAGTCGCAGGGAGCAAGCCACTACAATAGGAGGAGTCTACCCGTTTCCGCTCGAAAGGCCCTTCCTCTCATGTACAAGCTCGTGTTACTGCGGCATGGTGAAAGCAGCTGGAACAAAGAAAATCGCTTTACTGGCTGGACCGACGTCGACTTGTCCCAGCAAGGGCTCGAAGAGGCGCATGAGGCCGCGCGTGTGCTGAAGGAATCCGGCTTTGTTTTCGAGATCGCCTTCACCTCCGTGCTCAAACGCGCCATCCGCACGCTGTGGATCGTGCTGGACGATATGGACCGCATGTGGATACCGGTGCAAAACTCTTGGCGCCTGAACGAGCGCCACTACGGGGCCTTGCAGGGGCTGAACAAGGCCGAGATGGCTGCCCGCTTCGGCGACGAGCAGGTCCTGATCTGGCGGCGCAGCTACGACGTTCGACCACCCGCGTTGGAGCCCGGCGACGAGCGCTGGCCGGGACGCGACCCGCGCTACAAAGAGCTGGGGCCGGACGAGCTCCCAGCCACCGAATGCCTGAAGGACACCGTCGCGCGCTTTCTCCCGTACTGGAGCGGCACGATTGCGCCGGCGGTGAAGACGGGTAAGCAGGTTATCATCGCAGCGCACGGCAATTCGATTCGCGCGCTGATCAAATACCTGGACCAGGTTTCGGACGAGGATATCGTCGGCCTCAACATCCCTACCGGCACGCCCCTGGTGTACGAGCTGGACGCCGCCCTCAAACCGCTGCGGCACTATTATCTCGGCGATCAGGAGAAGATCGCCGCCGCCACAAAGGCGGTCGCGGCACAGGGGAAGGCTCGAGCATAGCGCGATGTCACGCGCCACGCGGCCGTCCCTGCTGCTTGCCTGGCTGCTTCTGCTCGCCCTCCCCGTCTATGCCGGCCCTTCGGATCAACTCAAGGAGCTGCGCGGCCGTATCGACAAGTTGCAGCGGCAGCTGACCGAATCCGAGGAAACCAAGTCCGAGGCGGCCGATGCCTTGCGTGAATCCGAGCGCGCCATCAGCGATGCCAACCGCCGCCTGTTCGAGCTGGCCGGAAAGCAGCGCGAATTGCAGGCCGCGCTCTCCCGACTCGAGGAGCAGAGGTCGCGCACCGGAGACGATGCGGACAGGCAGGAAGCGCTGCTCGCGAAACTGCTCTACCAGCAGTATCTATCGGGCCAGCCCGAGCCACTGCGCCTGCTCGTCAACCGCCAGGACCCGAACCAGATCGCACGGCAGATGCACTACCTCAGCTACATTTCCCGAGCCCGCACCGAACTCATCGCGGCGCTGCGCCGCGACGAGTCCGACCTGGAGCGGCTTGCCGCCGAGGCACAGGCCAAAAGCCGGGAGCTATCACACCTGCAAGGCGACGAGGCGGACCAGAAGAAACAGCTCCTGCGCGAGCGACGCCGCCACACCGCGGTGCTGAAACAGGTATCGGACCAGATCTCGCGCCAGCGCACGGAAATCACTCACCTCAAGCGAAACGAAGACCGCTTGGCCAGGCTGGTTGACCGCCTGGCACGTGAGTTGGCGCGTCAGGGGACGCGCGAGGGCCGGGTTCGCAATGAGCTTCTGCCCGAACCGCCGCGCGGCGCGGGACCGTTCTCCGGACTCAAAGGCCGGCTCAGACTGCCCGTGACGGGGGAACTAGTTAACGAATTCGGCAGTCCACGGGCGGACAGCGGGCTGTCCTGGAAAGGCCTGTTTATTGCTGCGAGCCAGGGACAGGAGGTGCAAGCCGTAGCGGCCGGGCGGGTGGTGTTTGCCGATTGGTTGCGCGGGTTTGGTAACCTCATGATTCTTGACCACGGCGGCGGCTACATGAGCCTTTATGGCAACAACGAGGCGCTGTTCCGCCAAGTTGGCGATATGGTGAAAGCGGGCGACCCGATCGCCGCCGTGGGAGCCACCGGCGGCAACCCGGAAACCGGTTTATACTTTGAACTGCGATTCCAGGGAAAACCTTTCGACCCATTGACCTGGGTAACTCTCAAGTAGGAGCCGGGCCGGGCCCAGGATCTCGAGGCCGGATCAATCCTCGGCGAGCAGGTCGTTTCAAGGAGAAGGCAATGCGCACCAGACTGCAGCAATTGGCGCTGATCACACTCGGCGCGATCCTCGGCGTCCTCATCACCCTGAACTTCTCGGCGGTGGCCGAAAAGAGCGCGGGCCCGCTGCCGATCGAGGATCTGCGCGCGTTCACCGAGGTCTTTGGGCGCGTCAAGAGCGACTACGTCGAGCCGGTCGACGACAAGAAGCTCATCTCCGAGGCGATCAACGGCATGCTTTCTGGGCTCGACCCGCACTCGGCCTACCTGGACGCGGAGGCATTTCGCGAGCTGCAAGTCGGGACGCAAGGTGAGTTCGGCGGACTGGGCATCGAGGTCGGAATGGAAGACGGCTTCGTCAAAGTCATAGCGCCCATCGAGGACACGCCGGCCTACCGGGCTGGACTGAAGCCTGGCGACCTGATCATCAAGCTGGACGACACTAACGTGAAAGGCATGACGCTTAACGACGCCGTCAAGCGCATGCGGGGCAAGCCCAACACGGACATCACGCTCACCATCATCCGCAAAGGCGATCCCAAGCCGAAGGTTGTGACGCTGACCCGGGCCGTAATCCAGATT
>DATJVW010000345.1:0-8568 GCA_035501675.1 Burkholderiales bacterium
CGCCGTCGGCCATGATCGGCGTGATGCGCGTGATCTTCATGAGGGATAGGCGATCGAGTTCACGGAATACGCGGAAGCATAGCACCTCGTCTCCGGTCATCGACTGCGTGCCGGTGGAAGTTTGCGGTGTCTCGGTTCATGACCTATGCTGTGTCAAACTGCCTCTTGTGCGAGAGAGGTGATAGACAGAAGGATCCCTCTCCCCCGGTGGGAGAGGCGACACACGGAGTCCCTCTCCCCTCGCGGGAGAGGGGATTGTTAGTCTTACCTAGGGAGACCGAGATGGCCAGGCGAGAGGTTCTCAAAGCGCTCGGCGCCGGCGCGCTGGCGGCCAGCGGCGCGTGGATGCTCGGGAGCGGCGCCGGCGGGGCGACGCCCGAGCTGCGCTATGTGCCGGAAAAAGGCGCCCAGCTCCGCTTCCTGCGCTGGAAGCGCTTCGTCCAGGGCGACGAGGATCAATGGCTGGCGAACACGCGCAAGTTCACGGAACAGACCGGAGTAGGGATACAGGTCGAGAGCGTGAGCCTGGAAGACCTCCCCTCCAAGGCGGCCATGGCGGCGAATGTGGGCACCGGCCCCGATATCGTCATGGGAAGCTACGGTCAGCCGCAACTGTATCCCGACAAATGTCTGGACCTGACCGAGCTCGCGAACTATCTCGCGGACAAGTACGGCGGGTGGTATGACGCCGTGAAAGCCTACTGCATGAACGACAGGCGCTGGATCGCGCTGGGCATGGGCTTTCCGACAAGCTGCGTGGTCTACCGCGAGAGCATGGTGAAGGCGGCGGGCTTCAACGAGATCCCGCGCGACCTCAACGGGTTCCTGAAACTGTGCCGTGCGTTGAAGGCCCGCGGCACGCCACCGGGTTTCGCGCTCGGCAATGCCATCGGGGACGGCACTACGTGGTGCCATTGGCTCGTCTGGTCACACGGAGGGAAATTGGTCGACGAGAGCGATCGTGTCGCGATCAACTCCAAAGAGACCGTTGCCGCGCTCGAGTATGCCAGGGAGCTGTACCCGACACTCGTCCCAGGCACGCTGTCGTGGCTCGACCCGAGCAACAACAAGGCATTTCTCGCGGGCCAGATCAGCCTCACCTACAACGGCATTTCGATCTACTACGTCGCCAAGACGTCCACCGACCCCGCCCTGCGGGCGATCGCGGCCGACATGCAGCACGCCCACTTCCCGGTCGGCCCCGTCGGGCGCCCGACCGAATTGTCGCCGTTTGCGCCGGCTTGGGTGTTCAACTACACACCGTATCCGAATGCAGCGCGCGAGTATTTGCGCTTCATGCTGGAGCGCGAACAGTACGAGGCATGGCAGAAAGCGTCGCTCGGGTACTTTGCGCAGACACTACGCGCGCACGAGTCCGACCCGATCTGGAACGAAGATCCCAAGTACGCGCCGTTTCGAGACGGACCGGGCATGACGCTGCACCCCGGTTACGCGGGCAAGGAAGGCGTGGCCTCGGCCGGATGTGTGGCCGACTTCATCGTCGTCAACATGGTGGCCGAGGCCGCCACGGGACAGCTGAGCCCGCAGGCGGCCGCTGCGCGGGCAGAGCTGCGAGCACTGCGCTATTACAAGACATAGAGCCGCCCGGTGTTGTGACATAGCAGCATGCGCTGCTCCGACTGACGACGCCTCTCAAATCGTGGTGGCGGATCTCTCAGCCCGACCGTCCGGAGATCTCCCGACGCAGCGCGCTGTATCGCTGTTCAGGCCGCTCCCCGAGCAGCGGATCTTCGCCGCGTTTCGCCTCGCGTTCGACGCTCGTCCAGTCCTCCTTGGAGAGGTGTTCGAGAGCCGCCAAGAACAATCCTTGCTCTTCCGCGTACATATGTCGCCGGAACGTGTCCAGATAGCGTTTCGCCTGCGCTTCGATCGTACTGCGGAGAGTCACGGCCCCGTGCATGACACCCTCGAGTCCACTGGTGAGCTCTCGGCCGCTTCTCAGAATCTCCGAATGTTCGCGCGTGAGCTCTTGGACGCTGCTTACGGCAGCGGGTACCCGTTCGGCAAGCTTCGCGAACACGATATCCTCTCCCGGGTGATGAAACCGGTCCGCGTAGTCGACCATATAGTCGACGACGTCCAGCATCATCTCGTAGTTGGGCGCTTCGCCCTTACGAAACAGCTCGAGCTGCTGCTCCAGCAGGGCCAGCAGGGCGCCAAACGCCCGGTGCTCCGCTCTCCAAACGCTCACCAGCGAACTCATGACGTTTCCTGTTGGGTTGCTCCGAGTCCCTTATCCGCCTTGAATTTGCGGGTTGAGCCACATGTGGACTCGGACTACCACCAGCCCACGGTGGGGCGTTGCTTGCTCGAAACGCGCCCATCGCTATAGAAGAAGACCGATGACCCGCCGATGCCCGCATAGTAGTAATACCACACCAGCTTCCCGTCGATCGTCAGCTCCTTGGTGGGCGGGCCGAGCAGGGCGCTGATCTGTGCCTGCGTCATACCCCTTTCCACGTGGCTCCAGCTCTCCCGAAGGGCAACGATCGAGTCGGCGGCGGGCTTGGCAGCGGTCGCAGGTGCGGACACGGGCGGGGCGACAGGCGCCGGCTGAGGTTCGGGTGCGGCGGGCGCCGGCCCAGCCTGGGGCAGCGCAGAGGGCGCCGGCTCTGTCTTGAGCGTCTTGACCTGCTCCTGCAAGCTCTTCACCTCGCGCCGCAGCTCTTCGACTTCCTTCTGCAGCGATGCTGCGTCGGTCTCCTGCGCGTGCACCCGCGCTGCCGGCATCACCAGCGGCATGAGCATCGCCAACGCGCCAGCGGCGCGGCAGACTTCACGCACCGCTGCTCCACGGACCGCGACCACGGGCGGCATTGCGTTACCTCGACGCTGCATAGACGGTGACCGCTTCCATCTGCTCGACGCTCATCTTGTAGGTGACCGCGTGCATCACCGGGGCGTTGCCTCGCAGTTCTGACTTGAAATAGGCCAACTGTTTGACGAGGTATGGCTGGTATTGTCCGCCCAGCCGCGGGATATTGTCCTTGCCTTCGGCATCTGCGCCATGGCACGAAGTGCACGCAGGTACCCCTTCATCCGTCAGCCCCTGCTCATAGATCGCTTTTCCCTTCGCCATGAGTGTCTGATCGCCCGGCACACCGGGCACGGGAGACTGGGCCGCATAATAGGACGCAAGTTGCCTGATGGTTGGGTTGTCCAGCTGAGACGTCATTCCCCACATGTAAGCGATGGCGGTAGGATCGCCGCGCGAGTGATCGCGGAAGGCGATGAGCTGCGCTTCGAGGTAGGCGGGTTGTTGGCCGGCCAACCGCGGGAAAGCAGGCGACAGGCCGTCGCCGCGAGGCCCATGGCAGTTGGTGCAGACCTGCGTTGCCAATTGTGGAGGTTGTGGACCCTGAGTGGAACACCCAGAGGCCACACCCAGCACCAGCGTCAGCCCCAGCCCTCCGCAGACACCGACTTTCATTGTGAGCCTCCCTGCTTGATCAGTCTTCTGAGATGCATCGTTACCGTCTCGTTCCGAGCAGGATTCATCAAAACGCAATCCAGGCGAAGATGTACAGCGTGTTGTTGTCCGAGGCATTCCTGCCAGTGCCATCGTAGTTGCTGCTCGAGCCGTTGAACTTCGTGTACAGCGTGTATTGCAGCGCCAGCTTCACGTTCTGCCATGGCAGGTAGTCCAGCTCGGCTGCCCAGGCGGAAGTATTTGGACTGCCGGTGCTGCTGGCGACAAAGACGGCCGGAGGAGAAGTAAGCCCATAGAGTGCCGTATTCGTATTCCCGGTGGTGGCGGTGTAGCCCAGCGATCCGCCCAATCGGCGCTGGTAGAAATAGCTCGCTCCCACCCTCAAGCTTCTGAGAGTGTTCGAGGGATCCTGCGGTAAGGTGGCATTCAGGGTTTGCTTCTCATAGATATAAATGGCCTCGGCAGACAAGATGTGCTCGTCGCCGAGGTACTGATATTGCGCATCTACCCCCGTATCCCTGTATCGGTCTGTGGGTCCTGATGAGACGTTCAAGCCCGGCGGCGTAACCTGGTCCGAGAATCCGAGAAGACCGACCTCGAACGAATTACGCCCCCATTGCGGCTGCACTGCGAGCCGCCAGTACGGTGAAAGCCCGTGTACGGTGCTGCCGTCGGGGAACGAGGTGCTATTCACGGGCACATTCTGTATCCCGTGCGGCGCAGCCGCATAGCCACCGAGCTCCAGATAGACGAGATTGTTCCAATACCCATAACCCGTCAGACCCGCTACGGTGCCGTTACCTATACTGTCGAGCTGAGTGGCCGCGATCTGCGGTGGGGCAAGGCTGCTGGTCTGTGAGAAGGGGTAGTGCCACGCGGGCGTGCTGTTCCAAGGATCCTGTATCGTCGGCCCGTTGTTGAACGTCACCCCCCAGGTCAGTGGTTTGTCTTGTCCCAGAGTCGCCTGATCGGCGAAGCGGATGTCCGTGTTGTCCCAGCCAAACGAGTCGCTGTTGTTGTCGTACGTGATCTGGATAAACCCGCCCAGGTTCGGTGCGATCCTGCCGGCATAGAACAGGCTGGCCGCTTCGGGAAACTGAACGGTCCCGTTTTGCGACAGGCCACCGTTGGGGTCCGGAAAGGCTGTGTTGAACTTAGTGTAAGAGGCGATGAACTGCACCGACAACGGAGGCAGCCAGTTGAGCAGCAACGTCTCTTTCTTTTCGGCCGTGATCTCCTTGACCTGCGGCAGATTGTCGATGAGATAGCCGTTTAGCTTGAATGCGCGCCCGAATGGCGTCAGCTCCGGAAAAACCGTATGGCATGCTTCGCACGCCAAACCCGTCTGCCTCGCGAAGCTGGGCACAGCGAGAACGTCGTTGGATCCCACCATCAAGACGCATGCGATGACTGCCGCGACGAAGGTGATGCCGGTACCGCTTCGCTGAAGAACTCGCACGGTTTTCTCCTCCCGATCAGTGAGGCGACAAGATCTGCGCTCGCCCAGACGCAGCCCCAATCGAATTTGGGTCTAGTAAGCGCGCGATCGGCGTGGCGCTACTTGATCTGGGTCAAGTTAAATCGGAAAAGTTGGTGCGCGGGCGGCGCACGAAAAATGCATTTGGGAATACGAAGTAGAGCAAGAATGCGACGCGCTCTCACTGGCGGCGCGATCGACAGGAATCGCGTTCTGGCATCATACGGAGAACTCGTCTCGACGCGGCTTGAAAGCGCGTGCGGCCCGCGGGCAGCGCGGCCTGCGCTTCAGCAACGATTACCCAGGAACGAATACGCGATCGCGGTGCGAGTGACGTGGGCACCAGGACAGGATCAGAGACAGCTCGCGTGGCTTAGCGGTAGACGCCCCGCTTGCCTACCGACTGACCTCCTGTTGCAGAAAGTCCAGGAGCAGCTCACTCACTTTCCCGGGTTGCTCCTGCTGCACCCAGTGTCCAGCCCCGTCCACCAGATGACAGCCCAGCATGCGCGTGCACGCGGTAGTCTGCATTCTCTCGAAGTCGCCCGGCTTCTGGTAGACGCCCCAGTCGCTCTTTCCCGCGATGAAGCACGACGGCACGTCGATCGTGCGGCCGGAGAACGTCTGGAGCTCCGAGACGTACGCGCCGCCCGTCATGCACCGATACCACTGCAGGCCGCCTTGGAACCCATTCCTGCCGTACTCCGCGCTGTACACGCTCAGCTCGTCGTCGGGGAGCCATCTGCACGCTGCGATCTCGGACGCGGACGGCATCTCCGGCGCCACGGTTTCCGCCATCCCCTTGTCCAGGTCCATGATGTAGTACGTGGGCATTTTTGCCAGCTCGCCGGCGGTCCACGATTGGAGCGGGAAGGGCTTGTTCTGCTTCCAGTCGGCACTCTTGTGGTGATAGTAGGCGCGCAGGAAAGCGTGGACCCCCTGCGGACAATTGCGCATGTTGCCGTCGGCCTCCCGTGTCGAGTAATACCACTGGTAGTGTTTGCGCGGGCGCTCCAGCGCCGCCAGTTCGGCATGGATACTGGCACGCGGGGCGCTCGCGCCGGCATCGCTTTGCGGCACCTCATCGGCGGTGTCGAATGGCAGCGCCGGCGGGCCCGCGAACGGGGCGCTCATCAGCACCACGCGGCGGAACACGTCCGGCCGTACGAGTGAACACCAAGCCGCGACCGGCGAGCCAAAGTCGTGCCCCACCACCGCTCCCACGGAGCGGTAGCCGAGCGCGAAGACGAGGCCCAGGGCGTCCCTTACCAAGTTGAGAATGCGAAAAGAGCCGACGTCGCCGTCGTAGTCGCCGTCCCAGCCCGTGGTGCGCCCGTAGCCCCTCTGGTCCGGCGCGATCACGTGATACCCCGCTAGAGCGATGGGCAGCATCACCTTCCTCCAGCTGTACGCGAGCTCCGGGAAGCCGTGCAGGAGCAGGACGCAGGGCCGGTCCTTCACCTCGAAGCCGGCCTCCAGCACGTGCATCGTGAGACCGTTGATGTCCTTCACGAAGCGTGAGCGTACGCGAGGAGACAGGGTGCTGTTACCGTAACCGGTAATGTCGGTCATCGTTGTGCGCTCCTTACGATCTGCCGCGCTGTTGCGCCAGCAATCGCACGACCTCCTTGCCGCTCCGCGCCTTGTCGCGGTTCTCCGGCGTTTCCTTCCCGAGCGCCGTGCCGGCAACGAAATGATAGATGTCCGCCGCGCCCTGAAACACTTTCGGGGTGACGCCGGCGGTGCCCAAGGTCTTGGAGATCTCGAGCATTTCCGGCACCCAGCGGTATGCCTTGGGCGGCATGGCCGGAAACTGACCGAGCGCCCAGTCGTAAAGCTCGGCGCGGGATTGCCGCAGCTGCTGCTCCAGCATGTCGGCGACGCCGAGGCGTTGTGCTGCGATCAGCACGTCCAACCACAGCGCCTGCGTACCTTTGTTGAGCGCGCCAAAGCACATCTTGAGCGCGCTCGCATCCGCAATGCGTTCGCTCAGCACGCGCACGGCGAGCTGCGGCCCGGCGAGCCGTTCGAGATCGGCGGCGCCGGGGCCCGACACGTATAGATTGGTCTTCGCGTTGCCGCGCGGTGGCGGGCCGATGATGCTGCCGTCGAGGAAGCGCCCGCCGGCCCGCTCGATCAGGCCGGCGATTTCGCGAACGGTCTCGGGGGCGATGGCGTTGCAGTCGACGATCAGCGTATGGCGGCCGCTCGCACGCAGCGCATCCGCCGCTTCGCGTGCGAAATCGAGCGCCGCACCGGGATTCATGATCGAGAGCACGACATCGCACTCGGCGACCAGTCGCGCAACCGTGCCGACGTCGCTCAATCCCGCCTCGCGTGCGAGCGCGCGGCTCCGCTCGCTGCGCCGGTCCAGCGCGGTGCAGACGGTCAAGCCCTTCGCCTCGATCTGCATCGCTACCGCCTGCCCCATGTCTCCGGGGCTCATCAAGCCGACACGGTCGATCTGCATGGCGGTGCCTCTCAGGTGACTCGCGAAGGAGGGACCATACCACGGCGGGCACGGCTGGGCTTCTTATCCGGAAGGTAGCAATGGAGCCTCAAAACCCGGCGTGCAGCGGCTCTGGACTCACCGGTGGACGCGAGGTGTACCGCGATTTCGTCGCGAACTACTCGAGGTAGCGGCCGCGCGGCGGTATGGGCCGTTGGGGCGAGGTACTGCTTCGGAGAGTTTCTCCCCTCTCCGAGGAGGGGTGCCCGCTTCGCGGGCGGGGTGGTGTGGTCAACCGTTAGTCTCAATACAGGGACCGACCCGGCGGGCCGAGCGCTTCGCTCGTAGCCCGCTGGGCCTCGACGGAATTTTCGGATACCACGAGCTGGCTGACTTGATTTGGTCAGGTCCCTCTGTTTCACTGCAGCGGCACGACGGCTCACGCACTCTCGCTCCCGGAACAGCGGTGCGCCGCCCTTTGGAAGAGGGTGTGTGCCTGTGGTTACTTCGACTGCAGATACGTGGCCACTGCCACCATTTCGTTGTCGCTAAGGTCCCGGACGACGCCATGCATGACCGCGGAGTCCCGCAGCCTGACCCGCAGCATCTGCATCTGCCTCACCAAGTATTGGGAATGCTGGCCAGCCAGCCGCGGGAATACCGACAATCCTTCGGCATTGACGCCATGGTAGCCCGAGCAGGCGGGTATGCTCCGGTCGGGGCTCCCCTTCTCGTAAAGCTGCTTGCCCATGGCCACTACCGCAGGGTCGCCCGGCTTGCCGGGCGCCGGCGGCTGGGAGGCGAAATAGCTTGCGACACCCGTGATGATCTGATCGTTCAGTAACCATGCGGAGGTGACTCCCCACATGTACTCGTGCGCCTCGGGGTCGCGACGGTTCTGGGCCCGAAATGCCTTGAGCTGGACCTCGATATAACTCTGCTGCTGGCCAGCGATGGCCGGCACAGCCGGCTCCGCGCTTCGCCCCTCAGCACCGTGACAACGTTCGCATACCGAGGTCGCCAGGGTGCGAGCTGCCTGTCTAGTCGCAGCATCTGGCGAAGTTTGCTGCGCCAGGGATGGCGCAACACCACTCACGATCCCAAGCCACAGAACTATCGGAGCCGCCCGTAGTGCATTCCTGACTCTGTCCATACCAACCTCCTCGTTACGCCCTCCCACGACAAGGTAAC
>DATJVW010000346.1:0-38126 GCA_035501675.1 Burkholderiales bacterium
AACCTGAGCGTACGTTCGACTACTCGTTCGCGGCCGCATCGAGCCTGGATGGCCGGACTTGGGCGCACGGAGGGTAGCACAATCCGAGGCGGGCTCGGTAGCCGCTCTACTTGTCGCGTGCCGGGCATTCGAGCCCCTCCCGACGATCGACGGCCGCGGTATCACTGCCCTCCCCGCCCGAAGGCTCGGTCGGCAGGAAGCTGATGTCACCGTAATACGCGGTTGCCTTTTGGCCGGTCGCGTCGGTATCGGTGATGATCGCGATGGCCGTGATCTTGCCCGGCTCTTCCCCGTAGGCGCGCCGATAGTCCTCGTACACGTTGCGCTTTTCCGTCACCCATCGCCCGCTGTGCTTCGCCCCGATCTCGATCAAGATCATTCGGATGCGGGACGTCCACGTGTTGACGATGACCGTCTCAGCGGGAGCGCCGTCGCCCCAGACGTACTCGAGCGTGGCGTAGGGCATGTCCAAACCGGTTAACGCTTTGACCTCAGCGAAGAAGAGGCGGTCGTCGAACGGCACCTTGCTCATGTCGCCATCGAAGGAAATCTCCAGCCGGGCCGGGGAGTCCTCCGTCGCCCGGCGCGTGTTGTCGATTCCGGGTATGAATCGAGGAACCTTCCAACGCCACGTCAGCCACGGATACTTCCGGGGATCGATGTCCAGGGGCTCCGCCAGCCCGGACGAGCTGCCGTCGGCGTTCGCTTCCACCACGGTGGTCCCGCAAGAGTCGACGAGCGCGTACTTCGTCGGCTTGCGAAACTTGGAAAAACTGAGCTCGCGCCAGCCTCCGGGATATGCGCCCCCGGGGACAGCTGCGGAGAATGCCGATACCTGCGCAGACGGACGGGGTGGTACGTGTGCGCAGCCGCCGATTGCAAGCACGGCGACGAGCAACAGAACCGCCCGACCTACCCTCCTGTGCAGCAACGCAGGGGGCACAGAACTGCGATGTGCGTGCGGCTCAACCGCGTCAGGTGACGCGCTGCATGCTCTGCCGCGGTCGATTGAGCGCACGCGAGTCCCACTAGAATCGCGAGACGGCGGCGGCGATCCGGTCACGGTTTGCGGAGCCGGAACACGATGGGAAAGCGCACCGCAAAGTCGCGCGCGCGCAACTCTTCGGGCGCGTTTGGCAAGCGGATGTTCCTGGCGATCTGCACGGCCGTCTCGTCCAGAATCGGATAGCCGCTGCTCTCGCCCACAACGATGCTTCGAATGTAACCTCCCTCCGCATAGCGCACCTCGATCACGGTGGTGCCTTCCCATTTCTTGTCTCTGGCCTCGGCGGGATAGTCGCCCTGATCCAAGACCTGCGAGCCGACCCGCTGGACTTCTTGGGTAAAGCGTTCCACTGCGGTGCCCGCCGCGGTCTCGCTTCGGGCCTTCGCCAACGACGGCTTGGGCAGCGGCTGTGAGGTCCCCTCGCCTGCACGATCGCTCGGAGACGCAGGCGGAGCAAGAGCAGGCGTGGACAGCGGTTGAGGCTGTTGCTTCACCTCGCTCGGCGGGGTGATCGCCGCCACGCGGGCAGGCTGGGAGGAGGTGGTTTCGGGCGCGGGTGTGCTAGGCGATTGACGCTGTTGCTCCACGCGCGACTGCCCGCTCAACCCGGCCGAGCGGGCAGCGCTCGAAGCGGCGGTCGGGGGCACCAGCGCGACGGGCGCCTGCTGTATCGCTCCGGGTTGCGATGCGAGCGGCGGCACGCGGTCGGTTTGGGAGGCAGGGGTTTCCGCCACAGGCGTGGCGGGCGATGGAGGCGTTTGCTTGACGTCCGCCTGCGGCGTAACCGCCGCGGTCTGGCCGACTGGGAAAGGAGAAGCTTTAGGCTCAGACGCGGTCGGCGCCGAAGACTGTTGCTTATCGGCCGGCTGCGGTGCAACCGGCCCCGAGCGGTCGGCTTGAGACGGCGGGATTTTAGGCTCAGGCGAGACGGTCAACGGAGACTGCTGCTTCTCGGCCTGCTGCGGCGCAACCGCCGGCGAGCGGCCGGCTTGGGACGGCGGCGGTTCGGGTACCGGCGCGGTGGGCGACGCAGACTGTTGCCTACCGTCCGTTTGCGGTGAGCCCGCTGCCACGTGTTCGGCTTGAGAGGGGGGCGTCTCGGGGGCGGCCGCAACCGCCGGGCGGGACTGCTTCTTCGCTTCCTTTCGCGGCGGCGGCACAGCAGCCGGGCTGCGGCTCGGCGCGGCGCTTTTCTCGGGGGCCACGAATCGCCACCGATAGGCTTCTCGTGCATCGCTCTCGATCGCGGGGCGGCTGGTTTCTACCAATGCCTGCGCACTCTCCCGTGCGCCCTCCACATAGCGGTAATGTCCACAGCGATTGTTGTAGTCCGCGACCAGCCCGTTAAAATACTCGACCTGCTCCTTTTCGTATCTGTTCACCAAGGACCTGACCGCCTCGATCCGGATGATCTGGGCCAGGCAGTGCCTGATCTCGGCATCGGAAAACATGAGATTGTCCGCGCCTGCCGGAGGAACTTCCTCCTCGAACGGCAGAGCAGTCCTCGGCAGCGCTGACGGCTCGGCTGCGCTCGCCGATGCGTTCCTTGCCTCGGTCGAGTTGCTTTTGGAGGTGGCAGGTGACGTCCGCAGCTGCTGCTGCGGGTCGGAAGATGGCTTGGGCACCTGTTGCGCCTGGGCCCTGGTCCACGAGGTACCAGATACAAAGGCCGCAACGGCGACCAAGGCCCACCACCGAGCCGCTCGCGTCCGACGAGGCGGGGCGCTCACAGACAGAGTTACGCCGAGCCGCGTCGCGGCCGCTTGGAGCGCGTCGACGACGGATCGCCGATCAGCACCGACACCAGCGAATCGGATCTTGCGGTTTGGCATTGCCCGCTGCATTTGAAGGCCGACGGTGAAAGCCCGGTCCCGAGCGCTTCACGTTTGCCATGATAGCTTGATGATCGTTGTCGTGCCCTGGGGCCGGAACTTAGCCGAGACGCCCACTGCGCCACTGGGCGCACTCCCTCCGACAGCCGGCAAAATGCGGGGCTGCTCTCCACTCTCGGCTTAAGAATGTCCGACGACACAACGATCGACACGGTTCTGCTCGACCTGGGCGGGGTCCTGATCGACTGGAATCCGCGCTATCTGTACCGTCCTCTATTCCGAGGCGACGAAGCCGCCATGGAGCACTTCCTGGCAGAGGTCTGTCCGCCGGAATGGAACCGCGAATTGGACGCCGGTCGATCCTTCGACGAGGGGATCGCCGAGCGTCAGCGTCTGTTCCCCGAGCATGCGGCGCTCATCGCCCTGTGGAAAACCGGCTGGGAGCGGATGCTGCGCGAACCGATCCACGAGACGGTCGAATTGGTCGACGCGTTGCGCGGCCGCGGCCATCGGCTCTACGCGCTGACGAACTGGTCGGCGGAAACCTTCCCCGTGGCGCGGGCGCGCTACGCCTTCCTGAGCTGGTTCCGGGACATCGTGGTATCGGGCGAGGTCGGCCTGGCCAAGCCTGATCGGCGCATATTCGAGCTGACCATCGACCGCTGCGGATTGACGCCCGGCTCGACGATCTATGTCGACGACGTGCGGTCGAACGTGGACGTCGCACGCCGTCTGGGTCTGAACGCGCTGCACTTCGAGAACCCTCGCAAGCTGCGGGTCGACCTGGAGCAGCTGAACCTGCTCTAGCCCCGCCGGCTTCGGGCCGCGAGGCGCGCGTGATGGGCGCGCTCTCCGCCCTGGCCGCTCTGGCGGGAACATCCCGGCTGGAATTGAGCCCAATGAAACTGTGCGATAGTAGCGCAGCGCACGAGTGCATTCTGGAGGATTCATGCGACAAGAGCGCCGGGAGTTTCTCCGGCTCCTGCCACTGATGGCCGCGGTCGGACTTCTGCCCGCCGCAGCGGTCCGGGCCGAGGAATGGAATAAGGCGGCCTTCGAGGCCAAGAAGATGGACGACGTGGTGAGGATGCTCGGCGGCAGTGCCCCACAGCCGAGTTCCGGGATCGTGCTCATCGGACCGGAGATCGCCGAGAACGGCGCAGTGGTTCCGCTCGAGATCGAGAGCAAGCTGCCCGACACTCGATCGATCGCGATCCTGATCGAGAAGAACCCCAACATCCTCGCGGCGCAGTTCACCTTGCCCAGCGGCACGCTGCCGTGGCTGCAGACGCGCGTGAAGATGGCGGAGACCTGCAACGTCTACGCGCTGGCAAAGGCGGGCGGGAAGTTCTACTACGCCGCGAAGGAGATCAAAGTCACGCTGGGCGGCTGCGGCGGATAGGCGGGAGGAGACATGGGCAGCCCGATGAGGATTCGCACCAAGCTGGAGGGGGACGTTGTGCACGTGCGCGTCCTGATGAGCCATCCGATGGAGACGGGGCTGCGCAAGGACGAGGCCGGCCAGCTGGTCCCGGCGCAGTTCATCGAGCTCGCAACCTTCACCTATAAAGACCGCATGGTCCTCTCAGCCCAATGGGGGCCGGCCGTATCCCGCAACCCCTACCTCTCGTTCAAGTTCCGAGGCGCCGCGCGGGGCGAAAAGATCACCATCTCCTGGGTTGACAACAAGGGGGATACGAGGACCGATGAAGCCGTCATCGAATGAGGCCATCCCTTACCGGCCAAGGGCGCAACGCGCTTACATCCCCCTTGTTGCGGCGGAGGCTAACATGGCCTTAGGCCATGTTAAGCGCGCTCGGGCGCGCGGCCGCAACCACAACAAGGGGGATACCAGGACCGATGAGGCGATCATCGAATGATGGCGTTGCGCAGCTCGGCTGGAAGGTGGGGCTGCCGACTCGCCCTGGCAGCGGCGGCCGCTGCCACGGTGCTCGCACTGGCGCGAAGCGCGACCGGCCAAGATAGCCATGCTCTGGAGCAGGTCCAGAAGTATCGGCAGATGCTCGAGGAAGGCAATCCCGCGGAACTGTCACAGGCACGCGGCGAAGAGCTGTGGGCGATGCGCCGGGGCCCGAAGCACGCCACGCTGGAGCTATGCGATCTCGGGCTGGGTCCCGGCCGGCTGGAGGGGGCGTACGCGCAACTGCCGCGGTACTTCGCGGACACCGGCAGGGTGCAAGACGTCGAGTCCCGCCTGGTGACTTGCATGACCGCGCTGCAAGGGCTGAGCTACGAGCAGGCGATCAAAGACTGGTACAAACCCGAGTCGGAGCTGGAGGCGCTGGCGACCTATGTCAGCGCCAAGTCCAAGGGCGTGAGGATCGAGGTGCCTGCTGCGCAACCGGCCGAAGCCGAAATGTACGCCGTGGGCGAGGCTCTGTTCTTCCGGCGCTCGGGTCCACTGGACTTTTCCTGCGCGACCTGCCATTCACAGACGCAGCGACATGTCCGCCTGCAACGCGCGCCCGACTTCTTGAACGGCGCAGATGCGCGCGACTCGATGACGCGGTGGCCGGCCTACCGCGCGTCGCAGGGCGAGGTGTGGACCCTCGAGCGGCGCCTGATCGACTGTATCCGACAGATGCGCTGGCCAGAGCCGCGCTATCAATCCGATGCGCTCATCGCGCTCGAGGTGTTTCTGCAGAAGCAGGCGAACGGCGGGGTGATGGAAGCACCGAGCATCAAGCCCTGAAGCCGGGCCATGAGCGCTAACATGATCGCCATGCTGCTGCTCGCGTCCTGCGCCAGCGTCGCGCTGGGAGCCGACAGCGCCGAGGCCGCGAGGCAGCGCGCGGAACAGGTGATGCGCAAATCCTTTGCGACCGCTACGGCGGAGCAGTGGAATACCCGTCTCGCTCAAGATCAGACCCAGGCACTGTGCAGCCGCTATCACGATGCGCCGCCGCAGGAGGCGGCAAGCGAGATCGCCGCGCAGGCGCATCGCTCGATGCGTTATCCGCGTGACGGCAACTTGATCGGAAATTGGCGCGAGGGGGAGAAGCTCGCTTCCATGACGACCGGCGGCCACTTGAGTACCATCCAACCGGAGCCGGACGACCACAGGCACGGGGGCAACTGCTATGCATGTCACGCGCTGGCCGCTGAGGAAGTGGCGGCCGGTGACCTGGGTCCGAGCCTCACTCACTACGGCAAGCTGCGCGGCACCTCGCCCGAGGCCGCGAAGTTCGTCTACGAGAAAATCTACAACGCCCAAGCCTCGTTCCCGTGCTCCCGGATGCCGCGCTTCGGTCACAACGGGTGGCTCACGCCGGAGCAGATCGCCGATACCGTCGCCTTCCTGCTCGATCCCGAGTCTCCAGTCAACAAGTGACAGAACTGCCGTGGCCCGTGGGTGGTGACTCGAGACTCCGCGAGTCGCGGTGCATACCCGGTGTGAGGCGCCTCGAGAATCGCACGCTTCGCCCGCGGTGTCGCGCTCATCCTCGACGGCCATCCGTGCAGCGGGGACCGCGAGTCACGCACCACGAGTCACGCATCACGTTCACACCGGGATGACGCGCCGCGAGTTCCTGCAGCTGTTGGCTGCAGCCGCGGCTGCGGGGCTGCAGCTCGACCAGCGACGTGCACTCGCGGGCGATTTCTCCTCTACCCTGTACGATCTGCCTCGCTTCGGCAACGTCGGCCTGCTGCACCTGACCGACTGCCACGCTCAACTGCTGCCGCTGTACTACCGTGAGCCGAGCGTGAACCTGGGCGTAGGCCCGGCGTCCGGCAAGCCGCCGCATTTGGTGGGCGAAGCGCTGCTGCGGCGCTTCGCAATCCCCGCCGGCAGTCCCGGCGCGCATGCCTGTACGTTTCTCGACTTCGAACAGGCCGCCAAGGTCTATGGCAAGGTCGGCGGTTTCGCACACCTGGCGACGCTCGTCAACAAGCTGCGCGCCGAGCGTCCCGGCGCGCTGCTGCTAGACGGCGGAGATGCCTGGCAAGGCTCGGCCACCGCACTGTGGACGCGAGGCGAAGACATGGCGGACGCAGCCCTGCAACTCGGCGTCGAGGTCATGACCGGTCACTGGGAGTTCACCTACGGCGCCGAGCGTGTGACCGAGGTCGTGAACGGGCCCTTCAAGGGCAGGATCGACTTCGTCGCACACAACGTGCACACCATCGACTTCGGCGAGCCCGTGTTTCGGCCTTACGTCGTGCGCGAGGTGAATGGCGTACCGGTCGCGATTATCGGCCAAGCCTATCCCTACACGCCGATCGCGCACCCGCGCCGGTTCGTGCCGGAGTGGACCTTCGGGATACAGGAGCAGAATCTGCAGAAGTCCATCGATGCCGCGCGCCGCGACGGCGCACAAGTGGTGGTGCTGCTGTCCCACAACGGCATGGACGTGGACCTGAAGCTGGCCGGTCGTGTCAGCGGATTGGATGCGATCCTCGGCGGTCACACGCACGACGCGGTGCCCGCAGCGATCGGGGTGTCCAATGCCGGGGGCAAGACGCTGGTCACCAACGCCGGCTGCAACGGAAAGTTCCTGGGCGTCCTCGATCTCGAGGTCAAGGCAGGTCGAGTGACCGGTTATCGGTACAGGCTGCTGCCGGTGTTCGCCAACCTGCTGCCGCCGGACCCGCAGATGAGCGCACTGATCGCCCGGGTGCGCGCCCCCTTCGAGTCCAGGTTATCCGAGCCGCTCGCCAACACGCAGGGGTTGCTGTACCGGCGCGGAAACTTCAACGGAACCTTCGATGAGATCATCCTCGAGGCGCTCATGGAAGTACAGGGCGCACAGATCGCGTTTTCGCCCGGGTTCCGGTGGGGCACCACGCTATTGCCGGGAGAGACGATCACGCGCGAGCACCTCATGGAGCAGACCGCGATCACGTACCCCTACGTCACGCTCAACGAGATGACCGCGGAGACGATCAAGTCGGTGCTCGAGGATGTGTGCGACAACCTGTTCAATCCCGACCCCTACCTGCAGCAGGGCGGCGACATGGTGCGCGTGGGCGGCCTCACCTACGCGTGTGAACCCAACGCCAGGATGGGCAACCGCATCAGCGACCTGCGCTTAGATGGCAAACCGCTCACACCCACGAAGAAATACAAGGTCGCCGGCTGGGCCCCCGTGACCGAAGGCGCGGTCGGCACGCCCGTTTGGGAGGTGATCGAGGCCTGGCTCAAGCACAACGAGAGCGTCGCGCCACGCCGAGCCACTATGCCGCGCCTCATCGGCGTCGAGGGCAACGCCGGGCTCGCATGATGGCGTCGGCCGACGAGAAAATCGCGGCCAGCAACGCCCGTCTCGCATTCACCTCGCACCTCGCGCTCGCGGAATGAATCGCAGGCTAGCCAGACCGATGCCGCCGCCGGCCAATTTCACGCCGCCGCCGAACGACGCTCCGCGCTCGTCTTCGACGTTTTCGCTTCGCCTTTCATCTTCTCATCTCACCAGCATCCTCCCAGCGGCGCGGGGCGACGAGTTGTTCCGATGCTCGGAACGCGCCCCTGCACCCTGCGCTGCGCGATTCTAGCTCGCGAGCTGTGCTGCTGGATCAGCGCGCGCTCTATCGACCCGGCTTCCCGCCCGGCCAAACCGGGCTCTGCGCCAGTTCCGGCCACGCGATCGGCGCGCGGCAACTTCGCTCCGCCTGCTCCGGTGGCTTGGTTGTGTCCCACTGAGCCGCGACGTAACGGTTTCCCGTTACGCCATTTGCCGCCTCCGAGCACAGCCACACGATGGGTGGGGCCATGACCCCAGGTGGGATCAGGTCCTTACGATCGAAGCCGGACTCGGCGGGCACCATGGGTGTGTCGGCCGGGCCACCGGGCACGACCACATTGACCGTGACCCCGCTGCCAGCGAACTCGCTGGCGTGTCCTGCCGCCATGGCTTCGAGCCCCGCCTTGCACGGGCCGTAGGGGTGGAACCGTCCGCGCAGCATGGTGAAGAAACTGGTGGTCACGTTGACGATCCGGCCCCAGCGTTGGCCCAGCAGATGCGCGATGGCGGCGCGGGTCATGTTCCACGCGCCGGTCAGGTCGGTGGCCACGAAGCGCTCCCACATCTCGGGTGTGACCTCCAGGATACTGACCGGCTTCACCATGTGATCGGCACGGATCGCCGCCATGCCCAAGGCGCCGTTGTTGATGAGGATGTGCACTCCCCCCAGCTCCTCGATCGTCTGTGCAACGGCTCGCTCGCAGGCGGCGTAATCCGAGATATCGGTGGTCTTCGCCCGGAAGCGCTCCCTACCCTCGTCCGACAGCGCACCTTTCAGCGCGACCAGTCCGCTCTCGTTCACATCGAGCCCGGCAACCTTCGCGTTCTCGGCAAGCAGGGCATGCACCAGCACGCGACCGAACCCGCCGGCGGCGCCCGTGACGATGGCTACTTTGCCGCTCAACCGATCCGCGGACATCCGTCACCTCCCCTCACGAGCGCGCGAGCCGCCGCTCCAAGAAATCGAGGCGATCTTGGCCCCAAAAGATCTCGCCGCCCACCACGTAGCTCGGCGCGCCGAACACCTGCCGCTCGACGGCTTCGCGCGTATACGCGTCGTAGGCCACCTTCGCATCGTCTTGCGCCTCGCGCAGCTCAGCCGCGTCCAGTCCCGCGGCGGCCGCGACTTGGCCCAGCGTCGCGAAGTCCGCGCAGTCGCGCTCCTCAGCCCAGCACGCCTGCATGATGCCGTAGGCTAGCTGCATCGCCGCCTCCGCACCGCGCCGCCGGTCGGCAGCGATGATCATGAGCGACGCGGCATCGGTTGTATAGGGAAAGTACTTCGGCTCCAGATTCAGCTGCACACCGAGGTGCTCGCGCCAGCGCCGCAGCTCTGTCAGGCGGTACGTCTGACGCTGCACAGCGCGCTGCCTTACCGGAAGTCCGCCCGATACTGGAAAGATGCGGCCGTAGTCCACCGGCTTGACGTTGACCTGCGCGCCGAGGCGCGCCAGCATCCGCGCAAAACGCACGTGCCCCAGGTAGGTCCAGGGGGACATCGGAGAGAAATAGTAATCGACGATCTTGGACATGGGGCGCAGGCACTGAAGCTCGAGGTGGAAAGGCGACATCTTCCCACAAGCCCGCCGCGTACCCAACCCACTGGAAGCGCCGCCCGCCGCAGCTCGGGCGCGCCGGCCTCAGCTCTTCGGCAAACGCTCGAGTACGAGCTTGAGGAGCGCAGTCACTTCGTCGGGCTGCACAGGGCGCAGGGCCGCGCTCTTGAGCCCATTGAGTTCGATGTAACGCTGGCCGGCCAGCGTCCCCGCCACGCCCGGGACGAAGAACGAGGCGTCGCCGACCCCTTGCAGAGGCTGTGCTTTGCGCATGCCGCTGCCCTCCGCCAGAGTGACGCGCTGCTCATAGCGCTTGCGGTCCCAGGGCAGCACGTGCACCAGCAGCAGAAAGCGGCGACCGCTTTCTCCCTTCATCTCGTACACGCACATGGGCACGCCCAGGGGATCGTGGTCGGGGTGCCCCTCCAACGGCATATGCCCGAGGACGGGCGCGAGATCCGCCGCCTTGAGCAGACAAGGATTGAGGTTCGCGGCGCCGGCGAGGCCGCAGGCCAGCCACATCAAGGGAAGCAGAAGGGCTCCCAAGGCACAACGCTCCGAGCGGACGTGACGGGGCACGTGCAGCCGCACGGGGTCAGCGCGCGTCCGGTTTGATCGCCAAGACCCGGGCTTTCTCTTCCTCGGGCAGATACCAGTCGTACAGATCGACGCGCTTGCGCGTGTCCTTGGCACCCACTTCGACGATGAGCAGCTGATGGTCCTGGCACTGTCCCGAAACGGCCCTCTCGGGCGTATTCAACACGCACATGCTGAACGCGCTATACGCCCCGCGCAACGGAGTCTCGCCGGGCTCATCTTCGACCCCGGCGCCGTGCGGTACGGCGAACACGATGTAGCGACCGGGCGCCACATCGATTCGATAGCTGCGCTGGCCGGCGAGGGTCTCGACCCTGTACTGCTTGCCGCTGGACTGCTCGACGGCGATTACGGTCAGCTCTGGAATGACATCGCCGGGAAACGCCAAACCGCCGGTGATGGTCCCGGCGAACGCCGGCGCAGAAGCGACCAACGCGGCGGGCAAGATCGCGAAGCGCCATGCCCATCTTGCCTGTTTGCAAACCATGGTTTTCATCTCCTTCGGCGATTCTCGCTATGGACCCTGCAGAACGCCTTGGCCTGCTGAGCGAATCGCCGCGCGCACGGTCCAGTAGGAATATCGGTACCGGCGCCCCAACCTTGAGTCCGCAGGAGCAGCAGGTAGACGCGCCGTCAGGACACGCAGGCGCACCGTGCGCTGCGTACCGGTTTGTGTCAGGCGCGCGCAGACCATGTTATCGCCGCGGGCATGCCGGCTTCACCGGGCCCGCATTTCTGCTATAGTTCGCGCCCTCTCCCGGCGGTGGCCCCCCCGCAAACGCCCCGCTCCCTCGTCAAGCACCGTGGACTCCGCACCTCAAGCCGTCGAGGCACTCGCACACCCGCTCCCCGCGCGCAAGCACGACGCGGCCGGCCGGCATCGAGTGAACTATCGCGCCGTGGTCGCGCTGGCTGCACCGCTGTTTCTCAACAGCAGCATCCAGGCGGTGCTGAACCTCACAGACACCTGGTTCCTGGGTCGGATCTCGACCGATGCCACGGCGGCGGTGGGCGCGGTGTATTGGTTCGTCATCGTGTTCGTGCTCCTGTTTGGCGGCGTAGCGATGGCAGTGCAGACGCTGGTGGCACAAGCGTACGGTGCAGGTGAGCGCATGCACGCGGCGCGGGTGACCTGGGCCGGTCTGTGGGCGGTGCTCGCGGTGAGCCCCCTGTTCCTCGCCGTGGCGCTGGCTGGCCGCCCACTGATCGCGCCATTCAAGCTCGTCCCGGAGATCGAGGCCCTGTCCCTGCAATTCTGGTTTCCGCGTTTGCTGGGCGCGGTCGGAGGTGTGGCGTTGTGGACCGTGTCCAGCTTCTTCAACGGGATCGGACGCACGAAAGTGACGCTGGTCATCATGGTGTGTGTGGCGGCGGTCAACGCATTGCTCAACCAAGTGTTCATATTCGGGCTGGGCATGGGCGTCGCCGGCTCGGCGTGGGCCACCGGAGCCGCTCAACTGGTGGGGCTCGGCGTTGCAATGGGCGTGTTCCTGAGCGGCGGGCTGTGCCGCGAATTCTCCTCGCACCGCTGCTGGCGGCCAGACGCCAAGGAGATGCGGCGGGCCATCGCGCTGGGCTTTCCCATGGGCCTGCTGCCCGCGGTCGATCTCATCGGGCTGGCGCTGTTCCAGGTCATGCAAGCGAGTCTGGGTGCTGCGGCCGGCGCCGCCACCCAGATCGTGATGATGATGACCTCGAT
This sequence comes from Burkholderiales bacterium, assembly GCA_035501675.1. Lineage (GTDB taxonomy): Bacteria > Pseudomonadota > Gammaproteobacteria > Burkholderiales > SHXO01 > SHXO01. The sequence goes on from DATJVW010000346.1 coordinate 12,174, forward strand.
CGCATACATGCCGGCGATCGGGATAGCCAGTGCCGGGACCACGCTTGTGGGGCAGTCGATCGGCGCTGGCGACCGCAGTTGGGCGCAGCGCGTGGGCGAGGCGGCCATCACGCTCACTGTGGCTTACATGGGGCTGGTCAGCATCGCGCTCGCGCTGGCCGGGCCGTGGCTGCTGCCGCTGTTCGTCTCGAGCGCCGACCCGCACGCCGCACAGACGCTGGCCTTGGGATACACCCTGCTGTGGATCGCCGCGGCGTACCAGATTTTCGACGGCTTCAACCTCGGCGCAGGCTTCTGCCTGCGCGGCGCCGGTGACGTCCGCGTGCCCGCGCTGATCGTGGTGCTGCTATCCTGGTTTTGCTTCGTTCCTCTCGCCCACATGCTGAGCTTCGCGCCGAGCGAGGGTTGGGTCCACTTCCTTCCGCAGTTCGGCCTGGGCGCGGCCGGTGGCTGGAGCGCGCTGCTGCTCTATACTTTCTCCCTGGCAACCGCGATGTTCCTGCGCTGGCGTTCCGGCGCCTGGCGCCGGATCGATCTGAGCTGAGCGCCGCCCCGCGGCCCAGCCGAACACAGGGAAGTTGTCACGGCGGGAAGAACGCGCTGGACTCGACTGCGCCCGCGCATGGTCCACCCGGACCACCCGCGTTGCCACGGGGGCGAACTCGGGATGACAGCGAGCCCGCGAAGTGGTGCAATAGCCGCAAGGTATGCTCATGTACGCGATCCTCCGCCGCCTCGGCCTGCTCGCCGTCTGTTTGCTCGCCCTGCCCCTAGGGCCTCGCCTCGTGCACTCGGCGGACACCGAAGCCCCCGCCGTGTTCCTGGTGGCCAAGGAGGATCTGATCGACCCGAACTTCGCGCACTCGGTGGTCCTGGTGGTTTTTCCCAAGGATGGCGGACCGGTGGGCGTGATCCTGAACCGTCCGGTGCCTCTGACGTTGAAGGAGGTTTTCCCCGAACAGCCGCGCCTCAAAGATCGCAGCGACAGGCTCTATTTTGGCGGGCCGGTTCACGTCAACGCGCTGATGTTCCTGTTCCGGCGTGCCGCTGCACCGCAGAACGCGTTTTCGGTGGTGGGCGACCTGTATTTGAGCGGCGATGGGGGTCTTCTCGACGAGATGCTCTCGCGCCCCGAGCCACAGGTGCAACGGTTCTTCCTGGGCTACTCGGGCTGGGCCCCCGAGCAGCTCGAGTTCGAGGTGGCGCAAGGGGGCTGGTATGTCCTCCCCGCGGACCTCGACACGGTGGTAAAGAGCGACCCCAAGACGCTCTGGCGCGACTTGACGTTGCGCGCGACGGCCATCAAGACGTAAGAAGCCGTGGCTCGTGACTCGTGGTTCGCGATTCGCAGATGCAACTGAGGATAAGAGCCGATCGACCGACAGGCGGGTAGCTCAGCTCGTAGAGCGTCACCCTAACGTGGTGAAGGTCGCTGGTGCGAATCCAGCCCCGCCTACCAACGCGAGCCCGGTTCCCGTTTCACAGGCAGCGCCGATCACAATTGGTTGACCATGTTCGACACCCGCAGCGGATGGCGGTAGCGTTTCTGTGCTCCTCGTGGGCCTGCATCCCAAGCGTGCGGGCCGGTCATCCCATTCTGCTAACGCGGCCTCGAACACTGCGCGGTGCAGCCCCGAGTGAGCACCGCGCGTGCGGCTTTGCCCACGCCGCCGGCCCCGGCTTCACCCGCCCATAAAGACCGGCTCATGCTCGTATCGCCTCGCCGAGATCCGTGCCTGACGCTCGATTAGCAGTACACTTGCCGGACTGGCTTGACTGTTTGAGGAGCGACGATGAACAGCATGCATCTTCGGTGCATGGCAGCCGCAGCGCTGCTCACGTTGCCTGTGGCGGGCCGGGCCGAGATCGCCTGTCCCGATACGCTGAGCGTGGATCAGCGCGCCGATCCGCCCAGCGGCTGGAGCGTGGCCTATGGGGAGCAGGCACCGCGTCTGTCGGGCGTGACCATCTTCGATGGTCAGCCGGCCAACCGCGTGAGCATCAAGTACAACCATCGGCGGCAAAATGACAAGGAGTCGATCCTCTCCTGGGACCTCGGCACGAACCCACGCAGCTTCTACCTGCAATGCAGCTACGAGCGCACCACTGCCCAGATCGCCACCGCGCTGCCTCCGGGCGTTCGCACCTGCGAAGTGGTGCAGGACCGTACCGTGTCGTATCCCGGTGGCGGATTCGCCATCAAGCGCATGGTGTGCCGCTAAGCGGGCGCCCGGCGTCTCCCGATCGCCCTACGCGGCGAGGATCTGCCAGACCAGCATCATTTGCGCGACAAACCCGACCACGAAGCCGAGCGTGCGGACCCACGGCACGCGGAACGTGTATGCGAGGAAGTGGACCAGTCGGGCCCAGAAGTACACCGCACATGCCATGACGGTTACTCCGTTGCTCACACTGGCTGCCTGAGCCGCCAGCACCAGGGCGGCGAAAATCACCAGGTTCTCGACCGCGTTCGCGTGCGCCGCCTTCATGCGCCTCGCCCAGGGCGACTGCGGCTTCGGGTTCTCCGGATAGCCGACCGTGTCCATCAAGCCCCAGACCATGAGCCGGTCCAGAATGTAGGGGATCCACATCAGCGCTGTGAGCGCACTCACCCAGACCAGATACATCAGCTCTGTTTTCATCGTCTCCTCCGTCTTTGCTTCTCGGCTTGCACCGGCCCCCGAAAACTCACCGTCCGGACCGAGATGGTGTGCGTTCGGCCGCCGTACAGCGGGCATCTTCATAGTATAGAGCGACCACGACTTCCTCGGCCGCGTCGAAGCGAGGAATAGACTGCGTCTCGGGCGCGACCGCGCCACTTCGCGCCGGTTGCAATCGCCCAACCCTCGATGCGCCGCGCTTCCTCCAGCGAGTTGCATTTCATGCGGGTCGCATCGATACTACGCCGTCCCACGGCCGGAGCCGCATCGAGCACCTGCGCGTGCGCCGGACCAGCGAGCTGCGGTGTTTCCCAAAGGGGCGAAGGCGGCGTGAAGGTCTTAGTGTTGGGGGCGGGCGTGGTGGGTGTGACCAGCGCCTGGTATCTGATGGAGGCCGGGCACGAGGTCACGGTGGTCGACCGCCAACCCATCGCCGGTTTTGAAACCAGTTTTGCCAATGGCGGTCAGATCTCGGTCAGCCACGCCGAACCTTGGGCCAACCCCCGAGCGCCTCTCAAGATCCTGCAGTGGCTGGGGCGCGAGGACGCTCCGCTGCTGTTCCGCCCGCACCTCAGCGCGCGCCAGTGGGCGTGGGGGCTGAAATTCCTGTACGAGTGCTTGCCCGGCCGCACCCGCCGCAACACGGTGGAGATCCTGAAGCTCGCATTGTTCAGCCGCAGCGAGCTTCAGGCCCTGCGCGCCCGCACCCGGATCCGATACGAGCACACGGAGCTGGGCATCTTGCATCTGCATAGCGACGCGCGCGAGCTGGAGGCGGCCCGGACGCGTGTGGAGCTGATGCGCAGTCACGGGTTCGAGCTCGAGCTCAAGACGGCGCGCCAGTGCCTCGAGATCGAACCGGCGCTGAAGCACAGCCGTGTCCGAATTGCGGGCGGCACCTACTCGCCCCACGATGAGTCCGGCGACGCGCACCTCTTCTCGCGCCGGCTGGAAGAGGCGTGCCGGCGCCGCGGCGTGGTGCTCTCGTTCCAAACCACGGTTCAGCGCCTGCTGCGCGAAGGCGACCGGGTCACGGGTGCCCGGGTGCGGCACGTCGATGGCCCGGTGGAAGTGCTGCGCGCCGATGCGTACCTGGTCTGCCTGGGTAGCTTTACACCGCAACTAGTCGAGCCGCTCGGCGCGCGTGTCGCGGTCTATCCGGTCAAAGGGTATTCGGTCACGATCCCGATTAAGAGCCATCAGGCTGCACCGCGCGTGTGCCTCACCGACGAGAGCGAGAAGCTCGCGATTTCGCGCCTCGGGGACCGGCTGCGCGTCGCCGGAACCGCAGAGCTGAACGCTTACGACACTTCGATCAATCCGGTGCGCTGCGGCGCCATTCTGCGGCGCGCCGAAGAGCTTTTTCCCGACGCGGCCGACTACTGGCGCGCGCAGTGCTGGGCCGGTTTGCGCCCTGCCACACCCAGCAACGTGCCGGTCATCGGGCGCACACGCCTGTCCAACCTGTTTCTCAACACCGGACACGGCACTCTGGGTTGGACGCTGGCCTGCGGCTCTGGTCGCGCCATCGCGAACATCATCAGCGACCGGCCGCCCGGCGTGGATTTCACGTTCACACGCGCGTGACCCATCGCCCGCTGGGCGGCAGCCCGACGTGAAAATGCACGCCGGGCAGCGGCACTTGTCACGCGACCGCAAGCCGGCACCTGGCTATTCTGACGGCGTGGGCGTTGTGCTCATGACCCAACATCGTCAGAGGAGTCAGCCATGAACGTCAAACCGATTGTTGCTTTATGTGTCGCGCTGGTCGCGGCTCCCGCCTGTTTCGCCGCCGAGCGCTTCGGCCGTGACAGCGTGTATGCAACCCAGAACGTACCGGCGAGCAAGGTGGCGACCGGCGTGTCGCTGCAACGCCATGGTCGCGACAGCGTCTATGCCACACAGATCGTCGGACCCAAGCAGGACATCAAGGTGGGTGTCGTGCTCGACAGGCCGGGACGCGCCTGAGGCCTGCGTTAGCGCTGGAACGGACCACCCGGTAACGCACGCACCGGGTGGCTTTCTCTGCGGGCAGCCGTGGCTGCCCCTTTTTGCCTTTCCCGAACCTGTTTGCGAGGTCTGGTCTCCTCGCTACCGACGTTGAAGCCGCGGGATTCGCTTGCTCCGTGACCCCGGTAGCGGCACACTTGGCCCATACCGAACGGAGGTTCCATGGCAAGCGGTACGTCTGGTGACGGGCCGGTGTGGTCCCTGCCGGAGCCCTACCTCAAAGCCCTCGCAGACCACGGGACGGTCAAGGCCTACCCGAAGAACGCCGTGATCGTGAGCGAAGGCGACCGCAGCGACTCCCTCTACGTGATCCTCTCCGGCAAGATCAAAGTGTACGTTGCCGACGAAGAAGGCAAGGAGATGGTGCTCAACACGCAGGGACCAGGTGAGTACTTCGGCGAGATCATCCTGGATGAAGGACCGCGCTCGGCCTCGGTGATGACCTTGGAGCCGAGCAAGTTCGCGATCATCTCCAAGGAGCAGTTCAACGAGTTTCTGGCGCGCAACCCCGAAGGCAGCCTCGAGCTGGTGCGCAGCCTGATCCACCGCGTCCGGGAGCTTACCAAGAAGGTGAGCGAACTTGCCCTGCTCGACGTCTACGGGCGCGTCACGCGTTTGCTGCTCGAGCTTGCCACGAAGCAGGACGGGAAACTGGTAGTTGAACGCCTGACGCAGCAGGAGATGGCGAGCCGCGTGGGCTGCGCGCGCGAGATGATCAGCCGCATCCTCAAAGACCTGCGCGCCGGGGGCTACATCAAGGATGACGGGGAGCGCATCATCATCGTGAAGAAGCCGCCACCCAAGTGGTGATGGCCGTGAAGTGTTCTCGCTGCCAGCACGACAACCGCGCCGGCGCGAGATTCTGCGAGCAATGCGCCGCACCGTTGGCCCGTCTGTGCAGCAACTGTGGAACGGCGCTGCCCGACGCAGCCAAGTTCTGCCCGCAGTGCGCCCATCCCGTGAATGCCGCGACGGCACAGGCCCGCCCGCTCGAGCACGACGGCCCGCAATCGTCACCCGCGATATCCCCAGCAGGAGAGCGGCGGCAGGCGACGGTCCTGTTCGCCGATATTTCGGGATACACGACCCTGTGCGCCAGCATGGACCCGGAGCACGTTCAGGCGTTGCTCGGCCGCTTTTACGCGCTGACGGATTCGAGCATCCAGGCCTACGGGGGCCACGTGATCGATCATGCCGGCGACGGCGTGGTCGCGGTGTTCGGTGCGCCGGTGGCCTATGGAAACGACGGTGAGCGAGCGGTACGCGCCGCTGTGGAGCTGCACAGGGAGGCGGCTCGGCTCCGCGGCGGGTCGGGCGAGCCACTGCGCCTGCACATCGGGATTGCGAGCGGCGAGGTCGTGGCCGCCGTCATTTCGGGCGGCGCCCAGCCCAAGTACGCCGTCACCGGGGACACCGTCAATCTCGCAGCGCGGCTCGACGCTCTCGCGCAATCGGGCGAGACGATGATGTCGGAAGCCTTACACGAAACGGTCTCACGCGTGGTGGACGCCGAGGCGCTCGGTGAGGTTCCGGTCAAGGGCTTCGACAAACCGCTCCGCGTCTGGAAGGTGCGCGGCTTGCGGCCGGCCGCAGCGGAACGCGGGCCGTTCATCGGACGCCACAACGAAATGCGCCAGCTCACCGGTGCACTGGACGCGGTGCTGGAGACGGCAGCGGGACTGGCAATCTGCGTCCGCGGCGAACCCGGGATCGGCAAGACCCGACTGATCGAGGAGCTGCACACCAGCGCCGTGGCCCGTGGATACACCTGTCATATCGCCCATGTCCTGGATTTCGGGGTAGGCAAGGGTCAGGACGCCGTCGCGGTGATCGTGAGAGATCTATTGGAGGTGACCGCATCCGCCGACGAGACCGCGCGCCGCTCGGCGGTGGAGCGCGGGCTGCGCGACGGCCTCGTCGGCCCCGACCAGGAAATGTTCATCAACGATCTGTTGGATGTGGAGCAGCCGCCCGGGCTGCAAGCGGTGTTCGACGCGATGGACAACGCGACGCGCACCCACCGAGCAGGCGAGGCGGTAGCGGCTGTGCTCAAGCGCGCGTCGTCCCGCCGGCCCAGGCTGGTCGTCGTCGAAGACATCCACTGGGCTTCGGGTGCGCTGCTCAGGCACTGCGCGCAGTTGACGGTCGCCGCCACCGAGAGCCCAGCGGTCCTCGTGATGACCTCGCGCGTCGAAGGCGACCCTCTGGACAAGGTGTGGCGCGCTTCGACCCAGGGCAGCCCGCTGATGACGATCGATCTGGGACCGTTGCGGCCCGAGGAAGCGCGTTTGCTGGCTGGCGGCTTCATCGAGGCCTCGAACCGGTTCGCGGCGAGCTGTATCGAGCGTGCCGAAGGAAACCCCCTGTTCCTCGAGCAACTGCTGCGCAACGTCCAGGAGAGCGAGACGGCGAATATCCCGCCCACGATCCAGAGCCTGGTGCTGGCCCGGATGGACCGGCTGAAGCCGCGCGACAAACAGGCGCTGCAAGCCGCTTCGGTGGTGGGCAAGCGTTTCACCCTCGCGACGGTCAGATCGTTGATCGATGATCCCCAGTACGGCTGCGAAGCGCTGCTCGCCGGCGATCTCGTGCGACCGGAAGCGGGCGACTACCGGTTCGCGCACGCCCTCATTCAGGAGGGCGTCTACTCCTCGTTGCTCAACAGCAAGAAGCGGGAGCTGCATGGCAAAGCGGCGGCGTGGTTTGGTCCCGAGGAGCCGATCCTGCGCGCCGAGCATCTGGACCGCGCCGAGGACCCGGCCGCCGCACAGGCCTACCTCGACGCCGCCACGGATGAGGCGCGCCGCTTCCGCTACGACACGGCACTGCGGCTGGCGGAGCGGGGGTTGAAGCTGGCGCTCGCCGGCCCTGAGCGATACGGGCTTACCGTCTTACGCGGTGAGCTGCTGCGCGAGATCGGCCTTTCGCAGGATTCCATCGGCGCCTTCCGCGCAGCTCTGGCGCTGGCTGAAGACGACGCACAGCGCTGCCGGGCGTGGATGGGCGTCGCCGCGGGCAATCGCGTGACCGGAGATTTCGCGGCCGCTATGGAGGCGTTGAGCCAGGCCGAGCACATCGCCCAGCGCCTGGGCCTCCTGGCCGAGTGCTCCCGCATCCGCCACACGCGCGGCAACCTGTATTTCGCTCAAGGCAAGGTGAGCGATTGCCACAGTGAACACCACGCCGCCCTCGCCTATGCCCGACAGATCGCGGACCCGGAGTGCGAGGCGCATGCTCTGAGCGGCCTGGGCGATGCCCAGTATGCGCAGGGGCGCATGCTCACTGCGCGCGACTACTTCAGCCGCTGTGTCGATCTCTGCCAGCGCGCGGGGTTGGTTCGAGTCGAAATCCCAAACCGCACCATGGTCAGCCACTGCCTTCTTTACAAGAACGAGCTGGATCGCGCTCTGTCCGAGGCGCAGGGCGCCTGTGATGCAGCTCACAAGGTCGGCCTGGTGCAAAGCGAGATCTTTGCGCAGGAGTCGCTCACGCTTCTGCTGCTGATGGCGGGGCGCTACGACGAGGCCGAGCAGGCCGGCATCAGGTGCCTATCTCTGGCACGGCCGGCGGGCGCGCGCCGGTATCAGTCCGCCGTGCTCTACGTCCTGGCGGTGCTGCGGGTCGCGCAGGGCAACCGCATGCTGGCGAGGGAGCACCTGGCAGAGTCTCTCGAGCTGGCGCGCCAGACGGGAATGGGCTTCCTCGGCGCCGCCATCTTCGGAGCCTTGGCCTACGCGGCGGAGGAACCCGCCGAACGCCGACGCGCGCTGGAGCAGGGCGAAGCGCTGTTGCGCGAGCCCTGCGTTGGCCACTGTCACCTCTGGTTCTATTGGAACGCCATCGACGCGGCGCTCGCGGGAGGGGAATGGGATACGGCTCTGCGCTATGCGCGCGCTCTGGAGGATTACGTTCGCGCCGAACCGCTCCCCTGGGCCGGCCTGATCGCCGCCCGCGGCCGGGCGCTCGCATCCGTCGGGCGTGGGGACCCGCCCAGCGCAGCCCTCAGCGAACTCGGCAGGCTCCGCGTCGAACTCCAGCGGGCAGGTCTACGCTCAGCGTTGCCAGCGATAGATGCCGTACTGGACGCGGCCAAACAATCGTGACGTGGCGCGCCGCCTCACGAGCCCAGGCAGGCGAGCTTGCCCTTGGCGGTCAGGCCGACGGTAGGCGGTGTCCAGGACGGATTCGGGTTTTCGGCGATGGCTGGAGCCGCCCGCCGCAGAAGGTCCGCCCCGGTTGCGACACAGTCGAAGCGCAGGCCTTGCGCGCCGGGAACGGCTTCACCCTGCTCCTGCCAGCCGTGCGTCCAACTGCCCGCCGCGCCCAGATCCGGCCGGAAGCCTTCGCGGACCGCGAGTAGCGGCACGATCGCCAATGCCAGCGTCAGTGTCAACGTGAGTTTCAAGTTCATACCCGCCTCCTAACAGGAGCTGTCGATCGGGATTTACGTACTGCAACCCCGATCGGATGCCAGCAGTTCGGGTTGCCGCCGGTCAGGCCAGGAACAGCCCCCTCCTGCACCTAAACCGATACGGGTTACCTAGGCTTTGAAGATTATTCCCAGCTCCTCCCTCGGTCCTGTGCGGATTCCCGCCCTACGTGTGACATATTCACGGCCCGGGCTCCGCACCCCGCTCCACACCGTGGGACCGTCGTTGGTCGGTCAACTGACCTGAGACTTACATTTTTGGGCCCGTAGCGGCTAGCGCGGCCCGAGCCTGGTCTCGTGCTCCCCGCCTCAGCGGGCTCGCGTCCAGGCTCACGGCGTGGCAATGTTCGCTGCCATGGATGCGTCCCGCGTCATTCTGACGTACCACGAGCGCAGCAAGCACCACTTGAGCCGTTACGCACCCGCGCCGGGATACCTCGATTGGGCGAATCAGCCCGACCCGTTCCGAAGCTACCGCGGCGCGCCGCGCGTCGAGCTCGAGCTTGCCGCCGATGGCCTTCCCACCCGCTATAAGGACCTGCGGGCCGCTCGACTGCCACAGGCCGCGCCGCTCGCGCGCCAATCGGTCGCGATGCTATTCGAGCTTTCGCTTGCAATCTCGGCGTGGAAGTCGTTTCGCGGCACCTCGTGGGCTCTGCGTTGCAATCCTTCCAGCGGGAACCTGCATCCGACCGAGGGCTATCTCGTCGCCTCCGACCTTCCTGGGCTGGAGGGTGGCGTCTACCATTATCTGAGCCGCGACCACGTCCTCGAGCAGCGCGCGCGCTGGAACACGCCGGCCCCGATCATCGAAGGCGGCGTCCTGGTCGGACTCGCGTCGATCTACTGGCGCGAGGCATGGAAGTACGGCATGCGCGCGTTCCGCTATTGCCAGCACGACTGCGGGCACGCCATCGCCGCGGTGAGCTATGCCGCTGCGTCGCTCGGCTGGCAGACCAGGATGTTGGATGCGGTGGGCGACGCGGATGTCGCGGCGCTGCTTGGGCTCGACCGCAGCGGCAATCACCGTGCTGAGCGCGAGGAGCCCGACTGCCTGCTCTGGGTGGGTGTGGGCGAGCCGCCCGCGATCGAGGAGCTGATTGCCGGGGGGCGGGCCGCGAGCTGGTGTGGCGAACCCAACCCGCTGAGCGACGAGCACGTCGAGTGGGACGACATCGAGCATGCACACGATGCCACGCCGAAACCGCGGACGATGCCGGAGGGTCCGGCAGCGCCGCTGGCAGCATCCGGGTTTTCGACGCCGCGTCTCGATCTGGCCGCTTCCACCATCTTCCGCCAGCGGCGCAGCGCGGTGGACTTCGACGGCGTGACTTCGGTCGCGGCGGATGCCTTTTACGCCATGCTCGAGCCGTTGCTGCCGCGCCCGGGCGCGCCGCCCTGGAATGCGTGGCCCTGGCCGCCGCGGGTTCATCTGGCGCTCTTCGTGCACCAGGTCGAGGGGCTCGAGCTGGGGCTGTATGCGTTCGTGCGCGAGGCAACCGCGCTCGAGCCGCTCAAGCGCGCGATGCGGGCCGAGTGGCTGTGGCGCAAGGCCGGCCCGGCGCACCTGCCGCTCTATCTGTTAGCGTCCGGCGATTTTCGGAAGTCCGCGAAGCTCGTCTGCTGTCACCAGGACATCGCCGCCGACTCCTGCTACGCGCTCGGCATGCTCGCGTCCTTCGCGGACGTCGAGGATTCGCCCTGGCGCTACCGTAGGCTGTACTGGGAGTGCGGCATGGTGGGCCAGACGCTCTACCTCGAGGCCGAGGCGGCCGGAATCCGCGCCACCGGCATCGGTTGCTTCTTCGACGACGAGATGCACCGCCTGCTCGGGCTCGAAGGACACGAATGGCAGAGCCTGTACCACTTCACGGCGGGCGGCGCTGTTGAGGATCACCGCCTGACGACCCTGTCGCCTTACGCCCCGCGATTGCCGGCGGGCGGCTGACGATAGTTTGAATGTAACGAAGCAAATCGCAGGTCGCAGGCGAATTTGCCACCCCTTGACCCCCGAAATACTTCGGCCTTACGCTGCCTTTCTCCCACCGACCGCGTGCTCGTGACACCGGCATGAAGTGCCTGCGCTGCCAGCACGAAAACGCGCCCGCTCAGAAGTTCTGCGGCGAGTGCGGTACCGCGCTGTCAACGGAGTGCACCTCCTGCGGGGCATCGAACCTGCCGGCCCAGAAATTCTGCGGTCAGTGCGGCGGGCGGCTCGGTCCAGGCGTTCTACCGTCGAAGTTCGTCTCTCCGCAGGCCTACACGCCGAAACACTTGGCGGAGCGCATCCTGCTTTCCAAGGAAGCTTTGGAAGGCGAGCGCAAACAGGTGACCGTGCTGTTCGCCGATATGAAGGGCTCGATGGAGCTGCTCGCCGAGCGCGATCCGGAGGAGGCGCGCAAGCTGCTCGATCCAGTGCTCGAACGCATGATGGAAGCCGTGCACCATTACGAAGGTACGGTCAACCAAGTCATGGGTGACGGCGTCATGGCGCTGTTCGGTGCGCCGCTGGCGCTCGAGGACCATGCGGTCCGGGCTTGCTACGCGGCGCTCAGGATGCAGGAGCAGGTCTCACGTTACGGCGACGAGCTGCAGCGCCGGCATGGCGCACCCATACAGCTGCGCGTGGGAGTGAACTCTGGAGAGGTGGTCGTGCGCGCCATTGGAAGCGACCTCAACATGGACTACACGGCTGTCGGCCAGACCACGCATTTGGCCGCGCGTATGGAGCAGATGGCCAAGCCGGGTACTGTCCTCATAACAGCCGACACGTTGAAGCTGGCGGAGGGCTACCTCCGGGTTAGACCGCTGGGGCCGGTTCCGGTGAAGGGGCTAGGCGAGCCGATCGAGGTCTTCGAGCTGGAGGGGGCTTCAAGCGCGCGCACGCGCTTGCAGGCGTCGGCGGTGCGGGGGTTGACTCGCTTCGTCGGCCGCATTCGGGAGCTGGAAGTGTTGGCCGAGGCGCTGGCCAACGCGGGGCATGGCAAGGGGCAGGTCGTTGCGATCGTCGGCGAGCCTGGAGTCGGCAAGTCTCGGCTGTTCTACGAGTTCACCCGCTCGCACCGCACCCAGGGCTGGTTGCTGGTTGAGGCCGGCTCTGTGTCCTACGGTAAGGCTACGCCCTACCTTCCCATCATCGACCTGCTCAAGAGCTACTTCAAGATCGGCGAACGCGATGATGCGCGCGGCATCCGGGAGAAAGTTACCGGCAAGCTGTTGACCCTGGATCGGGCGCTCGAACCGCTGCTGTCGCCGCTGCTCGCGCTGCTCGACCAACCAATGGAAGATGCGCAGTGGCAACGGCTGGATCCACCCCAGCGGCGCAGGCAGACGCTAGACGCGCTCAAGCGCTTGTGGCTGCGCGAAGCGCAAGCTCAGCCCTTGATCCTGGTGTTCGAGGATCTGCACTGGATCGACTCGGAGACACAAGAGTTTCTCGACGGATTGCTGGAAAGCGTGCCCACGTCCAGGCTGCTGCTGCTGTTCAACTACCGGCCCGAGTACCACCACCGCTGGGGCAGCAAGACCTACTACACACAGCTCAGGCTCGATTCGTTGACTGCCGAGACGGCCGAAGACCTGCTGACGAGCCTGCTGGGAACCGAGCCCCAAGTGGAACCGCTCAAGAAGGTGCTCATCGTGCGGACCGAGGGCAACCCCTTCTTTCTCGAAGAGAGCGTGCGCGGCCTGGTCGAGTCCGGAGCCTTAGGTGGCGAACGGGGCAGCTACCGCCTGTTGCGAGCCCTGGCGGGCATCGAAGTGCCGGCAACCGTACAAGCGATTCTGGCCGCCCGCATCGACCGCCTTCAAGCCGAAGACAAGCGGCTGCTGCAGACCGCCGCGGTGATCGGGAAGGACGTGCCCTTTGCACTGCTGCAGGCCCTGGCCGAACAGCCGGAAGCGGACCTCCACGGTGCGCTATCGCGTCTGCAGGCAGCTGAATTCCTGTACGAGGCAAGCTTGTTCCCCGACCTCGAGTACACGTTCAAGCACGCCCTGACCCATGACGTGGCCTACGCGAGTCTGCTGCAGGAGCGCAGGCGCGCGTTGCATGCTCGCATCGTGCAGGTGATCGAGGCCCTTTACGCAGATCGCCTGGACGAACACGCAGAGCGGCTCGCGCATCACGCACAGAGAGGTCAAATCTGGGAGAAGGCTGTGACATACCTGCGCCGGGCTGGGCAGCGCGCAGCCATTCGTCTGGCCAACCGCGATGCAGTCATCTATTTCGACCAGGCACTGGCTGCCTCGGCGCAGCTTTCCGAGACTCAGGAGCAGATCAGAGAGGCGATCGATATCCGTCTTGAGATGCGGACGGCGCTCACTGCACTCGGGGACCTGGAGCGTGTATCGCTGGTAACCGGCGAGGCACAGCAACTGGCCGAAAGGGTCGGTGACAGCTATCGGCTGGCGCGCGCACTGGCGTACCTGACCCATGTGCTGGTGTTCAGCGGGCAATACCAGCGCGCCCTGGCCGCTGGGGAGCAAGCGCTCGATCTTGCCGCGACCAATGGCTATCTGGACGTGCAGGTCATTGCACGACACTACCTTGGGTACTTCGCCTGGTGGCGAGGGAGATACGATGAAGGAATCGAGTTGTACCAGGCAAATATCGATGCCCTGTACGGTGAGCTCGAACTGGAACGGCTAGGGATGCCAGCGCTGGCCACCGTTTATGCTCACGGTGAATGTGGTCTCATTCTGGCTGAGCAGGGGCGTTTCGATGAAGCTGAGCGGAAAGCCCTAACGGCGGTGGACATCGCCAGGCGTGCAACTCACCCGTATAGCGAGGTGTTTGCGGGTTACCACGTTTGCCTTATCTATCGGCGCTGGGGACGGTTCGCTCCTGCAATCCGGTCGGGCGAAGAGACGCTCTCGCTCTGCAATACAACAGAGAATCGCCTGCTCTATCCTTGGTCGAAGATGTGGCTCGGCTACGCATATGCCGAGTCGGGGCGCGGACGCGAGGCCATTGTCGAGTTGGGAGATGCGCTTTCCATATTCGAGACCATCGGGATCCGGGCTGGCCAGGTGATGACGACGATCGGCTTGGGCCGTGCACATCTGGCTTGCGGCGACGTCGGATCCGCTGTACGGCTGGGCGAGAAGGGGCTGCAGCTGGCTCGCGAAGGGGGCGAGAGAACGTTCGAGCTCTGGGCGGCTCGCCTGCTAGCCGATGCGTGCGCACGGAGCGACTCTAGCGCACGTGAACGGGCCGAACAACACTACCTGCGCGCACTCTCGTTTGCCGAGGAGCTGGGCGCGCGACCAGACGAGGCACACTGCCATCTCGGGCTGGGTCAACTGTATTCCCTGCTCCGCGACGCCCCGAAGGCACGTGAACAGCTGGAGCAGGCACTCGCCTTGTACCGGGTGATGGATATGCAGCACTGGCCCGATGAAGCCGAGGCTGCCCTTCAAGCGCTCGAAACGTGAGTCGGCCACGCCGCGCTTCTGGGCCCGCGATCAGCTTCCCTTGAACAGCGGCTTGCGCTTGGCGTGGAACGCACTCACGCCCTCGCGGAAGTCGTCGGTGCTGCGCAGCCGGCTGTAGCAGTGGCCTTCCATCTCGATGCCGATGCTGAGCGTTGCGTCCTCAGTGTCGTTGAGCAGCTTCTTGGCCGTGCGCTGCGCGAGGGGTGCGAAGGTCCGCAGCTCCTCCACCAGCGCGTCGGTCGCGCGCTCGAGCTCGGCGTCAGGCACACACTCGGTCACGATGCCCCAGTCGTACGCCTGCTTCGCGCCGACACGGCGCGAGCGCATCACCACGTCTTTGGTGCGCGCGATGCCGATCATCTTCTGCAGCCGTGCGGAGCCGCCGGAGCCGGGGATCTGGCCCAGCCTCTGTTCGGGCAGGGCATACAGCGCCGTTTCCGAAGCGATGCGAAAGTCGCAGGCGAGCGAGATCTCGAAACCTACCCCGAAGCAGTAGCCGCGATTGGCCGCGATCACCGGCTTCTCGCAGCGCGCCGGCGCAGCGACATTCCAGGCGAGCTTGGACACCTGTTCCGGGGTCGCCTCCAGGAAACCCTTGATGTCCCCGCCGCTGGAGAAGTGCTCGCCAGCGGCGCGCAGCACGATCACGCGCACGCCCGGATGCGCGTCGAGCGCTTCGACCGCCAGGCGCAGCTGGTCGCGCTGGGGCATGCTGACCACGTTGAGCGGCGGCCGGTCGAGGATGATGTCGGCTCGGCCGCGCCCCTCGTCGACTTCAATCCGAAACCCGTCGAGATGGTCCAGGAGCCCCAGCGTGGGGTGTTTGAGTGTCATCGGTTCTCCTTTGCGAAACGATTACCGGTTGATGCGGATGCGCATCGGGAAATGGCAATGGCGACGCCGACCCTTCACGCATTCACCCTTCACTCTTCACGCTCATATTCCCCCGCGACCAGCTTGCGGCGCAGGATTTTCCCGACCGGTGATCTGGGGATCTCGCGCACGAACACATACTCGCGCGGCCGCTTGAAATTGGGCAAACCCGAGGCCTTGCAGTGGGCATCGAGCGCACCGCAGTCGACGGGCGCCCTGCGCTTCACGAATGCCGCAACACGCTGGCCCCAGCGTTCGTCCTTCAGCCCCGCAACGGCCACTTCTTCCACCGCCGGATGCAGGGAGAGCGTCGACTCCACCTCCACCGGCGAGATGTTCTCTCCGCCGGAGATGATCAGGTCGTCGACCCGTCCCGTCACAAAGAGGTCACCGTCCCGGCCGAAATAGCCGGTGTCGCCGGTGAAGTACCAGCCGCCGCGCAGCGCTCGGGCGTCCGCATCGGGCCGCTTCCAGTAGCCTTCGAAGGCCTCGTCGCTCGCCATCTCTGCGATGATCTCGCCCTCCTCTCCCGTCGCGGCGGTGTCGTTCGGGCCTTTCGCATCCAGCCTGACGACCCGGATGCGGGCGTTCAATCCGGCGCGCCCCGCCGAGCCCGGTTTTCGTGGTGCGTACTGCTCGATCGTGAAGGTGTAGATCTCGGACGAGCCGTAGTGGTTGACGAACAGCTGAGGGCAGAAAGCCGCGTCGAGCCGCTTGAGCAACGCATCCGGCATCGGCGCGCCGGCGAAACCGAGCTTCGTGACGCTGCCGATGTCGGCGTCCCGGAACGCGGGATGCGCCAGAAGGTCGTGGAACAGGGTCGGCACCAGATACAGGGTGGTGACGCGCTCCTGCTCGATCAGTTCGACAGCGCGGCGGGCGTCGAATTTACGTAAACACACGAAGCACCCGTCCACGAGCGCCATCGACAGCAGCAAGCGCACGCCCATCGTGTGATACAGAGGCATCACTCCCAGGGTGCGCTCACCGCGGCGGTACAGATTCTGCGCGACTTGCGCCACCGCAGCGGCACGCTCGGCGCGGTGCCGCCGCGGGACGCCCTTCGGCTTGCCGCTGGTCCCCGAGGTGTAGAGCATCAACGACCAATCGTCGGCCGTCGCGTTGACCAGCGGCGCGGGCGTAGGCGCCGACAGGAGGTCGCTGAAGTCTGTGAGGTCCCCATCCGGGATACCGACCGCGATGCGCGGAATGCAGTCACAGGCTTCCGATGTCATGACCGCCCCCGCGCTCACCGCCTCGAACACCACCGCTTTCGCCTCGGCGTCGCGCGCGCAATAGTCGACCTCTTCGCCCTTCGCGCGCCAGTTGAGCGGGGTGGCGATCACGCCGAGGAACTGGCAAGCCCAGTGCAGCGTGGCCATCTCCCACCCGTTGCGCATCACAATCAACAGATGGCCGCCACGCTTCAACCCCAGAGACTGCAGCGCACCGGCGACGGCCCCGATCCGCCTTATCCAGTCCGCATAGGTCAGCCGAACGGCGCCATCGACGAACGCAAGCTCATCGGGGCTGCGCTCGACGCTGGCCAGGAAGGTCCGACCCAGATCAAGCATCGCCTTTCCGTCCAACGCGTTCGGCGGCCACCGCGAGGATGGCCGCGACGATCGGGGTGTATCCGGTGCACCGGCACAGGTGCCCGGAGAGCAGCTCGCGCACCTGGCGCTCGGTCGGCTGGGGCACGCGCTCAAGAAACTCGGAAGCCGACAGCAGAATCCCCGGCGTGCAGAAACCACATTGCAGCGCATGATGGCGCCGGAACGCCCGCTGCAGGTCGGACAGCGCGCCCTCCGGACCGGCGAGTCCCTCCACGGTCTGCACGCTCTGACCCTCTGTCCCCACCGCGAGCGCGAGGCACGATCGCTGTGTGACGCCGTTGATGCGGACCGTGCACGCGCCGCACACGCCGTGCTCGCAACCGACATGGACGCCGGTCGCGCCAAGCTCCTGACGCAGGAAATCCGACAGCAGCATGCGCGGCTCGCACTCCCCGGCGCGCCGGACCCCGTTCAGCGTCAACTCGATCCGGTGCCGCAGGCCACTCGCCATCCGCCGCACTACTGCAACTCCTCGATCAATCGCCTGCCGAGCGTGCGCACCAGATGCCTCCGATACTCCCCGCTGGCGTGCTGGTCGTCCCGTGCACCGACGTCCCAGGCGAGGCGGTCGAGCGCCGCGTCCAGCTCGTCGCCGGTCAGCCGGGGCCAGCGCACGATCCAAGGCCGGTCCGCGACACCGCTCACGCCGACCCGAATCGCGGCGGCACTGACGATCACCGCCAGCCCGACGATGGCGAAGTCGCCGTGACGCATGGCGATCTCGACGAAGCCATACCGCTCGGCAGCCAGCGCGAGCGGGAAGCGCACCTCCTCCACGATCTCGGTCGGGTCACGCGCTGTAGCGAGAGCGCCCAGGAAGAACGCTTCGGCTTGAAGCGTGCGCCGGCGCGCGCGAGAGCGCAGCACGACCTCGCCGCCGAGCACCGCGAGGCACAGCGGCAGCTCCGCGCTCGGGTCGGCGTGCGCGATCGAGCCGCACACGGTGCCGCGGTTGCGCGTCTGGAAGTGGCCGAGGTGCGGAAGCGCCTGCGCCAGCATCGGAACCTCGTCGGCCAGGCGGGCGCGTCGCTCTACCGTTGCCTGAGTGACCGCGGCGCGTACAGCCAGCGCAGCGCCGTCCACACGCGCCGCGGCGAGATCCTCTGCGCGAGAGATGTCCACGATCACCTTGGGTTGCGCCATGCGCATGTTGAGCATGGGCATCAGCGACTGGCCGCCCGCCAGGATTCGTGCCTCGTCTCCCTGCTCGGCGAGTATTTCTACCGCCTCATCCGCGCAGTCCACTCGGACGTAGTCGAAAGCTGAAGGCTTCACTGGGCGATTCCCAGCCAGCGCAGCACTCGCGTCCAAGAGCCGGAAGGGCGGGTAGCCGCAAGCTCCGCGTCGACCGAAGGTGCTGCATGCGCTTCGGCCTGCCGGGATCGTGCCGGGACGGGGTCGGGCACGCCGAGCAGCGAGAGAATCTTCGACGGCGTAAGCGGCAGGACGATCCGTTCGGGATCGACGCCCGCGCCCAGCGCATCGGCGATGGCGTTCGCGATGCACACCGGCGTGCTCATGTTGCTGCCTTCGCCGATCCCCTTGGCCCCGAGCGGCGTGAACGGCGATGCCGTCTCCATGTGGAGGATCATCGGCTCCGGCACCTCCATCGCGGTCGGCACGAGGTAATCGGCGAACGTCGCGGATAGAAAAGCGCCGTCCGCGCTATAGCGGAACTCTTCCATCAGCGCCGCGCCGAGTCCCTGGGCGAAGCCGCCGCGGATCTGTCCATCGGCCAGGGCCGGGTTGAGCAGCCTGCCGGCATCGTGCAGCGTCACGTAGCGCTCGATGCGTACCCTGCCCGTGTCGCGGTCGATTTCCACCGCGCAGATGTCGAAGCCGAAGCCGTAGGCGGCCGACGTGTTGACTCTGTCCCGCTCGTCGGGCGCAGCCAGCTGGTCCGGCGTCCAGAACACCGTTTCGCGCAGCCCGGGATCCATTCCCTTCGGCAGCAGGGCCGGCGCCCAATGCGCGCCGCTCGCGACGCGCGCGAAGGGAAGCGCCTTGTCCGGGGTATCGCGCGCGAACACCTTGCCGCCATCAAACATCACCGCGGCGGCCGCGCAGCCAAGCTGCGCGGCTGCGATCTGGGCGAGCTTCGCACGCAGCTTGGCAGCCGCCAAGTGGACGGTGCCGGCCACCGCTCCGGCGAAACGGCTGGAGTAGTTGCCCGAGGCGACGGACCAGGCGTCCTTCTGCGTGTCCAGCTCGACGTTGACCGCGATCTCGTCCGGCTTGAGCGCGAACACGTCCGCCACCACTTGCGCGAGCACGGTCATGTGCCCCTGACCTTGCGGTACCGACGCGACCACGACGCTGACGCTGCCCAGCAGATCGATGCCCACCGTGGCGCTCGCGATCGCGCCGTTCTTGGGGCCGGCCCGGGCCCGCGCCTCGGCCGGCATCAGCGTCGTGATGTAGCCCATGTTCGAGATCGACGGTTCGACGATGGCGGCGTAGCCGATTCCGTACAACCGGCCCTCGGCCCGTGCCTGTGCACACCGGGCCAGGAGCTCGACCAGTCCGCCTTGCTGAGCAGCGAGATCGAGCCCGGCGTGGTAGTCGCCCGAATCGATCAGCGCGCCGGCTGCGGCTTCGTACGGGAAAGCCTCGGCACGGATGAAGTTGCGGCGATACACGTCAAGCGGATCGAGCCCCAACTCCACTGCGATCCGCTGCATCAGGCGCTCGAGCGCGAAGTACACCTGTGGGCCGCCGAAGCCGCGCACCAGCCCCGCGGGCGTCTTGTTCGTCAGCACGACCCGGTTGCGTACCTTCAAGTGCCGGATGTCATAGGCCCCCGTGAGGCATCCGTGCATGCGATAAAAGGTGGCCGGCTCCGGCGCGCGCAGATATCCGCCGCAGTCGTCGAGCTGATCGTAGGCGAGTGCGCTGATGCGTCCGTCGGGCTGCACCGCGGCCTCGATAGTCGCGACACGACCGGTCGCGGAGGTGGCGGCAAGCAAATGCTCCAGACGGTCTTCGACCCACTTCACCGGCGCGCCCGCCTTGCGCGAGGCGAGGCAGAGCGCGACCACGTAGGCGAACACCGCCTGCTTGACGCCGAAGCTGCCACCTGAATCGCGCGGGACGCGCAGGCGCAGCTTCGCGGCAGGCACCTTGAGCGCCAGCGCCATCACGGCGTGCAGCGAAAACGGGCCCATGAAGTTGGCCAGAACGTCGTAGCCCTCGTCGCCCGCAAGATGCTCGGCCACCACGACGAAGCATTCGATCGGTGTGCAAGAGTTGCGCGGGTAGCGCACCTTTAGGCGAACGCGGCGCGGCGCGGACGCGAAGGCGGCATCGGGATCGCCATAGGCGAAGCTGCGGTCGTTCACCACGTTCGAAGCAACACCCTCATGCAAGATCGGCGCATTGGGCGCGATCGCCGACTCGACGTCGACCACGGCGGGAAGCGGCTCGTAGTCGACTTTGATCGACTCCAGCGCGTCCTCAGCCAAGTAACGATCTTCGGCCACGACGACCGCCACGGGCTCGCCCACGTAACGCACCTTGTCCACCGCAAGGCACCAGTGCTCCATCGGCGCTTTGACGCCGACCACGAAGGGCGCCGCCCAGCGCTTCACGTCTACACCGGTGAGCACAGCGCGCACGCCCGACATGCCGAGCGCGGCGGCGGCGTCGATGCCGCGCACTTGAGCGTGCGCGTAAGGCGAACGCGCGAATGCCGCGTGCAAGGTGCCGGGGCGCGTCCCGAGGTCATCGGCGAAGCGCCCGGTGCCAGTGAGCAGCGCGGCGTCTTCGCGTCGCTCGATCGGCTGGCCCGTCCAGGGCGCCTGCGCTGTGCCCACAGGCTGCGGTACGACACGCTCGTTCACGGCCGACGACCAAAATGTAACCGCCTCTCCACCACGCAGTGGGGGAGAGGGGGCGGCAAGATCTGCCAAGGACTCACGATGGCGGGCGCCAACACAAGACCCCCTGGGCTAAACTCCGGAATCTGGAACGCCCATGCTGTCGCCGGGCATCAGGATCAATATCAGCCCCCGCGACTGTTTCCCGATAAAACAGGCGTAATTTCGTTCGACGGCAAGGAACGGCTGCGGTTCGGCGAAGTGATCCAAAGCTTAGGAGCGCTCACCAGGACGAATCTTCCGGCTAGGCGGAGAGTACGACCAGCCCGGCCGGTTCGAACCGGCGGAAGTCGGAGACGTTTTCGGTCGCGAGCGACGCATCCGCGTGCAATGCGGTCGCGGCGATCATGCAGTCTGCCAACGATCCTCGCCTGCGTCCGGATCCGTTGAAAAGATGAGCGGCCAGGACCGCGTCTGGCTCGTCAAACGGAACGTAGTGCGGCACGACGCGAGCTACCACTTCCAAATGGCGCGGCTCGACCGGCCCGCAGAGGAACTCGGCCCAAACAATGGTACTCATGCCGAGCTGCTCGCCGGCGGTCAGCCACTCGCGCAACTTGGCGTCCTGAGATGAGCCGTGTACGAGCGCCCGGATCAGGAAGCTGGTGTCGACGAGAATCACTCAGCCTTCGCTTCTCGCCGACGCGAGGCTGCGCGGCGCGCTCCCCGGGCCGACTTCTCCCAGACCGTAGCCGTCTTTGCGTCCAGCGCCAGAGACTGCTGCAATTGATCGAGGGCTTCAAGAGCCTCGCGCCCCGCGTGTGGCGCCTTCCCCGTCGCACTGGCGCGGATCGCCCGGCGCAATGCTTCCGACTTGGATACCCTCCATCGGCGAGCGAGGGTCTCGAGCGAGCGAACCGTTTCGACGTCTAAGGAATAAGTGCTCTTGATAGTCTGTGTGGCCATAATGCCATAGTAAGGCCATATAGTAGACCAGTCAACCAAGTATTCGAAGCGCTTCCCTGACTTCTGCGTGCGAGGAAGGTTCAGGCGATGACCTTGATCGGGTCGCCCACATGCATGCCCATCAGCTCTGCAGCGCTTCCGCCGTTCACGGCGATCTCCACCAGACCGATGCTGTCCTCGTACCAGAACGCGCTGCCGGCCGGCGCCTCCGCAAAGACGCGCGCGTAGGCGAGCTTGCGGCCGCCGGCTCCGATCCTGGCGCGGCGCGACACGTTGCCTGCCCGCAGGCCGGTCAGCACGTTGCCGTAGTGGTCGATGTAGATCACCTCGCTCAGGTCATCGGGCCCGAAGCGGACGTTCAAGCCTCGCGTCTCTTCGAGCTTGTCCTTGGCCAGGCTTCCCGCGGCGAGCCAGGCTGCAACCGGAGCGAACAAATCGCGCCCGTGAAACGATGCCGACAGCGCTTTGGGTCGCCAGGTGATGCGCCAGGTCCGCGCTTTGGCGGCCCGCGCGGCAACCACTGACAGCAAACCGTTGTCCGGGCCAACATATCCCTTGCCGTCCGCTTCCAGGACGACGCCATCGCGCACGCCGCCGACGCCGGGATCGATGACAGCCAGGAACAGGGAACCGGAGGGAAAACGCGCCTGCAGCCCGGCCAGCAAATGAGCCCCGGCCTTGGCATCAAAATTCGGTACCCGATGCAGCAAGTCATGGATCGGTGTCCCGGGAGGCGCCAACTGCACCAATACCGCTTTCACCTGCCCGACGTAGATGTCGTCGGGGCCGAAGTCAGTGAACAGTACGATCATGATTCGGGGGCGAGGAGCGGAAGTCGCCTGGAGCCATTTCAGCGAAGTTCACGTTGATGCGACTGGGCCCGCCGGCCACTCACTGGCAGCGGCGGCTCGCTCACTTCACCAGCAGGACCGGCACAGGCGAGAGGTGGATGACCCGGGCGGACACCGAGCCGAGGAGCATGTTGGCGATGGTCCCCATGCCCCTGGTACCCATCACCACCAGATCGCTCCCATGCTGCGTCGCATAGTGGGCGATGCATTCAGGCTCGTCCCCCACCGCCACGTGCACCGCGCACGGAGCCGCAGCGCTCTCCAACACCTCACGCGCATCGCGCAGGGCAGCCGCACCTTCCTCCTGATAAAACCGGTTGATCTCCTCCTGCGATACGAACATGCGCACGTTGCCCGAAGCGATGCGGCGCTGAACATTGATGAGGTCGAACTCGAGCGGTTCGCGGAATTTTTCGCGTAGAGAAATGGCATAACGAACGGCGCGCAGGGCGCTGTCGGAGCCGTCGACCGGAACCAGTATGCGCATGCTCGTCTCCCTCCATCCCCGCCCGGGCGGTTCTCACCGTCGCGGGCGCGATTGATCGCTTTCGTTCGGGTCGATCACCTGCCGGCCGCGTGAACGCGCACCGCGGGCGGCAATGGCGTGCCCGGCCAAGATCACCACCACAGCGCTCGCGACAGGCACGCCATACGACACGAACGCCGCACTCGTGGGCAGCCACGACTCGACGACCGGCTCGTCGAGCAGCATCTCGCCAGCCACGTAGCCGATCAGCCCCGCACCCAGCGTCACGAGAACCGGGAACCGGTCCATGACCCGCAGGATGAGCGCGCTGCCGAACACGATCAGCGGGATGCTGATGATCAAGCCGGCCATGAGCAACGTCATTTGCCCGCGTGCCGCGGCCGCCACACCCAGGATATTATCCAGGCTCATCACGAAGTCGGCCACGAGGATCGTGCGTATGGCCGCCCACGGGCCGCTCGCCGGCGCCGCCACGAGATCGTGGTCGTCGCCGCCATCCAGCAGCATCCGGACCCCGATCCAGAGCAGCAGGAGCGCACCAGCCAGCCTGAGCCAGGGCAGCCGCAGCAGCTCCGCAGCCGCGACCGTGAGCGCGATCCGCATCAGGATAGCGCCGGCACTGCCCAGCGCGATCGCCGTCCCCCGCTGCTCGCGGGGCAGCGCACGGGACGCCAAGGCGATGACCACGGCGTTGTCGCCGCTCAGGACTATGTTTACGCCGATGATCTCGAACAGGCTGCTGAGAAGCTCGATGCCGCGCATGGCGCGCCCCTGTGCATCGTTGTGCTACCGGCCGGCAGGGCCATGGGCCCCGACGGGATTGCTTCAGCACGGTAAAGGAGTGTCTTCCCCGATCGGCGTCGGGTTGTAGTGGAACTGGCGTGGCGAGAAGCACAATGACACATGGGAAGAATACCGAGCGTCCGGGGCGACATCAAGGCGCCACGACACGAGATCGGCCGGCCGGCATGAGAAACTCGAGGGTCCCATCCGATGCGCGGATGAACTCAGCGCGTGACTGCGTAACGCCGGACCTTGTCTTCGTCGAGCTCGACGCCCAAGCCGGGCTTCTGCGGCAATGCCATGCAGCCGTCGGAGGCGTCGAGGCGGATGGGCTCGGCCAGGTACCACTGAAAGATGTCGCTGCTCAACCCGGGCGGGTCGTGGAAGACCTCGACGAACGGGCAGTTGGGGAGCGCGGCGCAGAGGTGCAGATGCGCCACGAAGCCGAGTCCGCCACCGCCGTGGTGCGGTGCGCAGAGCTTGTGATGCATCTCGGCTAGAGCGCAGGCCTTGCGGATCTGGGACATGGTCTCGCCGACCATCGCTTCGGGCTGCAGCACATCGTAGCAGTTGCGCTCGATCAGCCAGCGATACTCGTGCAATCCGCAGTTGTTCTCACCGCCCGCGATGAGGATCTCCACCGCCGCGGCGAGCCGCGTCAGATTATCGAAGTCGTAGCGATCGAGGGGTTCCTCAAGCCAGTACACCCCGAGCTGCTCCAGCTCGCGCGCGGTGATCACCGCGCGCTCGTAGCTCCAAACGGGACCGGGCTCGGGCTGCAGCGTGCCCGGTAGCTGCGCCTGGTTTGCGTCGACCAGCAGGGTGAAATCCGGACCTGCCGCGCGCCGCGCCGCTTCGACCTGTGCGATGTCCGCCTGGATGCTCCGATCGTGGATGCGCAGCTTGGTCGCGCGCCAGCCGTCCGCCCGCAAGCGCAGAACGTCTTCGGCACGTCGCTCGGGTGTGCTCACCTCGATGCAAGAGGCATAAGCGGGCACGCGGTCGCGAAAACCGCCCCATAGCTTGTAGACCGGCTGACCGCATGCCTTGCCGATGATGTCCCATAGCGCGATCTCCACGCCCCATCCCGCCCCGGCGTTTCGGAAGATGCGCGCGTGACGCTCCAGCGCGAACGGGTCCTGGCCGATGAGCTGCGGCTTGATCCAGGATTCGATCGTGGGAGACAGTGCATAGCCGGGAGAGCCCAGGCCGACGATCCCCGCGTCGGTGAAGACCTTCACGATGGTCCCGCCCCAGCGCCGCCACTCGCTGCCCGGCGCCCAGGCCGGCTTCATCACCGTGGGTAATTCCGGTCCGGACAGGTGCAGAACCTGAAGGTCGGTGATTTTCATTGTCGGTCTGTCTCCGGATGAGCCATGCTGATTCGCCGCAGACAGCGACGTTACTCGCCACTCCCGCGCCGCGCGCCGCAGATCAGTGGAAGTTGCTGTCGCGGGCGAATCGCGTCGCCATCACCTGGCAGCGCTTGATCAGACGGTGCTCGTCGGGGCCATAGTCCGCCGCCGCCTGATGCAGGGTCGCGATATCGTCCCACATGAGCACATCGCCCGTCTGCCAGCGATGCAGGTAACGATACTTCTGCTGTAGCTGGTGGGCGAACAGGAATTCGAGCATCTCGTCGCTTTCACGCTCGGAAAGCTCGTTGATGCGCACCGTGTAGCCGGGATTGGCGTAGAGCACCTTGCGCCCGCTGAGCGGATGGGCGAGAAAGACCGGGTGCGACACCGGCGGCTTGGCCTTGCGCTGGGCCTCGGTGAGCGGCGGCCGTATGCTTCCCTTCTCGCGCCGCATCATCTCCCAGAACTTGTTGAAATCGTGCAGGGCGGTCATGTGCTCCAGGCGCCGCTTGAGCTCGTCCGGCAGATCGTCGTACGCGGCGCGCATGTCGCTGAATTCGGTCGCACCGAGGGGCAACCCGTTGCGATGTGGGATCTGGATGCCGTACAGCACGTTCGCGAAGGCGATGATGCCGCTGTAGGACATGTCTGTGTGCCAGCCCTGCCCGG
>DATJVW010000347.1:0-3466 GCA_035501675.1 Burkholderiales bacterium
CACGAACCGCGAGCCACGAGCCACGAACCATGACCTTCACCGTCGAGCGCGCCACCCGGGCGAGCCGCGCCGGCGCCGCAGTCGCGGTCCCGGCGATCCTTGTGCTCGCCACCCTGCCCTGGTGGGGCGAATCGAGCTGGATGCGCACGTTCGTGGAGTTCGCCTGTCTGCTGACCCTGGCGCAGATGTGGAACCTGCTAGCAGGTTACGGTGGCGTGGTGTCGATCGGGCAGCAGGCGTTCCTCGGCTTGGGCGCGTACGCTCTGTTCCTGCTGGCCGATCACGCCGGGGTCAACCCGTTCCTGTGCGTGCCGCTCGCGGGGCTGATCGCCGCCGCCATCGCCTTGCCCACCGCCAAGGTCGTGTTTCGGTTGCGCGGCGGATACTTCGCGGTGGGCACCTGGGTAGTGGCGGAGGTCTACCGCCTGTTGGTTGCCAATGCCTCTTTTCTGGGCGGCGGCTCGGGCAAGAGCCTGGCCGCCGTACGGCCCTTCTCCAAAGCGGTGCGCGAATCCGTCACCTACTGGATCGCGCTGACCGTGGTGGTGGCGGCCATCGCGTTCGTCTATATGTTGCTGCGTTCGCGGCACGGGCTGGCGCTGACCGCGATCCGCGACAGCGAGCGTGCGGCCGCCAGCCAGGGCATCGACGTCGACGGCACGAAGCTTTGGGTCTACATCGCGTCGGCCGGCGGCTGTGGTGTGGCGGGCGCTCTGTACTACCTCAATACCGTGCGCGTGTCGCCCGACGCTGCATTCAATGTCGGCTGGACCGCCTACATCATCTTCATCGTCGTCATCGGCGGCATCGGCACGATCGAGGGCCCGATCCTCGGCACCCTGATATTCTTTCTGTTGCGCGAAGCGCTGGCCGACTACGGCTCGGTGTACCTGATCGTTCTGGGCGCGGTAGCGGTGCTGGCGATGGTGAAGTTCCCGCGCGGGCTATGGGGCTATGTCCAGCAGCGCCTCGACCTGCGCTTCTTCCCGGTGCAGCGACGGGTACGACTGGATGCGCCAGCGCAGAGTGCCTCGTCGGTGGCGGCGGCATCCGGGACGCGAAACTGACCCTTCGAGGAACGAACATGACCGAAGCTTACATCTGCGATGCGGTGCGTACCCCCATCGGCCGATACGGCGGCGCGCTGTCTGTCGTGCGTGCGGACGACCTTGGCGCGATCCCGATCCGGGCGCTCATCGAGCGCAACGCCAACGTGGAGTGGGGCAGGGTAGACGATGTCATCTACGGCTGCGCCAATCAGGCCGGGGAAGACAACCGCAACGTCGCGCGCATGGCATCGCTGCTCGCCGGGCTGCCCGTGGAAGTGCCCGGCGTCACCGTGAACCGCCTGTGCGGCTCGAGCATGGAGGCCGTGGGCAGCGCCGCGCGCGCGCTCCGCTGCGGGGAGGCCGATCTGATCATCGCCGGCGGGGTCGAGAGCATGTCGCGTGCACCGTTCGTGATGGGCAAGAGTGACTCCGCTTTCTCGCGCAGCATGAAGCTCGAAGACACCACGATCGGCTGGCGCCTGATCAACCCGCTGATGAAGAAGCTGCACGGCATAGACAGCATGCCGGAGACAGCCGAGAACGTGGCGGCGGAATTCAGGATCTCGCGCGCGGACCAGGACGGCTTTGCCCTGCGCAGCCAAGGGCGCTACGCCAAAGCGCGCGCGGCGGGCTTCTTCTCGGCCGAGATCATCCCGGTCACGATCGCGCAGAAGAAAGGCGAGCCGGTGGTGGTGCGCGAAGATGAGCATCCACGCGAGACATCGTTGGACGCGCTGGCGAAGCTCAAGCCGATCGTGCGTGAGGACGGTACGGTCACGGCGGGCAATGCATCCGGCGTCAACGACGGCGCGAGCGCTGTGCTGTTGGCGTCGGAGGCTGGGATCAAGGCGCACGGCCTCAAGCCGAAGGCTCGCGTGCTCGCCATGGCGACTGCCGGCGTGCCGCCGCGCATCATGGGCATCGGTCCCGCGCCGGCGATGCGCAAAGTGCTGGCCAAGACCGGCTTGAAGCTGTCCGACATCAGCGCCATCGAGCTGAACGAAGCGTTTGCGGCCCAGGTGCTCGCGGTGCTGCGCGAGCAGGGCATCGCGGATGACGCGGCGCACGTGAACCCCAACGGCGGTGCCATCGCGCTCGGTCACCCCCTGGGTGCCAGCGGGGCGCGGCTGATCACCACGGCGTTGTATCAGCTCCATCGCACGGGCGGCCGCTATGCGCTTTGCACCATGTGCATTGGCGTCGGGCAGGGCATCGCGGTGCTCATCGAGCGCGTATGAACCGGCCTTGGCTTGCGCGTCCTCGCCTGGCGGATGTGCGCGCGAAAGCGGCTGAAGATGTCCAATGCTCTCCCGGAGAAAACCCATGCGCAATCTAACCGAAGCGAATCTCACCGACGCCGTTCTGGCCAAGCTCGAGGGCGCCACCGACCCGCGTTTCAAACAGATCATGGCGAGTCTCATCAGGCACCTGCACGCCTTCGTGCGCGAAGTGGAGCTCACCGAGGAGGAGTGGTTCACCGGCATCCAGTTCCTCACCGCGACCGGCCAGAAGTGCGATGGCAAACGACAGGAGTACATCCTGCTCTCCGACACGCTCGGCGTATCCATGCTGGTCGACGCGATCAACCATCGCAAGCCGTCCGGTGCAACCGAATCGACGGTGCTTGGACCCTTCTACGTGCCCGGCGCGCCGGAAAAGCCGTTAGGGGCCAACATTGCCGAGGGCGTGGAAGGCGAGCCCACCTACTTTTCGGGGCGCGTCCGGGCGCCGGACGGAAAGCCGATCGCCGGCGCGACGCTGGATCTCTGGTCGACCGACGGAGAAGGATGGTACGACGTGCAGCGCAACGGGAACGAGGGCATGCGCGCGCGCGGCAAGATCAAGACCGACGGCGATGGGCGCTACAGATTCTGGACCATCAAGCCGGTCAGCTATCTGATCCCGACCGACGGCCCGGTGGGAAAGATGCTGCTGAAGATGGGGCGCCACCCCTACCGTCCCGCGCACACGCACATGATCGTGTCGGCGCCCGGTTACGAAACGGTCACCACGCACGTTTTCGTCGAAGGCGATGCCTATCTGGAGTCGGACGCCGTCTTCGGTGTAAAGAACTCGCTGGTTGCGAACTTCGCGCGGCACGACCCGGGTATGGCCCCCGACGGCAAGCGCATGGACCGGCCGTACTACACGGTCGCATACGACTTCGGACTGAAGCCTGCGTGAGCAGAGCTTGTCGGGCGACTCCGACTCCGTCCTACGCAGCGGCGTGCGCCACCGCTCTGGCCTCGAGGCGGCGCTGCCAGCCGGCCGGTTTGAGATGGGAGGGCGCGCAATGACCGGGTGGCGCGCACTGCCCTTCGCGCCCGCCCCGGGCACGCGGCTTTGCGCCGACGCGGAGGTGCTTGCGGGGCGGGGCAAGGAGATCACCTTCGGGGAAGGCAAGGACGCGTTCCGGA
>DATJVW010000348.1:0-12775 GCA_035501675.1 Burkholderiales bacterium
GGTCAAGGACCGCTTCCTGCCGGTCATCGAACAGCTTGCGCGCGAGGCAACGACCGACCCCGTCGAGGTTGTGCTACAGCTTGCAAACAACCTCCAGACCAGCTCCGTAGCCCCGCCCCTGAGCACGCCCGCGCCGGAGCAAACCAAGCCCAAGGTGCGCGAGCATAGTCGTCTGAACCCGTCGTTTACTTTCGATTCGTTCGTAACTGGGAAGGCGAATCAACTGGCGCGGGCGGCCGGTCTGCAGGTCGCCGAACACCCCGGCACAGCATACAACCCGCTTTTTATCTATGGCGGTGTCGGCTTGGGGAAAACCCATCTCATCCAGGCCATAGGCAATCTCGTGCACGAGCATAGCCCGCATGCGAAGGTTCGCTACACTCACGCCGAACAATACGTGTCCGATGTCGTAAGAGCTTACCAACACAAGGCCTTCGATGGCTTCAAGAAGTACTATCACTCGCTCGACCTGCTGTTGATCGACGACATACAGTTCTTCAGCGGGAAGAATCGCACCCAGGAGGAATTCTTCTACGCCTTCAATGCGCTGATTGACGCGCACAAGCAGGTGATCATCACGTGTGACAGCTATCCAAAGGAGATCGCGGGAATGGAAGACCGCTTGATCTCGCGCTTTGGCTGGGGACTGACGGTCGCGATCGAGCCCCCGGAGCTGGAGATGCGCGTGGCGATTCTGATCAAGAAAGCAGAAATTGAGGGCGTGCGCCTACCCGAGGACCTCGCATTTTTTATCGCCAAGCATATCCAGTCCAACGTGCGCGAACTCGAGGGCGCTTTGAAACGCGTGCTCGCGTACTCCAACTTCGCTGGCCAGCCACTGTCACTCGACCTCGCCCGCGAGGCTCTGAAGGATGTCCTCGCCATTCAATTTCGCCAGGTTTCGATCGACAATATCCAGCGCACCGTGGCCGATTACTACAAGATCAAGGTATCGGAGATGTATTCGAAGAAGCGGTCGCGCAACGTTGCGCGACCGCGCCAAATCGCCATGGCGCTGGCCAAGGAACTCACCCAGTTGAGCTTGCCAGACATCGGGGATGCGTTCGGGGGACGCGATCACACCACAGTCTTGCACGCATGCCGCAAGGTGGCGGAATTGAAGTCCGGCAGCCCCGAAATCAGCCGTGACTTCGATGCGCTGTTGCAGGTTCTCAGGAGCTGAGCGCGGAAGCATAACTTGTGGGTAAACATGCGCCATTTGCGGTACCTCAGAACGATCCACAATCTGTCCACAGCAGATTCCCTACTTGTCCTACTACATTGAACCCGCCTCTGCTGTGGGCGACAGGGCAAACAGGAGATTTCCACAGCTGCGCAGCCCTTCATTACTAGCTCTTATCAGGAATAACAACCAATGAACCTGCTACAACTCGACCGAAACCTCTTGCTTATGCCGTTGCAGGCGGTGAGCGGCGTGGTGGAACGACGTCATACCCTTCCGATCCTGTCCAACGTTCTGCTGGAAATTGGCGGCGGCAGAGTTTCACTCACCGCTACCGACCTTGAGATTCAGGTTGCGTCGGAAGCAGACTGCGCTCAAGCTGTAGAGTCGCAAGCAACCACGGTATCGGCGCGCAAGCTGCAGGACATCTTGCGATCATTGCCCGAGGCGACCGTGGTGTCCCTTGAGTTCCAGGACAAGCGCCTGCAACTCAAGGCAGGCAGGAGCAAGTTCACTCTACAGACACTACCCCCTCAAGATTTTCCCAAGATGGCTGCCGGTGGCGGAACGGCCGCAGAAGCGCAGTTACCGCAGAGAGAACTCAAGCGGCTACTGGCGCTAGTGCAATACGCGATGGCACAGCAGGATATCCGCTACTATCTCAATGGACTGTTGCTTTCGCTACGCGAGGATGGGCTGGTGGTGGTGGCAACCGACGGCCACCGCCTGGCGTTGGCAGTACAGGCGATCAAGCTCGCTACCCCCAAGAGCGACGTCATTGTGCCGCGCAAGGCGATTCTCGAGCTGACTAAGCTGCTAGGAGATACCGACGAGCCCGTGACGGTGCGCGTGCTGGACAATCAAGTCGGCTTCAGCTTCGGGCGCATTGGCTTCGTCACCAAGGTGGTAGACGGCAAGTTCCCGGATTTTCAGAAAGTGATCCCGGTTGGCTACAGGAAGCGCTTTGTCCTGGATCGAGGCACACTGCTGCAGGCGCTGCAACGCGCGGCAATCCTGTCCAACGAGAAGTTCCGCGGCGTACGTTGGGTGCTGACTACCGACAGTTTGCGCATCATCTGCACCAACAGCGACCACGAAGAGGCGGAGGAGGAGTTGGCCATCAGCTACGCTGGCGATCCATTAGATCTCGGCTTCAACGTGACTTATCTGCTCGATGTGCTGGCCAACGTCCAGTCCCCGGAAATGGAATGCGCTCTGGGAGACTCCAACAGCAGCATGCTGATGAGCATTCCAGGAAACGCTGACTTCAAGTACGTCATCATGCCCATGCGCATCTAGCCTCAGACGACCAATGATGGATCCATCTGGCAACGACGGAGCCTCCGAGTACACGGCCGGCAGCATCAAGGTCTTGAAAGGGCTGGAGGCCGTGCGCAAGCGTCCCGGCATGTACATCGGGGACACAAGCGACGGTACCGGTTTGCACCACATGGTGTTCGAGGTCGTCGACAACGCCATCGACGAAGCGCTGGCCGGCTACTGCGATGATATCAAGGTCACCATACACTCGGACAACTCCATCACCGTGGTCGACAACGGGCGCGGCATCCCCACTGAGGTCCACCCTGACGACGAGTTGGGACGCTCCACCGCTCAAATTGTCATGACCGTGCTGCACGCCGGCGGAAAGTTCGACAGCAACTCCTACAAGATATCGGGCGGTCTGCACGGTGTTGGCGTATCGGTGGTGAACGCTCTGTCGCAGTGGCTGCGCCTCACCATCCGACGCGCGGGGCACATCTATCAGATGGATTTTCGCAACGGCGAGCCGGTCGCGCCGCTGAAGGAGACCGGTACCACCGAGCGCCGCGGCACCGAGGTCCACTTCCAGCCCAGCGTCGAGGTCTTCAGCAGTGTGGAATTCCACTATGACATCCTGGCGAAACGCCTGCGCGAGCTGTCATTCTTGAACAACGGCGTGCGTATCGAGCTGGTGGACCAGCGCAACAACAAGGAAGAGTTGTTCCAATTCGCCGGCGGTATCCGCGGCTTCGTAGAATTCATCAACCGCACCAAGAACGTGCTTCATCCCCGCATATTCCACGCGCTGCGGCAGCGCGACGGGATCAGCGTGGAGGTGGCCATGCAGTGGAACGATTCCTATCAGGAAGCGGTCCTGTGCTTTACCAACAACATTCCGCAGCGCGATGGCGGAACGCACCTCACGGCCCTGCGCGGTGCCATGACCCGCACGCTGAACC
Organism: Burkholderiales bacterium; assembly: GCA_035501675.1. GTDB lineage: Bacteria > Pseudomonadota > Gammaproteobacteria > Burkholderiales > SHXO01 > SHXO01. Next base: position 3,406 of record DATJVW010000348.1, read on the forward strand.
AGTACATCGAACAGAACGAGTACGCCAAGCGCGCCAAGATAGAAACCACTGGCGACGACATGCGCGAAGGGTTGACCTGCATCCTGTCGATCAAGCTGCCCGACCCGAAGTTCTCTTCACAGACCAAGGACAAGCTGGTCTCCTCCGAGGTACGGCCGGTGGTCGAGGAGTTCGTTTCCGAAGCTTTGATGGACTTCCTGCTGGAGAACCCCGGCGATGCCAAGATCATCGTCGGCAAGATCATCGAAGCGGCCCGGGCTCGGGAAGCCGCGCGCAAGGCACGGGAGATGACGCGTCGCAAGGGGGTGCTGGATGGATTCGGTCTGCCTGGAAAGCTGGCCGACTGTCAGGAGAAGGACCCGGCGCTCTCTGAGTTGTATCTGGTTGAGGGGGACTCGGCGGGTGGTTCGGCCAAGCAGGGGCGCGACCGCAAGTTCCAGGCGATCCTGCCGCTGAAGGGCAAGATCCTCAACGTCGAGAAGGCGCGCTTCGACAAGCTGCTTTCCTCGCAGGAGATTGCTACTCTGATCATCGCGCTGGGCACCGGCATCGGCAAGGAGGAATACCGGCCGGACAAGCTGCGCTACCACCGCATCATCATCATGACCGACGCGGACGTGGATGGGTCGCACATCCGTACCCTCCTGCTCACGTTCTTCTATCGACAGATGCCCGAACTGGTAGAGCAGGGCCACATCTATATCGCACAGCCGCCGCTGTACAAGGTCAAGCACGGCCGCGACGAGCGCTATCTAAAGGACGACCACGAGCTGAAGGACTACCTGCTGAAGATGGCGCTGAGCGATGCGGAGTTGCATCGAGGCGATAAGCTGCCGCCTCTGACCAAGGATGCGCTGGCCGAGGTCGCGCGCGAGTATATTTTGGCGGAGGCGGTCATCGACCGCCTGTCTAGGCGGATCGACGCGGACGTGCTGTACGCGCTGTTGCGCGGGCCGGAGTTGGATCTGTCCGGCGCTGAGAGCGCGGCGGCCAGTGGCGCCGCGCTCACCAGCAATCTGCGGGGTGAGGACGTCGCGATTTCGCCCCGCTTCGATGAGAAGGCCGAGTCCTTCGTGCTGGTGGTGAGGAAAATGCAGCACGGCAACCTTCGCATCACCTACATCGACCGCGATTTCGTCGACAGCGGTGACTATGCGCAGATCCGCAAGACTGCCAAGATGCTGGAAAACCTCCTAGGGCCGGGTGCGTCTGTGCAGCGCGGCGACCAGAAGCAACCGGTAAGCGACTTCCGTCAGGCGGTGGAGTGGCTGCTGGATCAAGCCCGAAGCGGCCTGAGCGTCCAGCGCTACAAGGGGTTGGGAGAAATGAACCCGACGCAGCTGTGGGAGACGACCATGGATCCCAAATCCCGCCGGCTGCTGCGCGCGCAGATCGAAGATGCCATCGCCGCCGACGAGATCTTCACCACTCTGATGGGAGATGTCGTGGAGCCGCGGCGCGCCTTCATCGAGGCCAATGCCCTGGGGGTCCGTAACCTGGACGTGTAAAGGCGTGTTCGAGCCTTAGCTCTTGCGCTTGCGCCCGGCGGATTTGGAGGCCGCGCGCTTTGTGGCGGCTCGCTCGGGAGGCGGTGCACTCGCGCGGGTCCCTCGTGTAGGGGTTCTTGTGGATTGGTTCCTCGAATGCGATCGCGTAGGTGTCGCCCTCGCTTTTCTCCCACCGCTTGCCTTGTCCGCCCGCGCCTTCGAGTTGTCCGACTTGGCGGGCGGCTTTGCCCGCTTTGCGCCTAGGATCGCCAGCGCCTGCTGCAGCGTCAGATTGGCCGGATCGTAATCTGGTCCAACTGTGGCATTGACGCCGGCATGCTTGATATAGGGGCCGTAGCGGCCACTCAGCAACACCACGGGTTGCTGGTCTTGCGGATGGAGGCCCAGCTGCTTGCCCGGGGCACCGCGCATGGTCTTGGGCGCGGACAGCAATTCGATCGCCCGCTCCAGAGCGATGTCGTGCACGCTGTCGCTCCTGGGGATCGACTTGTACGCGCCGTCGTGCTTCACGTAGGGACCGAATGGGCCGATGTTGGCCTCTATCGGTTTGCCGGTTTGTGGATGATTGCCGAGCTGCCGCGGCAGAGCGAGCAGTTTCAGCGCGGTTTCCAGATCGGCGGTGATGACCGGGGTGTTTTTGGGCCAGGCCGCGCGCTTGGGCTTGACCTCAGCCTTCGGGTTGGTCGGTCCGAGCTGTACGTAATAGCCGTAGGGCCCGCGCATTAGCAGCACGTCCAGCCCGCTTTCGGGATCTCTGCCCAGATTCATCGGACCGTTCGCGAGCTCGCCCCAGGGGCGGGTATAGTCGCAAGCGGGGTAGCGGCTACAGCCTACGAACAGCCCGCGCCGGCTGTTTTGCAGGTACAACTCGCCTTTCTTGCACTTGGGACATTTCTCCCCCAGCGGACTGCCGCGCGCAACGTCCTGCTTTTCCGCCAACGTGCTGGAGAACGCTTCCCAGAACTCCTTCAGCACCGGCACCCATTCGCGTTTGCCGTTGGAGATGAAGTCGAGCTGATCCTCCATGCGGGCGGTGAACGCATAGTCGACGTAAGGGTTGAAGTGTGCGCTCAGAAACCCGCTCACCAGACGTCCTAGATCGGTCGGCACGAAGCGCTTTCTGTCCAGGTGAGCGTAGCCGCGGTCCTGCAGCGTGGAGATGATGCTGGCGTAAGTGGACGGGCGGCCGATGCCATACTCCTCAAGGGTCTTCACGAGGCTCGCCTCGGTGTAACGCGGTGGCGGTTGCGTGAAGTGTTGCTCACCGAAGACGCGGTCCACCGGGACGCGTTCGCCCTCTTCAAGTGGCGGGAGCCTCTCTTCGCCGTCCTCGGCGGAGTCGTCCAGGTCCTCTTTGTAGACGGCGATGAAACCGGGAAACACCAATGTTTGTCCGCTGGCGCGAAACAGCGTGTCCGCGTGCCCCACGCGCAGGTCCACGCCGGTCGTGTCGAAGCGAGCCGGCGACATCTGACACGCTAACGTGCGTTTCCAGATCATCTCGTAGAGCCGCGCTTGGTCCGGGGTCAGGTGCGTGCGTACCTGGTCCGGCGTGCGGGAAATGGATGTCGGGCGGATGCCTTCGTGCGCCTCCTGTGCGTTCTTGGACTTGCTCCGATAGTGCACGGCGTTCTTGGGCAGGTAATCCGCTTTGAAGTGCTTAGCGATGTGATCACGGATCTCGCGGACGGCTTCGCTGGCGAGATTGGTCGAATCGGTGCGCATGTAGGTGATCAGGCCGACGATCCCGCCGCCGATATCCACGCCTTCGTAAAGCTGCTGCGCGGTGCGCATGGCGCGCTCCGCGGTCATTCCGAGTTTGCGCACCGCTTCCTGCTGGAGCGTGGAGGTGATGAACGGCGCAGACGGGTAGCGCAACTTGGGTTTGCGCTCCACTTTGAGCACGGTTCCGCTGCCCTTGGCGCTCCTGAGTATGTCGCTGACTACGGTCTGTTGCTGGGCATCGGTGGTGATGCTGAACTGCTCGATCTTCTCGCCCTTGTACTGGCTCAGCCGTGCCCTGAAGCTGTCCTTCCCCTTATGGCTCTCCAGGTGGACGGTCCAGTACTCGCGGGTCTTGAAGTTCTCGATCTCCTGCTCACGCTCGACGATCAAGCGCAGTGCGGGGCTCTGCACGCGCCCGGCCGACAGGCTGGGGCCGATCTTTTTCCACAGCAGCGGAGAAAGGTTGAACCCCACCAGATGGTCGAGCGCGCGCCGAGCTTGCTGGGCGTTGACCAACGGCATCGAGATGCTGCGCGGGTGTGCGACGCCGTCCTTGACTGCGGATTCGGTGATCTCGTAGAAAACCACGCGTTTGACCGGCCGATTCCTGAGCGACTTCTTGCCCTTCAGTATTTCGGACAGGTGCCAGGCGATCGCTTCGCCTTCGCGGTCCGGGTCGGTCGCGAGCAGGACTTGGTCCGCATCCCCGGCGGCCTTGGCGATAGCGTCCACGTGCTTGGTGTTTTTCTCCACCGGCGCGTAGCGCATGCGAAAGCCGTGCTCCGGGTCCACTGCGCCTTCCTTGGCTTCCAGGTCTCGAACGTGCCCATAGGAAGCCAGCACCTCGAAGTTGCGTCCCAGGTACTTCTTGAGCGTTCTCGCCTTTGACGGCGATTCGACGATGAGGAGGCTGCGGCCCATGCTGCGGGTGCACAAAAGAGGAGCGGCAGATGATAGGCACTCAAACCCGGTAGCGCAAGCGAAAGCCAAAAGCCGCGTCGGAGGGTTCTCTCGCCGACACGCGTCCCGGTTGTAGCGGATGCGCCGCGAAGGCTGAGGCCACAGCACGACGTCGAAACGATGTTGGGCGTTGGGCTTCCGGTCGTTACGCGCCCGAAGATGCCTGTCATCGCATGCGTTGCAGCAGTCCTCCCGGGAGCCGGGCCAGGTAGCCCTCCAGTTCCAGCCGCAACAAGATTGACGCCGCGGCGTCCGGGCCCAATCCAGTTCGATCGCAGATCGTATCGGGATCCACGGGCTCGAATCCCATTGAAGCGAGGACCGCCGAGTCGCTCGCCGGCAACGGCGCTGCATCCTCCTCCGGGGGTGCCGACACCCGTCCCATCCCCAATTCCTCGAGGATGTCCTGCGCCGTTTCCACCAGCTTGGCGCCTTGCTTGATCAGCCAATGGCAACCCTTAGAAAGCGGGGAGTGGATCGAGCCCGGTATCGCGAACACTTCGCGGCCCTGCTCTGAAGCCTGACGTGCCGTAATCAAAGAACCGCTGCGCAGCGCCGCCTCGACGACGAGGCAGCCACGCGCCAGGCCGCTGATGACGCGATTGCGCCGCGGAAAGTTTGCCGCCAGAGGCGGTGTGCCGAGCGGAAACTCAGAGATCAGCGCGCCGTCGGCCGCGAGGCGATGCGCGAGTTCGCGATTGCGTGCGGGGTATACCTTGTCCAAACCAGTGCCCACCACAGCAACGCTCGAGGACCTTCCACCCAGGCCACCGCGGTGTGCCGCGCTGTCGATCCCTAGGGCCAGCCCGCTGACGATGGTCAACCCGGCATCGCTCAGGAGGTGGGCGAAAGCCTCGGCGTCGCGAACGCCCCGCCCAGTACCGTTACGGCTGCCGACTACCGCCAGGGCCGGCCGATCGAGGAGATCGATGCGCCCCTTTACGAATAGCAGCACGGGTGGATCCGCGGTCTCCAAGAGCGCGCGTGGATAGCGATGGTCCGCGAGGGTGAGCAGATGATTGCCTGCTTCGTCCAACCAGTGGAGCGTCTCGTCCACGAGCGTGGTGTCGGCGCCGGAGCGGAGCGCCGCCGCCGCCGATTCGCCTGCGGTCCGGACCAGGTCGGCACCCGCAGCCTCGAGCACTTCCCTCGGGCCTCCGAACGCGCGCAGTAGTTTGCGTTGGGCGGCCGGACCCAGCTTTGGCGTCAGCGCGAACTGTAGCCAGGCGTGGGCGTCTCCCGGCGGGCCTGAATCGTCTGCACCGGCCATCGGCGCCGGCGTGGCGATACGTCAGGGATTCTGAACGATGTCGTTGACGTTGACCGGGCGGCTGGCCGTCATGACCAGCCCAAAGGACACCTTGTTGAAGACGCGGAAGATCATCACAAGACCATATTCCTGCAGGGGAAGACGTAGCGCCTGGCCGCCTACCATGCCTGCCGAGACCATACCCTGGTTGCGATACAGCCCGAGTACCTGACCGGATTCGAGCCCTTCGCGCGCGCCGCGGTTCAGAATGACCACGGACAACGGTCCGAATTCCGACAGAGCGTCACTCGACCCGGCGATGACCTTGCCGCGGACCTTCTTGTCCGGCGCGCGCGGCACGTAGGGAAGGGATTGCGGAGCCGTCATGACCGTTAGGCGGTCGCCGCTGCCGATTTCTTGCCGGGCCTGCAAAATACGCAAGGCGGAAACTTGGCCGTACGACTGAACCTCGACGTCGCCCACGTACACCGCCTCGCGACCCAGCATTTCCTTCGTGTCCGGGTCCTGGAACATCCGGCCAGGGCGGTAGACGTTCCAATAGCTGCCCTTGTTCCGCTGGACCCCCACCGCGAAGGCAGTATCGTTGGCGCTGAGCGTGACGCGGCTGTCGATGCCCGCGACAATTTTCGGCGCCCGCTCGATAGAATCCGGATCCACCACCATTGAGCGGCTCAGGAACGGCTCGATCTCCTTCGCTGGTATGGTCGGAATCGCGCTGGCGAGGGCGCTCGACCGCATACGCGGTTCGAGCTTGGACACCTGCAGCTCATAGCCGTACCAGCGCGAGAGCCCGCCGTCGGGCACGCCCTCGAGGCGCAGCCGCGGGGTGTTGCCGGACAGGTCGAGGATGATGACGTCGCCGGGGTAGATGAGGTGCGGATTCTTGATCTCGTCCTTGTTCATGCCCCAGATCTCAGGCCACTTCCAGGGATTCTTGAGGAACCGGCTTGAGATGCCCCAGAGGGTGTCGCCTCGCTTGACCGTGTAGCGTGCTGGGGGGTTGTCCTGAAGCTTGACTTCGGAGGCCCGGTCGGCCGCAGGGGCCGATTCGACGGGGGCGGCCTCGGTCGGCGTAGCCTCGGGGGGCGCGGACGCTTCCGGCGCCGCCGCGGCCGGCGGCCCGGCCTCCTTGGCAGGCTCGTCCCCGATTGTGAGCGTGGCGCTGAGCATGCAAGCGAGCAGGAGAGGGATAACCGATATAATTCTCGTCATTGACGCCCCCGGTCTCTTCAGGCCGTCTTTCAGAGACGCCGTTGGCTTGGTCGCGGCGCCCTTGAAAGTCCGTGTGATCGTAACAATCTTGTTTAAAGTCTGCACGTAGTCCCCTCAATTGGCAAGCAAATTATGGCCCTGCTCTCCATCCTGCGCTATCCGGACGAACGCCTGCACACGGTGGCGAAGCCGGTGGAAGCTGTTAACGGCGAAATCCGTCAGCTAGTTGAGGACATGGCGCAGACCATGTACGCGGCACCCGGGGTCGGCCTGGCTGCGACCCAAGTAGACGTGCACAGACAGGTGATCGTGATCGATGTGTCCGAGAGCCACGACCAACTTCTGGTGCTGATTAACCCCGTGATCCTCGAGAGCCGCGGCGTGTCCGACTTCGAAGAGGGCTGCCTGTCGGTGCCCGGAATCTTTGAAAAGATCGAGCGGGCTGAATGGATCAAAGTTCGCGCACTGGACAGATATGGGCAGCCGTTCGAGCTCGACGCAAGCGGTCTGCTATCGGTGTGCATTCAACACGAGATGGATCATCTGCGAGGCAAGGTCTTCGTGGAGTATCTGTCACGCCTCAAGCAGAGGCGCATCCTTTCCAAGATCAAGAAGCAGGAGAAACAGCAGCGGCGGGCGCTGTAATGCGCCTGGTTTTTGCCGGCACGCCTGTCTTTGCCGAAGTCGCGCTGCGCGCGTTGTTGAACGCCGGGCATGACGTGGCGATGGTACTGACGCGGCCCGACCAGCCAGCCGGCCGCGGCCTGAGACCTCGGCCCAGCCCGGTAAAGGCGCTGGCCCTCGAGCACCGGCTGACCCTGGCTCAACCACCGACCCTTAGCTCGCCTGAGGCCCTGAAAGCGCTGCGCGCGGCCCGCGCGCAGGTCATGGTGGTGGCCGCCTACGGTCTCATACTGCCTCCCGCGGTGCTCGACCTCCCGCTTCTCGGTTGCATCAACATCCACGCCTCGTTGCTACCGCGCTGGCGCGGCGCGGCGCCCATCCAGCGCGCCATCCTGGCGGGCGACCGAGAAACCGGCATCAGCATCATGCGCATGGATGCGGGGCTGGACACCGGCCCGCTTTACCTTACGCATGCCATCCCGATCGAGTCGGAGGATACCGCAGGCTCGTTGCACGACAAGCTGGCGGCCCTGGGTGGGCGGTGCATCGCTCGAGTGCTGGCCGGCCTCGACGAGGCCGGCCAGCTGCAACCCGTCCCTCAGGCGGCCGAAGGGGTGACCTACGCACACAAGATCGAAAAACGCGAGGCGTCGATCGACTGGTCGCGCCCAGCCGCTGAGATCGAACGCCAAGTGCGCGCGTTCAATCCGCTGCCCGTTGCCGGCACTCTCCTGCGCGGGCAGCTGCTGCGTATCTGGCGTGCCCGTGCGGTCGGGCACCGGCCGGGTGTTCCAGGGCGCGTAATCGACGCCACCGACGGCGGGATCCTAGTCGGGTGTGGTAGCGGCGTACTGCGCATCGAGGAACTGCAGCGGCCAGGCTCCAAACGCTTGTCGGCCGCGGAGTTCCTGCGCGGAGCCAGCGTTTCTTCCGGCGAGCTGCTCGGCGGGTGATTCAGACCCAGCTCCAGGCCGCGCGCGTGGTGCTGCAGGTCCAGGGTGGGACCAGCCTCACTCTCGCGCTCGGACAGATGAAGTTTTGGGCGACGGATCGAAGCTGGGGAGCGCTGCAGGATATTTGCTTCGGTGTGTTTCGCCACCTCGGGCTGTTGCGCGGGGTGCTCGCCGCGTTGGCTGACAAGCCGGTTACCGACCGCGATCTGGAGGCACTGTTGCTGGTCGCGCTGTATCAGCTGGAGTTCACGCGCGCGGCGCCCTACGCCGTGGTGGACCATGCCGTGCAGGCCTGCGCCCGTCTGCGCAAGGCCTCGGCCAAAGGGCTGGTAAACGCGCTGCTGCGCAACTTTCTGCGCCGGCGCGAAGCGCTCGCGCTGCTGGCACGCAGGACCGAAGAAGGCCGCTGGTCGCACCAGCAGTGGTGGATCGATGAGCTGAGACGCGCCTACCCGGACCACTACGGCTCGATCTTGGCGGCCGGAAACGCCCGCCCACCCATGACGCTGCGCGTAAATCTGCGCCGCATCTCGCGCGAGGACTATCTTGCTTTGCTGCGTGCATGCGGGTTCGACGCCGAGCCGCTCGGTCCTGCCGCGCTGCTGCTGGGGGAAGCGATGCGGGTGGAGGAGCTGCCGGGCTTTGAGCAGGGGCTGGTATCGGTGCAGGACCTCTCCGCGCAGTACGCCGCCGAGTTGCTCGATCTCGAGGTCGGCCAGCACGTGCTGGACGCCTGCGCAGCGCCGGGCGGGAAAACGGCGCACATCCTGGAACGTGCCGGCGTGGACCTGACCGCTGTCGACCGCGATGCGACGCGTCTGACGCGCGTGCACGAAACGCTGCAACGGCTCGCGCTGCCTGCACAGCGAGTGCTCTGTGCCGATGCCGCCGACCCCTCGACTTGGTGGAATGGCGTGCCGTTCCAGCGCATTCTCCTCGACGCGCCCTGTACTGCGTCGGGCATCGTGCGCCGTCATCCCGACATCAAGTGGCTGCGTCGGGCGCAGGACATCACCGGCTTGGTTGCGCAGCAATGCCGGCTCCTGGAAGCGTTATGGCGGACGCTTGCCGCAGGTGGTAAATTGCTCTACGCAACTTGCTCGGTCTTCCCGGCCGAA
>DATJVW010000349.1:0-2538 GCA_035501675.1 Burkholderiales bacterium
TGCCGATCGCGGAAGCTCTTCCGCGTGTGGTCGACGCGCTGATCGAGGCGGATCTGCGCGGCCGTATCAAGGTCGTCGCGGCGGGAAAGCTGGTGACCCCCGCGAAAGCGGCCTGGGCGCTTTGCGTCGGCGCGGACTTCATCAACAGCGCGCGGGGATTCATGTTTGCCCTCGGCTGCATTCAGGCGTTACGGTGTCACACCAACACCTGCCCGACCGGCGTCACCACGCACAATCGGCGATTGCAAAGGGGCTTGGTGGTGGAAGAGAAGTATCAGCGGGTTGCCCACTACGCGGTCAACATGAACAAGGAAATTGACATGATCGCCCACTCCTGCGGGCTGCGTCACGCGCGCGAGTTCCGGCGCGAGCACGTGCGCATCGTGGAGACGGCGAACCGCAGCGTGGCGTTGAACATGCTCTATCCGTATCCGGAGCGCAAGCAACCGGGGTCGGTCGGATTGCCTAGCGCCGCCTAGCCTAGCCCAACACCGCAGGCAGATCGTTCAGGCTGCGAAGAGTCGCCGCGGGGCTGAGGCCCAGCTCGTCGGGCTCAGCACCGGCACGATTGATCCAGAAGGTGCGAAAGCCGAACGCGGTTGCTCCGCAAACATCCCAGAAGTTGGACGAGATGAAGGCGATCGCTTCCCTGGGCACGGCCAGGCGCTCGACACCGAGCTGATACACGCTCGGATGAGGCTTGAAGATGCGCAGCGGATCGACGCTGAGCACGGCATCGAGGACGCGGTCGATCCCCGCGTGCCGGACCAGCGGCTCCAGCATCGCCGGGGAGCCGTTCGAGAGAATGGCGAGCTTGCGGCCACGCAGGCGCGGCAGGGTCTCCGCGACGTCGGCGTGAAGGGCAAGCCTGCGATACTCCTCCATCAGGGAAGCAGCAGAATCGCGGCTCAGCGTGAGCCCGCAACCGCGGCAGGCGTACCCGAGGGCCGCGCGCGTGATCGACTCGAAGTCCTCGTAGCGTCCCATGAGGCTGCGGAGCCAGGTGTATTCCAACTGCTTGCTGCGCCAGAGCTGCGACAGCTCCTTGCCGCGCGTGGGAAACAGCTCGTCGCAGCGACTGACCACAGAGTGGACGTCGAACAGCGTGCCATATGCGTCGAAAATAATCGCCTTGACCGTCTCGGCCCTGGAATGCTCGCGCACCTGGTGGTTTGCAGCTGTGCAGGATAGCTCACGTCGCGCCGGCCTGCAGGTTCATGCCCCCAGGCTCGGCCATCTTGCCGCGGATGCGGAGCGTCGAGTTCGCAGATGAACAATCACAGCGGTTGCTTGATGGTGACACCGCCGCGGATTTGTCCGACGGTGTAGCCGGTCGCGCGGTCGTGAGGATACTCGAGCCACAGGCGCTTATGGACGGCCTCGGGTATGGCCTCCGTGCTGCCGTGGCAGATCAGGCACAGCGCTTGGACCGGGATCGCCTTGATGTAGCGGAAGAAGCGCCCGGCTGGCTCGCTGACGATTTCGCTGAACTCGAGGGTTTCGGGCTTTTCTCCGGCCGCCGCGCGGCGATCGAAGTCGGCTAACACCCTCTGCTCCCACTCGTCCGGAGTCCCGAGCGCCGGATTGCGGGTCTTGAGGCTCACGCGGGAAACGCGCCACCCGGTCTGTCGCGACATGCGCCCGGCGATCTCCGGAGCCACCGTGCGGCAGACCGCCACGGCCTCGTCGGCCCCGCCCTTGGCCAGCTCCTCCCGCAGTTGCGCTCCCACCTCCTGGATCAGCTTGGCGGCCACCTGCCGGCTGGCGGTGAGCATGGAAGCCGTATCCTGCGCCAGTGCGGGTCTCGCGATCGCCATGGCCACCGGGGCCATGGCCAGCAGATACAGGGCACCCCCGATGTTGAGCCGCATCAAGGCCTCCGATTGATTCTGCGATCAAACTCATCACGCAGACGCCGTTTTTGGGAAGCTGCTCCCGTGCGGTCGCGAAGCCGCCCGGGTTGGTTGAAATGTCCGCCCAAGCCCCAATTTGCCCCAAGCGAAGGATTGGAAAGGAGACATGGCGATGCGCTTCGACAAGTTTACGACCAAGTTCCAGCAGGCATTCGCGGACGCGCAGAGCTTGGCTGTGGGCAAGGATAACCCGTATATCGAGCCCCAGCACTTGATGCTGGCACTGCTCGACCAGGAAGGCGGCGGTACCGCTTCGATCCTCGCCAAGGCGGGCGTCAACCTCCAGCCGCTGCGGGAGGCGCTGCGCGCCGGCGTCGAGCGGCTGCCCAAGGTGGAAGGCCATGGCGGCGAAGTCAACGTCTCCCGGGAGCTTTCCAACCTGCTGAACATCATGGACAAGGAGGCGCAGAAGCGGGGCGATCAGTTCATCCCGTCGGAGCTGTTCCTGCTCGCCTTGCTGGAGGACAAGGGCGAGACCGGACGCCTGTTCAAGCAGCATGGCGCCAATCGCCAACACCTGGAGCGCGCGATCGAGTCGGTCCGCGGAGGCGAGGCGGTAACCAGCGCGGAGGCAGAAGGTCAGCGCGAGGCGCTTGCCAAGTACACCCTGGATCTCACCGAGCGT
>DATJVW010000350.1:0-7777 GCA_035501675.1 Burkholderiales bacterium
CGCTGCGGGCGATCGGTCTCGCCGCGTTCCCGGTGGCCTTGGGCATGGGCAACGGGGCGTTCGCCGAGGAGCCGCTCAAGGTCGCATTCGTGTACGTCGGGCCGGTGGGCGATGCTGGTTGGACCTATGCGCACGATCAGGGACGCCAGGCGCTGGAGAAGGCGCTCGGCTCCAAGGTGAAGACGACCTATGTGGAGAACGTCGCAGAGGGTGCCGACGCAGAGCGTGTCATCCGACAGCTCGCCACCGAGGGCAACAAGGTGATCTTTACCACCTCGTTCGGCTTCATGAACGCGACCGTCAAGGTGGCGCAAAGCTTCCCCAACGTCATCTTCGAACACGCCACCGGTTACAAGACGGGTAAGAACCTGGGCGTGTACGAGGCGCGTTTCTACGAGGGCGCGTACCTGCTGGGGGTCATGGCGGGCCAGATGACGAAGACCAACACGCTGGGCTTCGTCGCTTCCTTCCCGATTCCCGAGGTGATCCGCAACATCGACGCCTATACGCTCGGCGCGCAGAGCGTGAATCCGAAGGTCAAGACCAAGGTGATCTGGGTCAACACCTGGTATGACCCGGCCAAGGAGCGGCAGGCCGCCGAAACGTTGATCGCCCAGGGCGCCGACCTGCTGTGCCAGAACACCGATTCGCCCGCTATCGTCCAGGTGGCGCAGGAGAAGGGCATCTACGCCTTCGGCTGGGATTCCGACATGAGGAAGTTCGCGCCCAAGTCGCAGCTGACTGCGAACACCAACAACTGGGGCGTGTACTACATCGACACGGTGAAAAAAGTACTGGCCGGGACCTGGAAACCCGAAGTCGTCAAATGGGGCCTCAAGGAAGGAGTGGTCGTCATGGCGCCGCTGAACAGCGTGGTGCCGCCCGCCGCGGCCAAGGTGTTCGAAGAGAAGAAGAATGCCATCATCGAGGGGAAGCTGACGCCCTTCCAAGGGCCGGTCAAAGACCAGTCGGGTGCCATCAAGGTGCCGGCGGGTTCGACCATGCCGCTCCAGGACCTGATGAGCCTCAACTGGTACGTCGAGGGCGTGGAGGGCTCGATTCCCAAGTAGGCGACGGCGACAGGGCACCTTGCGCCCTCTCGCTCGCCGGGAGAAAGGCCGGGGGTCAGGGAGCAGCGCGCAATGAGCCAGGCAGCCTCCGACATCGAGTCCTTCATCCGGGGCCTGCCCAAAGCCGAGCTGCACCTGCACATCGAGGGCACGCTCGAGCCCGAGATGGCGTTCGACCTGGCGCGCAAGCACGGGATCTCGCTGCCCTATTCGTCGCCCGAAGCTTTACGCCGCGCCTACGACTTCCACGACCTGCAGTCCTTTCTCGATCTGTACTACCAGGGCGCAGGCGTTCTGCGCGATGAGCGCGACTTCTACACGCTCACCTGGGCTTATCTCGAGAGGGTGCGCGCTCAGGGTGTGGTGCACTCCGAGATCTTCTTCGATCCGCAGACCCACACCGACCGCGGGATCGCGTTCGAGACTGTGCTGCATGGCATCTCCAATGCGCTGGACGACGCCCGGCGCAGGCTCGACGTTTCGTCCGTGCTGATCTTGTGCTTTCTGCGTCACTTGAGCGCCGAAGCGGCGATGCGAACGCTCGAGGCGGCGCTACCCTACAAGGAGCGCATCCACGCCGTCGGGCTGGACTCCTCCGAACGAGGTCATCCGCCGTCGAAATTCTCCAAAGTGTTCGCGCGGGCGCGCCAGGAAGGTTTCCTGACGGTGGCGCACGCGGGCGAGGAGGGGCCTCCCGCCAACATCTACGAGGCGCTTGACGACTTGCGGGTCTCCCGCATCGATCACGGCGTGCGCTGCGACGAGGATGCGGATCTATGCCGGCGCCTCGCGGCGGAGCAGATGCCGCTGACTGTGTGTCCGCTCTCCAACATCAAGCTGGCCGTGTTCCCGAAGATGGAGGATCACAACCTCAAGCGACTGCTCGACGCCGGGCTCTGCGTCACCGTCAACTCGGACGACCCGGCGTATTTCGGCGGCTATGTCCTGGAGAACTATTTGGCCGCGCACAAGGCTCTGGGATTGACGCGTGCCGACCTCACGCAGCTCGCACGCAACTCGATCACGGGATCGTTCCTGCCGCCGGAAGCGAAGCGGATGTGGCTGTCGCGCATCGAGCGCTATGTGGAAGCCGACGGTGCGGCGTGAGCGGTCCAGGGCCCGGGGCGTCGGACGCAGGTGATTGAACCCTCGGCGAGCGGCGCCGGCGTCGCGGGCGACAGGTTGCTCGTCGCGTGTGCGGAGGTCCTGGTGACGATGGATGCGCAGCGCCGCGAGATCCCCGAGGGCAGCATCCTGCTGGCCGGTAACACCATCGAGCGGGTGGGAACTGATGCCGAGGTGGCGCACTGGATCGCCGGGGACGCCGCTGCCCGCACTCCCCGCCGCACCATCGATGCGCACGGCTGCGTCGTGCTGCCCGGCCTGGTCAACTGCCACCACCATCTGTTCCAAAGCTTGACGCGAACCATCGGCACGGGGCAAAGGAGATCCCTGTTCGACTGGTTGCGTCTGCTGTATCCCATCTGGGCAGAGCTGGATGCCGAGGCCGTCTACATCAGCGCCAAGACCGCGCTGGCGGAACTGATGCTGAGCGGCGCCACGACGGTCGTCGACCATCTCTATCTGTTCCCCAACGGGGCGCGGCTCGACGATGAAATCGAGGCCGCGAGAGAGCTCGGCGTACGCTTCCACGCCACGCGCGGGTCGATGAGCCTGGGCGAGAGCAGAGGCGGGCTGCCGCCCGATCGGCTGGTGGAGGATGAAGACGCTGTCATCGCCGACTGCCGGCGCGTGGTCGAGACATTTCACGATCCGGGTGCGCGCGCGATGTTACGGATCGGGCTCGCCCCCTGTTCACCGTTCAGCGTGACCCGAGACCTCATGCGGGAAACGGCCCGCCTCGCGCGGAGTTATCGCAGCGTCGGCCTGCATACGCACCTGGCCGAGAGCGCCGACGAGAACCGATTCTGCGAGCAGATGTTCGCAGCGCGGCCACTCGACTATGCTGAGTCCGTAGAGTGGCTGGGCGCCGACACCTGGTTCGCGCACATGGTCCACCTGGAGGCGCCCGAGATCGACCGCGTGGCGCGCGCCGCTGCCGGCGTGTGCCACTGCCCGAGCAGCAACATGATCCTCGGGTCCGGCATCGCGCCGGTGAGCCGGATGCTGGGCCGCGGGGTCAAAGTTGCGCTCGGCGTGGACGGCTCGGCGAGCAACGACGGCAATCAGATGCTGGGCGAGCTGCGTCAGGCGCTGCTGCTGCAGCGGGTTGCGGAACGCACGGGCGGGTCGTCGGCCGGCGCGTTCTCCGCCCGCTCGGCGCTGGAGCTCGCGACACGGGGCGGTGCGGCTGTCCTGGGGCGGGACGATATCGGCAGCCTGGAACCCGGCAAGGCCGCAGATCTCGTCGCGTTCCGGATCGATGACCTCGAGCATGCCGGCGCGCTGTCCGATCCCGTTGCCGCGCTGGTGACCTGTGCGCCGACGCGCGCTTGGCTGTCGGTCATCAACGGAAGGGTCGTGGTTGAAGAAGGGATGCCGCTGCGCGTGGAACTTGCACCTCTAATCAACCGGCACAACCGCATTTCGAGGAAGATGCTGGAACGCGCGGGGCTGTTGTGAATGCTACGGCGCCGACGGAGGCGCCAGAAACTTGCGTTCTGGCGCCTCCGTGGCTTCCAGATGGTGCGGAAATGGAAGTGATCCCGCAGGCTCTCGCCAACCTCCGGCGCGTCGAGCGCGATGGGAATGCCGTGACCTTCGAGCAACGCAGGCGGTCCCACTTCGGACAGCCGGAGCAGTTGCGGAGAATCGGGATCTACTTGTTTTGATGAGGTCCGGTCTCAAGTGGCGCCGTGCCTTGAAGAGCCCGCATCACGCACACCGTGAGGAGGAAACCATGAAGGTCAAGAGCATCGAGACGCTGGCCTGCGACGCCGGCTGGCGCAACTACCATTTCGTCAAGGTCACCACCGATGCCGGCGTGGTCGGCTGGAGCGAGTTCGACGAGGGGTTCGGCGCGCCGGGCGTGAGCAGCGTCATCGAGCGGCTATCGGGCCGCGTCATCGGCCAGCCTGTCGGGGCGCACGAGCGCATCTATGCCGAGCTCTATTGCGCCACCCGCCCGGCCGCCGGCGGCATCGTCGCGCTCGCCCTGGGCGCAATCGAGAATGCGCTGCTCGACGCCAAGGCGAAAGGGCTGGGCGTGCCGGTCTACGAGCTTCTCGGCGGCAGGATTCGGGACCGCGTCCGCGTGTACTGGTCGCATTGCGCCACGTGGCGGATCAATCAGCCGGCCCACTACCAGCCGGCCATCACCGACCTCGACGGTGTCAAGGCGATAGGCCGCGAAGTGCGCGAGAAGGGCTTCGGCGCGTTGAAGACCAACATTTTCATGTACGACGCGGACAAGAGGAACGCGCGCGGCTGGCGCCCGGGCTTCGGGGTTCCGTTCTCACCCGAGCTCAACGTCGAACGGGCGGTGCTCGCCAACCTCGTCATGCACCTCGAAGCCATGCGCGACGGCGCCGGGCGCGATGTCGACATCCTGCTCGACCTCAACTTCAACGCTAAGACCGAGGGTTATCTGAGGATCCTCCGGGCGATCGCTCATCTGGACCTGTTCTGGGTCGAGATCGACAGCTACAGCCCGGAGGCGTTGGGGTTCATCCGGCGACAGAGCCCGCATCCCATCAGCTCGTGCGAGACGCTGCTCGGCCTGCGCGAGTTCATCCCCTACTTCCGCGAGCAGGCGATGGACGTCGCCATCATCGACACGCCGTGGAACGGGGTTTGGCAGTCGATGAAGATCGCAGCGGCCGCCGAGGCGCACGAGGTCAACGTGGCCCCGCACAACTTCTACGGACACCTGTGCACGATGATGAACGCGCACTTCGCGGCGGCCGTGCCCAACCTGCGCATCATGGAGACCGATGTCGACCGAATAGCATGGGACGACGAGCTGTTCAGCCACGTCCCGGAGATCGTCGATGGCCATCTCATCGTGCCGGAGCGCCCCGGCTGGGGCACGGAACCGAACGAAGCCGCGATCCGCGCGCGCCCGCCGAAAGGTCCAGGAGGGCTCCTGGGCTATGGTCGTAAAATCTGATGGGCGAGCGCTCTCTCTCAATCAAAGGCGCGACGGCGCTTCGCAATGGCACGCATCCGTGACGGAACATGATCTGAGTCATCTGCGTCGCGCCATCGCGCTCGCGTCCGAGGCCAGGGCGCGCGGCAAGCATCCCTTTGGGGCGCTGGTCGTCGCAAGCGATGGCGTAGTCTTGGCTGAAGCCATCAACGCGTTCGGCTGGCCGGATGGAGATGCCACGGGGCACGCTGAGCTCATCGCGGTGCGCGAGGCTTCGCGCCGCTTTGCGCCGGAGCATCTGGCCCGGGCCACTCTGTACTCCAGCGCGGAACCCTGCGCGATGTGCGCCGGAGCGTTGTACTGGTCGGGAATTTCGCGCCTGGTGTATGCGCTGTCCGAGGGGCGGCTGCTCGCGATGACGGGCAATCATCCGGAGAACCCGACGTTGTCGCTGCCCAGCCGGGAAGTCTTCGCGCGGGGTCAGCGGCGTATCGAGGTCATCGGGCCCGTGCTCGAGGATGAAGCTGCGGCGGCGCATCTGGGGTTTTGGAAGTAGTGCGCACCGCATGATCGACGGATGGCGCCGCCCGCCCTTTGCCCGATCACTACTTCTGGACGTACAACATCACCTTCGAGGGATCCGAGAATAGGTAACTGAGCCCTTGGCTGTAGACCGAGGCCTCGGGCCTGTCCAGGCGCGCGCCAACGGCCAGCGGCACCTTCCTGCCCCAGCTCTGCGAGGTCACCGGCTTGCCCGGCATGACGATCGCGATCATTCCCTTGTCGGCCGCGGTTTGGACCGCGATCACCGGTAGCCCTCCGGTGGCCATTTCTTGGGCCTGGTTGAGGATGGCCTGGTCGCTGGCCTTCCCCAGCGCGGTCCATTGCCCATCCTTGGCGATCTGATCCGCGATCTCGTGCGCCCGCAGGCAATGCTCTGCGTCGCAGAAGTCGCCGATGCCGAAGAGCTGGTTCAGCGCCCGTGCCGGGAAATAGGAGCAGACGAACCCGCCGGTCCGCCGCGCGCATGCGTCGATCTGCCCCCGCAGCCAATCCGCATTCTTGTCCCAGGTGGTTCCCGCCGCGGCCACGCTCCCGGCCGAGACCAGCACGGCGGCGCCCAGCGCTGCAGCGCGTTCGAGCATGGGCGGCCGGTTACTTCATGGTGGGCATGACGAACTCGGCGCCTTGGCGGATTCCCGTGGGCCAGCGGCTGGTGATGGTCTTTAGGTGGGTGTAGAAGCGCACGCCCTCCGGGCCGTGCATATAGTGATCGCCGAACAGCGACCGCTTCCAGCCTCCGAAGCTGTGGTAGGCCACCGGCACGGGGATGGGAACGTTGATGCCCACCATGCCGACCTGGATGCGGGCGGCGAACTCGCGCGCGGCGTCGCCGTCGCGCGTGAAGATGGACACCCCGTTGCCGTACTCGTGGCCGTGGATGACCTTCACGGCGGCGTCGAAGTCGGGCACGCGCACCACCGACAGCACTGGGCCGAAGATTTCCTCGCGGTAGATGCTCATGCTGGGCTTCACCTCGTCGAATAGGCAGCCGCCAACGAAAAAGCCCTTCTCATAGCCAGGTACTTTCACTCCGCGGCCATCGACCACGAGCTTCGCGCCTTCCTTCACGCCGGCGGCAATGTAGCCGTTCACCTTGTCGAAGTGCTGCTTGGTAACGAGAGGGCCCATCTCGGCGCTCTCGTCGCTGCCGGCGTTGATCTTGAGGCTGCGAGCCCTCTCGGCCAAACGTTCGACCAGTGCATCGGCGACGGATCCCACCGCGACCGCGACGGAAATCGCCATGCAGCGCTCGCCTGCCGAACCGTACGCAGCGCCAGTGAGCGCATCGACCGCCTGCTCCAGATCGGCGTCGGGCATGACCACCAGATGATTCTTTGCACCCCCGAGCGCCTGTACGCGCTTTCCGGACGCAGTTCCCGTTCGATAGATGTACTCGGCGATGGGAGTAGAGCCCACGAAGCTGACCGCAGCGACGCGCGGATCGTTGAGCAGCGCATCTACCGCGACCTTGTCTCCCTGCACGACATTGAATACGCCGTCGGGCAATCCCGCCTCCTTGAGCAGAGCCGCCAGGTGGAGGCTCGCAGATGGATCGCGCTCCGATGGTTTCAGGACGAAGCTATTGCCGCAGGCGATGGCGATCGGGAACATCCACATCGGAACCATCGCGGGGAAGTTGAACGGCGTAATTCCTGCGCACACGCCCAGCGCCTGACGCATCGAATAGGTGTCGATGCCGGTTCCCACCTGCTCGCTGTAATCGCCTTTGAGCAGATGCGGAATGCCGCACGCGAACTCGACCACCTCCAGGCCGCGCGTGACTTCCCCGCGGGCGTCCGACACGACTTTACCGTGCTGGCTCGAAATCAGGCGTGCCAGCTTGTCGTGATCGCGCTCGACCAGTTCCTTGAGCTTGAACATCACGCGTGCGCGACGTAAAGGCGGAGTCGCCGCCCAGGCTGGGAAGGCGGCCGCTCCCGCGGCCACTGCTCGGCCCACTTCTTCAGCGCTGGCGAAAGCTACGCGTCCGGTGATCTCGCCCAGCGCCGGGTTGTAAACGTCGCCATAGCGCCCGCTGTTGCCAGCGACCTCGCGCCCGTTGATGTAATGATGGATGTCCTTCACCTGTGAGCCA
>DATJVW010000351.1:0-3028 GCA_035501675.1 Burkholderiales bacterium
CTCGCCCACACACGCTTGTTGCGTGCGCGTGGCCGCGGCTTCGAAGATGTCCCGCACTGGCCGCAGCTCACCGAGGACGTCCTCCGGCCGACGTGCCTGGGGCGTGAGGTCGTAGACAGCCGCTACGGTCCATGCGTTTCCGGTCTCTTCTCGCCTTTGGAGAGCCGGGTGTAGAGCTTGTGACCTGAGTTTTCGGCTGCCTTGCGCGTTGCCTCCCGCAGGTCCTTGGTCCGCATCACGATGCCCTTGGCATCCAAAGACAGAACCAGAAGGTCCTTCTCGCTGGCCGCCGCCTCCACCGATTCGGGGCGGTCGTAGAACGCGTAGAAATCCCGTGCGGCGTGCAGAGCCAGTCCCTCTACCTGTCTCTTCGGTACCTTGGTGCCAGTGTTCCGCTCAATGGCCTCAACGGTCCCGTCTGCGAACGCCGATTTTGGACGCCCCCAGGTGGCGACAAGTTCGCCCCCGGACAGGCGGTGAATGGGGTGAGGACCGATCGCAGGCCGCCGCGATCGCGGTCCCTTTGCGAGGCACCCGCGGGGGGAGGGTGCTAGGGGACTCGACGGCCTGGGTGCAGACTCTGACTCACCGTGCTGGATGTACGACCCAGTCCGCGGCTGACGCCCCCCCCCGCGCTGCCGAGATTGAGAACTCTGCTGATTTCTACCGTGGCGCACCCGGGCTGCCGTCGACCAGCGCCTGTCCGGAAGCCTGGCTCGGAGGGGGACTCTTCGGGCCGATGCCAAAGATCCAAGAGGGACCTGGCCGGCATAGTCCGGAAGAGGGAAGCTCTGTTCTCGAGCGAATGAGACGGGCGACCCGGGTGCCACCGAGTCGCCCAGCGGAGTGGAGCCGCATCGTCTCGGCAGAGATCATGCGCTAGCTCGGGGGCCGCTGTCGAGTCCTCATCCGCTCGCGAGGGTGGAGCAACTCCGAGAGCGTACCTGTCCAGAATGCGGAGAGATGTTCCTCGTGTGCCCCAAGTGCGACCGCGGGCATCGTCGATATTGCCGCGGCTGCGGTCCAGAGGTTCGGCGCAGGAGCATTCGGGCGGCGCAGCGCAAGTATCGCGACTCTGACGAGGGTCAGCGGGCACACCGCGAGGCCGAGAAAATGCGCCGCAAAAACCGCAGCAAACCACAAAGCGTGGGTGATCACAGTTTTGCTCGCTCGACGAATGCGGCACAGGTCGTCACAAACAATGGCCTCGTCAATGACACCGCGTCGATTCCAGCGCGCGACGGCGCTGGAAGAAGCGAGCCGCCCATGTTCGCAGTGCAAGTCGTCATCGCCGTGCCCACTCGAAGTACAATCGGGCAAGCTCCGGCAGTGCCCGGAGAAGGTGGGGAGCAACGAAGGATTGCGCGCTGCAATCATTGTGGTTGCCTTGGGTGGGTGGCCCATCGAGCAGCGTGACGGGGACGTTCTCCCGCGTCGCAGCTGGCCGCCTTTCCGCAGGAGAAGCTCACCATGACTGCACGTGAGGAGAGCTGGGGAGTCTGGCGCGCGCAGCGACGGCTCGTGGTGGCATTGGTCGGCCGCGAGGGCAGGCCGCGGCGGGTCATCCGTTCTGCTCTTACCGACGATGCTCGCTTTGGCCTGTTGGAGTACCTGGTGGCAGCCGGCAGGGAACTCGTGGTGACGGACGCATTGAGCCGTGTGGAGCTATTGCCTGGTCAGGCAGTGCGCCGCGGCCTCGTCGTCTGGATGGCCGGCGATGCGTTAATCGGAGCGTTGCTCGGCGCAGCGGCCATCCGGGACCCTGTCCGCGCCGCAGCCTTGCTTGGACGGCTTCCAGCCATTCCGTTGCTGCGCGGCTCCCTGCGCCGCCTCGCCTTGCCCGAGACTCCTTCTCAGCAACTTTCGCTCTTGGTGCCGTCACGTTGAACTGGGAGAGCAATGACCAGGGATAGCACGACAGGCACCTGAGCAATCTAGCCGAGGGCGACCTCGCCCTCAGGCGTCGCACTCTTGCTAGGTCGTGAGCCTGGGAGATGGAGCCCATGAATGAGCAAGGATCTGGAGGAGGCGAGAGTCCCAAGAATGGTGCCACTGGCGCAGCTGGGAACGACTCTGGGACGGGTGCGGTGCCCGCAACCAACGCAGCTGACGCGGATGCGGCAGAGCCTGTCGACGCACGGGCAGATCACGGCAGCGATTGCAGTGAACAGGGACGGGAAGCTGGAGTTGGTGGACGGATTCAAGCGCCGGGCGGCAGCTGCACAGATGGGATGGGAGGAGCTGCTGGTGACCGTTCGGCAGCTGGACGAGCGCGCCCAATGGGCGACGATGCTGGCACTCAGCCGGACGTCAGGAGCTCTCTCCGTGCTGGAGGAAGCGTTGATTCTCCGGGAGCTGTGCCAGAGCGGCCTGACGCAGGCGGAGCTGGCACAGCTGGTGGGTCGCCACAAGAGTTGGGTGTCGCGCCGACTGGGGCTGGTGGAACGACTGCACCCCGATCTGGTCCAGTGGGTGCGCACGGGACTCATGCCGCCGGGGACGGCCCGGCGGCTGATGATGTTGCCCGCGGGCAACCAGCTCGAGTTAGCCGCGGTGGTGAACCAGGCAGCGCTGTCGACAGAGGAGACGGAGATCCTGGTGAGTCTTTGGCAGAAAGCGAACGATCCCACGATTCGGCGCTTTCTCCTGAAGGAGCCGCGGACAGCGCTTCAGAACGCGAGCCCGGAGAAATGCCAGGCCCCCCTGGATCCGCGCCTCTCCTCGCGAGGGAAAGTGTTGGCGCGGGCCCTTCCCCTGTTGCGCGGTGTGGCGCTGAGGGTGACCGAGGCGCTTCACCCGACTCCGGAGCCATCGGACCTCAAGCTGCTCGCGGCCGAGATGCGCAGGACGCAGAGCATCCTTCCGGGACTAGAACGGGCGCTTGGTTCCGCAAGCAAGTGCGCCAGTTCCGACGACAGCGGCGCGACGAGCGCGATGCGAAGATCCGGCGGCTGATCAGCGAAGGCAGTGGCATCCGAGGTGCCGCTCGCAAGGCCGGGGTCGATGTGAAGACAGTACGGCGACTCGT
>DATJVW010000352.1:0-5135 GCA_035501675.1 Burkholderiales bacterium
GGCCCAAGGCCACCGCACCGAAGCCTTCTCGGTAGCCTACTGCCAGTGCGTCATTCCGAAGATCGTGCGTTCAATGCCGGCAAACCTGCGGCAGTCGGCCACGAAAGAGCAGGCTGAGAGCTTCTCCATGCGCTGGCTCGACCAGAATCCGGTAACGCTGGGCGCGTGCCTCAAGAGCGGAGAGGTCGCGCAGGGAAAGTCGTAGTACCGGAGCTTCATCTGGCTGCGCACCCGCCGTCACGGTGCCTGCTAGCCAGGCGCTGCACGGCGCTTAGATCACGCCCGCAGCGCGAAGCCGGGCGATGTCCTGCTCGGCATGGCCCAGTGCGCGGAGCACCTCCTCGGTGTGCTCTCCGAGGCTGGGGCCTACCCAGCGGGTAGCGCCCGGGGTGTCCGACAGCTTGGGTACGATACCGGGTAGCTTCACGTTTGCGCCATCGGGCAGGCGATGCGTTTCCAGCATGCCACGCGCCTGGAAATGTATGTCGCGTACGATGTCGGCAATGTCATAGATCTTTCCGCTCGGCACTTCGGCCGTGGCGAGCACCTGCAGCACCCGCTCCAGGTCGTGCTGGGCGCACCAGTCACTGATCACATGGTCCAACTCTTCGGTGCGGGCCACGCGCCCCTCGTTGCGCGCCAGGCTGGGGTCATCGGCCAGGTCCGCGCGCCCGATGGCCATCATCAAGCGCTTGAAGATGCTGTCCGCGTTAGCGCCGATAACGATGTACTTGCCATCGCGCGTGAGATAGGTGTTGGACGGGACGATGCCTGGGAGCGATGCCCCGCTGCGCGTGCGCACAAACTGGAACATGTCGTACTCGGGCAGCAGGCTCTCCATCAAGCTGAACACGGATTCGTACAGCGCCACGTCCACAACCTGGCCGCGGCCACCGTTAGCGGCCCGGGCGTGTACCGCCATCAGCGCGCCGATCACGCCATACATGGCCGCGATGGAGTCGCCCAAGCTGATGCCGGCGCGCACCGGTGGCCGGTCCGGATGGCCCGTGACAAAGCGGATGCCTCCCATCGCCTCGCCGATGGCGCCGAAGCCGGGCTGGTCGCGGTACGGGCCGCTCTGGCCGTAGCCGGATAGTCGCACCATCACCAGGCCGGTGTTGTCCGCCGCTAGCTGTTCGTAACCGAGCCCCCATTTCTCCAGCGCGCCCGGGCGGAAGTTCTCCACCACGATGTCACAACTACTCGCTATTGCGCGCACGACCTCCTGTCCTTCCGGATGCTTGAGGTTGACGGTGACCGATTTTTTGTTGCGCGCCTGTGCGAACCACCACAAGGAGGTGCCGTTGTACAGCTTGCGCCAGGTGCGCAGCGGGTCACCGCCGTCCGGCGCCTCGATCTTGATCACCTCCGCCCCGAACTCCGCCAGCAGGCGCGCGCAGAACGGCCCGGCGATCAGCGTGCCGAGCTCGAGAACGCGCAGCCCTTGCAGCGGACTCACGCTACCCCCTCACGGTTCGCGCATCGCGCGCCGGACGTACCCGGTCACTGGATCAAACAAATACTGCAGCGGCGTGCGTGCCGCGGTTTTCACGAACACCTCGGCCGGCATGCCCGCTTGGAGCGTGAGATCGCCAGCCTGGCGTAGTGCCTCGCTCGTGATTTTCACGTGCGCTACGTAGTAGGAGGAATTGCTCACGCGATCGGAGAGGCGGTCTGGTGACACGTAGATCAGCGTGCCGGCAACCACTGGCGTAATCCGTTGCTTGAAGGCGGTCAGGCGGACGTCAGCGTCCTCCCCGTTGTGTACGTAGTTGATGTCCTCGGGCCGAATGTGCGCCTCGACGATCAGGTCGGGATCCTGGGGAACGATGTCGAGCAGTGGCTCCCGCGGTCCGATCGTGGCGCCGACGGTGCTCACCTTCAGATCGACCACCGTCCCCGAGACCGGGGCCGCAATCAACTGGCGCTCGGCAGCATCTTTGGACGGCCGCAGACGCTCTTGCAGGTCGAACACCCTAGTGGTGCTCTCTTGCAGCTCATCGGCCGCTTGCTTCATGCTGTCATTGCGTAGCGCCAGGACACGAAGCTCCAGCTCGGACACTCGCTCGCGCGCCTTGGCAAGATCCGCCATCGCTTCGCTTTTCTTCGCTTCGTACTCCGCCACTCCGCGCTGCAGGCTGAGGAGCCGGGTTTTGGAGACGAAGCCATCTTTGGTCAACGCTTCGTTGGCGGCAAGCTCCTCCTTCTGCAGGCGTATGGCGTTGTCGCTGGCTTTCTGCTGCTCGAGGAGCGCGGCGATCTCCTCCTGAGTCTCGCGGATCTGGTCGCGCAGCAATGCAACCTGGCTCTCGAGCACGCCGCGGCGCACAGTGAAGAGGGCGCTCTCCTTGCGCAGCAGATCAGCCACGCGCTCTTCTGCCGCTCGCGCCGTCAGCTCTGCCGGGAATGCGACACGCTGCGCAAAGGATCTCTCGGCGCTCAACCGCGACTGGCGCGCCAGCTGGGCATCGAGCTCGGTGCGCGTCTGATCGAGCGCCGCACCCACGCGCACGTCGTCGAGTAAAAGCAGCGGCTGTCCGGCTTCGACCCGATCGCCGTCACGCACCAGGATCTTCTTGACGATGCCGCCCTCCTGATGCTGCACGGTCTTGCGGTTCGTATCCACTTTCACCGTGCCCGGCGCAATGACGGCACCGCTCAGTGGTGCGGTCGCCATCCAGCCGCCGACTCCAAGAAACGCGACTGCGATCACGACAAGACCGGTGCGGATGATCCGGCGCGCGCTGGCGGCCTCATCCCCTTCGAGCGGCGGCAACAAGAACCACGACAGCATGACTATCCTTCCGCCCGGGGCAAGACCTGAGCCGCTACCACGGGCGTCAGGGTCTGCACGCTGGCGCGCTTCACTCGCGCGATGATCTCCGCGCGCGGACCGAACATCTCGACCTGCCCCTCGCGCAGAACCAATATCTTATCGACGTTGGCGAGCAGGGAGGGGCGGTGCGTGATCACGATCAGTGTCACCTTCTCCTGCTTGAGCCTCAACATAGAGCGCATCAACGCATCCTCGCCCTCGCTGTCGAGATTCGCGTTCGGCTCGTCCAGCACCACCAGACGTGGGTTCCGGTACAGCGCGCGGGCCAAGGCCAAGCGCTGCCGCTGCCCGCCGGATAGCGTGGCGCCGCCCTCTCCAATCTGGGTGTCGTAACCGCTTGGCAGGCGTACGATCACGTCGTGTGCGTTGGCGCGCTTCGCCGCATCGACCACGGCCTCCGAGTCGACCTCTCCCATGCGCGCGATGTTCTGCGCGGCGGTCCCCGAGAAAAGCTCCACGTCTTGTGGCAGATAGCCGAGGTGCGGACCGAGCGTGTCGCGCGGCCACTCCGAAACGTCCGCGCCATCCAGTCGGATCACGCCGTTTACGGGCTTCCACAGGCCGAGTATGAGGCGGGCGAGACTGGACTTGCCCGCTGCGCTCGAGCCGATGATACCCAGCGATTCGCCGACCGCTATCTCGAACGAGACGCCGCGGATGATGGCCTTTTCCTGGTCGCGGATTCCAAACGCCACGCGCTCGACGGACAGCGCACCCTCCGGAGCGGGAAGCTCGGTGCGCTTGCGGTCGCCGGAGTAGGCACCCAGCAAGTTGCTCAAGCGAGAGTAAGCTCCGCGCGCATCGACCAGGCTCTTCCATCCCGCGATGATGGCCTCCACCGGCGCCAGAGCCCGCCCCAGAAGAATCGTCGCTGCGAGCATGACGCCGGCGGTGACGTGCAGATCGATGACCAGCCAGGCGCCAGTCCCGAGCATTGCGATCTGGATCAGTTGCCGCACGAGCTTGGTCGCGCCGCTGACCGCTCCGCCGGCACGGCTCGCGCGCAGCTGTGCATTGAGCACGCCGCGGTTTAGATCTTCCCAGTAGCTGACCACGTTGCGAACCATGCCGTGGGTGCCAACGACCTCCGCGTTTCGCACGCTCAAATCGATGAACCGTCCGGCCTTGCGTGCATCCGTCTGCAGATCCTCCAGAGCGCGGCGCGTGAGTTTCTCGTTCAAATACGCCAGGCACAGCAACACTGCCGAGCCCAGACTCGCGATGAGCCCCAGCAGTGGATGGAACAGGAAGATGACGACGATGTACATCGGCAGCCAGGGCGCATCGAACAAGGCGAAGATGCCAGACCCGGTGAGAAAGCTTCTCAACGCGCCGACATCGCGCAGGCCGGCGACGTACTCCGCTCCGCCCGGCCTCCCAGCGCTTGCTAGCAACCCCGCCAGCACTGGAGGGCCGAGGCGGCGGTCGAGCGCAACGCCGGCGCTCGCCAGCAGGCGGCCGCGCAGAATATCCAGCAGCATTCCGACCAACAGCGCCAGCACCGCGCCCATCGTGAGCACCACCAACGTTTCGTCGCTGCGGCTCGCGATGACGCGGTCGAAGATCTGCAGCATGTACAGCACCGGCACCAGCTGCAGCAGGTTGATGAACAGGCTGAACAGGCCGGCGTAGGCGAAGAACGGCCGGAAGCGAGCTAGCAATTGACGCATGAGCGGTTTACGAGCGTGGCAATTGTTATCCTGTCAACCGAATCCTAAGTCAGGTGCGACGTCACGCCGTGTTGCACATGCAAGGTCGCGTCGCCCGACGTGTAGTTGTCATACACAATGCCGCCGATCGTTTGATTCCCCGCTGCCGCCCAGCCTTGCCCGGTCGAACTGATCGAGTCGCCCGTGTTACCGTTTACAGTAAGTTCATCGGTCGTGCCGGACATGTCGATGACGTTCTGCGCGGTCAGCGACAGCGAGTTGTTACCGATCCCGGTCAGGTCGATGGCCTCGAGGCCGGTATAGACGGTCCCTGCCTTTCCGTCGAGGTCGAGATGCTGCCCACCTCCGGTGAACTTAAGGGTGTCAATGCCAGTGCCGCCTGCAACCTGCGTATCCAGCGGGTCGAAGATAAATTTGTCATCACCGCCTCCACCCTGCAGGATGTCGGCGCCTGCTGCGCCGTTGAGGGTGTTGTTGCCCGAATTGCCAATCAGCGTGTTGGCTAGCCCATTGCCCGTGCCGTTGACGTTGTCCGCCCCCGTCAAGGTCAGCTTCTCGACATTGGCCCCCAGGATAAAGCTCACCGCGCTTTCGACCAGATCGACTCCACCAGCAACTCCAGCCAGAGT
>DATJVW010000353.1:0-15899 GCA_035501675.1 Burkholderiales bacterium
CGCCTACTGGAAGCCCGGCACGCGCAGCGTGGAAGAGGCGCAGCGCAACAAGATCGATCATGTGTGCAACAAGATCCGTCTCAAGCCTGGCGAGAGCGTGGTGGACATCGGCTGCGGCTTCGGCGGATTCATGTTTCGCGCGGAGCAGCAGTTTGGTGCCCGCGTGTGCGGGGTCAATACGACCACCGAGCAGGTGGAATGGCTCCGCGGCCAGATCCACGAGAGGGACCTGTCCGGCAGGCTCGAGGTGCGCGAGGCCGATTTTCGCGAGGTGCACGCCAAGTTCGACAAGGTCGTATCCATCGGTGTGCTCGAGCACGCCGGCCGCGACCAGCTGCGCGAGGTGGTCAAGGCGCACGCCGATTTCCTCAAGCCCGGCGGCCTGGGCATGCTGCACTTCATCGGTCACGTGGGCGTGCGCGACACGGAGTTCTACATCCGCAGGCACGTGTTCCCAGGCGGCTGGATCCCGAGCCTGACGCAGACGATCACCGCGATGGAAGACTGCGGCCTCGAGATCGTGGACGTCGAGAACCTGCGCCGGCACTACGCGCTGACGCTGGATGCCTGGACTGAGCGCTTCGACCGCAACTGGGACAAGATCCACGCGCTGAACCCCGCCAGGTTCGACGAGCGCTTCCGCCGCGTGTGGCGCAGTTACCTGGTGTCTTGCGCCGAAATGTTCCGCTCATCGCACGCCCAAACGCACCTGTTCCAGATCGTCTTCAGCAAGGGCAACATCAATAAGGACAATTACCCGATGAGCCGGGCCTGGCTGTACGAGAAGGACAGCGGACGCGAGACGGCGTATGCGCCGGTGCGCGAGACGGAGCGGGTTTGAGCGGATGCTGTGTTACGCGGAGCGCAGGGACGAGCTGATCCGTCAGATCCGCGGCGGCCGCGGTTCGAACGTAGGGCTGGGCAAGCCGACCTCGAACCTGTTCCGCAGCCGGGAGAGGGCGCCCCGGCAGCGCCTCGACGTCAGCACGTTGCACCACGTCCTCGATGTCGATGCGCGCGAGGGCTGGGTGAACGTGGAGGCGATGACGCCCTACGACGCGCTGACCGCCGTCACGTTAGAGCACGGCGTCATGCCCTGCGTGGTGCCGCAGCTGAAATCGATCACGATCGGCGGAGCGGTCGCCGGTGTGGGCATCGAATCGAGCTCGTTCAGGTATGGGCTGGTGCACGAGACGCTCCTGGAGCTGGAGGTGTTGCTGGGCGACGGCAGCGTGGTCACGGCGACGCCGGACAACGAGCATCGCGACCTGTTCTTCGGCTTCCCCAACTCCTACGGCACGCTGGGATACGCGCTGCGCGTCAAGACCAGGGTCGCGCCGGTGAAGCGCTTCGTCGTCCTCTCCCACCTGCGCCACAGCGGCCGCGCCGCGTACTTCGGGCAGCTCGCCGAGCTGTGCCAAAGGCCGGACATCGACTTCATCGACGGCTCGGTGTTCGCCCCCGACGAGCTCTACATCACGCTGGGGCGCTTCGTGGACCAGGCCCCCTACTGCAGCGATTACACCTTCGAGCGGATCTATTACCGCTCGATCCGCGAGCGCGAGACGGATTATCTGACGGCCGCGGCCTACCTCTGGCGCTGGGACACCGACTGGTTCTGGTGTTCGAAGAATCTCGCGGCGCAGAACCCGGTGGTGCGTCGGCTACTCGGGCGCCGGCGCCTCAACTCGAGGTTCTACACGAAGCTCATGCGGTTCAACAGCCGCTGGCGGCTGATGCACACGCTCGATCGGCTGCGCGGGCAGCAGCGCGAGTCGGTGATCCAGGACGTCGACATTCCGATCGAGCACGCGGCCGAGTTCCTGGAGTTCTTCCACCGCGAAATCGGGATCCTGCCGGTGTGGATCTGTCCCATCCGACGCTGGAATCCAGGGCATCACTGGACCCTGTACCCGATGGACGGCTCAACGACGTTCGTGAACTTCGGCTTCTGGGACGTGGTGCGCAGCCGGCAGGCCCACGTCCCTGGGCACTTCAACCGCCTGCTGGAAAGAAAAGTGCAGGAGCTGGGCGGAATCAAGTCGCTCTACTCGGACAGCTACTTCACACCGGCCGAGTTCTGGACCCTCTACGACGGCGAGGCGTACCGGGCGCTCAAGCAGCGCTACGACCCCGACGGGCGGTTCCAGGACCTGTACGCCAAGTGTGTCCTGCACGCGTGATCCGGAAGGCGCGGCGAACTGACGGAGGCCCGGCGTGCTGAAGCGCCGTTCTGCGCTTGCCGCGGGCGGTCCCGACGCCTCCGCCAAACCAACGCGCCGGCGCGCACCTCGCTACTTCGGCTGGGCCGGGCTTGGGTTCGGCGTTGTGGCGCTCGCCCTCGCGCTGTTACCCGGCTGGGTCGCCCCGATGTACGACCCGCCGTCGAAACCGCTCCAACAGCAAGCCGCAGACTGGCTGGGGCAGCTGAAGGATCAGACGGTGACGGCGATCGGGATGGCGCCGGCCTCCCCGCCGGCACCGGAATCCCATAACGCCTGGCGGGACCGGCGCATCTCGATCGCTTCGCTGGTCATGGGATTCATCGCGCTCGTGCTCGGAATCGTCGCGTTCGTTCGTCATGAGGACCAGCGGATGGTGGCCTGCGCTGTGGCGCTGGCTGCAGGGGCGATCGCCGCCGAGCACTTCCTGACAGCGGTCATGATCCTTGCTTTCGCCGTGCTGGTCGGGGTGATCCTGGCGCGCTACGGTTGAACGATGAACGAGCTCGAGCTGACTGGACGAGTACGCACGCACATCGAGCAGATCGAGGACCCTCGCGTGGCGCTGCATCGCGACGCGGTCGAGCCCTTCCTCGCGCTGCGCGATGCGGCAGCCAAAGACGGCCTCGACGTGGCGCCATTCAGTGCCTTTCGCGACTTTCAGCAGCAGGTCGAGATCTGGAACCGCAAGTTCCGCGGCGAGCGCCCGCTGTACGACCGGGACGGAAACCTGCGCGAGCACGCCGGCCTGAGCGAACCGGAGCTGGTCGAAGCGATCCTGGTCTGGTCCGCGGTTCCCGGCGCGAGCCGCCATCACTGGGGCAGCGAGATCGACGTCTACGACCGGGCGGCGGTTCCCGAAGGCTACCGGGTCCGGCTGCTGCCCGAGGAATACGTCCCCGGCGGGGTGTTCGAGCGCTTGGCATTGTGGATGGACGAGAACCTCGGCCGCTTCGACTTCTTTCGTCCCTACGATCGCGATCGCGGCGGGGTGTATCCTGAGCCCTGGCACATCAGTTACGTGCCGGTTTCGAGCCGGGCCCTGTCCACACTCACTCCCGAAGTCGTCGCCGAGGCGTTGCGCGAAGAACAGGTCCTCGGGAAGGAACTCGTCCTCGAGCGGATGCCGGAGATCTGGCAGACCTATGTGACCAACGTGGCAGCGCCGGCGCGGGTCGCGAGATAGCCAGATGCTCGGGATGCCCCAATGCCTACGGTATTCACTCATGCAGTCTCCGCCGTCGCGCTCGGCACCCCTCTGCTGCCTGCCGGGGCTGGGCTGCGGCCCTGGATTCTGGGAGTCGTGTGCGCCGCGTTGCCCGACCTCGACGTGCTGGCCTTCGCCTTCGGCATCCCGTACGCGGCCATGCTCGGCCATCGCGGGCTGTCCCACTCGATCGCCTTTGCGTTGCTTCTCAGCACTGTGGTGACCGCGCTCGCGCTGCGCCGCGCCCGGTGGAGCAACATACGCCCGCGCATCTGGCTCTACCTGTTCGTTGCAGTTGCATCCCACGGCATCCTTGACGCTTTCACCAATGGCGGACTGGGCATCGCATTCTTCGCCCCGTTCAGCCGGGAGCGCTACTTCTTCCCGGTGACGCCCATCGAGGTGGCGCCCATCGGGCGGGAATTCTTCTCCGATCGAGGGCTGCAAGTCTTGGCCAGCGAGCTACGCTGGGTTTGGTTACCGTCAGCGGCCCTGATCGCCGTGTCCCTCGGGCTCAGGGCCGTTCGGGCCCGGCGCCCCGGCTGAGCCGGCGAGGCTCGGTCCCCCGCGGACAGCGATGCGCTGGAAGTTCTATACGCCGGGTGAGCGCCCCGAAGAGGATGCGCAACGCGCCGTGGTCATCGGCCGGATCGACGCTTGGTGGAGGGCGTTCGAGGCGAGGGCGCAGGACCTCGACCGTCTGTTCAACAACCAAAGCGAGTGGGACCTGGTCGCCTGGATGGAGCAGCATCTGCAGAGCATCGATGCGCGGCTGATGTGGGAGTTCGGCCCCGGCAGCTCGGGCGGGCACCGCCTGGTCATTACGCCCGAGGCCGATCACGAGCTGCGCCCGCTGGTGGACGAAATTCTCAAGCGGGCGCCGACGCTTTCCGGCTGGTCGTTCTTCGCTCACCGGCAGCCGGAAAGCGTCGAGCACATGAGCTCCACGATCAAGAGCAGGACCGGCGTCGAGCCCGCATTCACCGGTGTTGCCCTGACGCCCGGGGAATTCAACCGCGTCGACCTGCTGTTTCAGTTCCCGCAGCCTTTTCTCGACAGCAAGCTCGGCATCGCACGCAGCCAAACGTTCCTCGCGGCCCTATCGCTGCTGGGCGAGGAGTTGCTGACCGACTGGGTCGGCAGGCTGGACGCGGCGGCAGAGGTCGCGCAGCCGCTGCCTCCGGGCGCCGTGCGGCGCGCCTTCGTCACGCTCGCGGCCGGGCAGCGCTCGGGCGTCCCCGCGCAACCGTTCCTCGATAGGCTCGAATCGCTAGCGTGGACCGAGGTCGACCTGAAACCCAAGAAACAGGAGGATTACTTCCATCGCTACGACCTGGGTGCGGCCGTCACCTGCGCGCCCGACCTGTGGCGCAACGCTCACAGCAACCAGCTGTTCTGGTCGGGCCGATTCTCGCGCTCGGGCGAAACCTTCTGCTATCTCAAGATCGACCGCGGTCGGCCCCTGCGACGCTCCGCAGTGGGGAAACGGATCAAGAGCGAGAACGTGCTGAACCAGGCGCTGCGTCCGCAACGCCTGGGCTGCGTGATCGGCGGCGGTTCCGGCCGGCGTTACGACTACATCGACTTGGCTTTGATCGACGTCCCCGCGGCTGTGGAGGTGATACGCAGCGTCCTGCAGCGAGGCGGCTTGGCGACCCGGCGGGCCTGGATGCAGTTCTTCGACAACATCCTGGGCGCCGAATGGATCGGCCTATGGCCGGACAGCCCAGCGCCGCCGATGGCGCCAGGTTAGCGGGAAGCGTGCGCGGGCCGGTAGCCGTGTCAGCGCGCCACGCAATCCGCCCCCAACTTAGCACCTCAGCACTCTTGCTCTTGATTCGTCCGAGTCAGCCGCAATTTCTTCGCACTGCTATAGTGGGTGCTCGGATCGACTAATGGAGATGCGCGTGGCGATTCTGATCAAGAAAGCAGAAATTGAGGGCGTGCGCCTACCCGAGGAACGTTGAACGTAAGCTAATCGCCTTCTCGCCGGGAGTATTGCGCGCTCGCGCGCTTCAAAGAGGCATGCGCTCGATGAAGTTCATCAAGCCTAGACCAAATGAATCATTTGCAGTCACCTCTGCTCCTGAATGGCCCAGCATCCAGTTCGAAACTGATACGACGGGACCTCATAGTTGGAACTGGACCGTCGCTTGGGGCAAGTTCACAAAATCCGGAAAGGAAACCACGAGCGGTAACCAGTGGAATGCCAAGGCCGCAATTGCGAACGCCGGCGGGACGCTCACCGTTCGAGCCGAGGCAAACAAGGCTATGGCGACCGTCACGGTGAAGGTCAAGGGCACCAACCCAAGTCCCCAGGAAGTTACCCAATACCTTGTGACCAAGCCCAATAGTGGCGGCTTCGACAAGATCATTGAGCACGAATCCAAATTTAAGCACTTCAACGCCACCAACGAACCCATCAAGTCCTTCGATAACGGCTATGGCATGTGCCAACTCACTACCCCAGCGCCGGCGTTGGATCGGGTGTGGAACTGGAAGCTGAACGTCGACGGCGGTCTGAAGCTTTTCGAACAGAAGCGCACGGCCGCCATCGCCTAGCTCTCCCAGAGCAACCGCAGCTATACGAGTGAGCAGCTGAAGTACGAAGCCGTGTGCCGTTGGAATGGGGGCAGCTACCACGAATGGGATGCAAAGACCGGCAAGTGGATTAGGCCATCGAACATCCTCTGCGACTCGCAAACCGGCAATATCGGGTGGGACATGAGCGACCCGGAAAACAAGGGCAAGACCGTGGCGGAACTTCACAAGAGGGACAGCAGCAGCTTCTCGGCGGCTCCTCGTTCAGGGGCTCGGTGGAACTACTTTGGGGTCTGCTATGCGGATCGCATTCTGGGATAACTTGCTGATCCTGACGAGTTTAGTCGTAGCTTTGGCCCAGGCTCCGCTCGCGCTCTCCGCGCCACACGCGGTCCACGACTCGAGTGAAGGTTCCAAATCCAGGCTTGAGATCCGGACCCAAGAGGGGAAGCGTTACGTCCTCAGAGTGCTACGAGACTCCACCGTGCCCTCCAAGTCGCAACCGAGCCAGGTTCAGGTAGTCGGTGAGCTAAAAGGCTCGGCGATTATCGTGGTCGACAGTTATCGATCCAAGCCCGGTGGCATGTCCTACTGCCAAGCGGGCTACGAGCGGTTTCTACGCGTCATTTCGGTCTCAAGCAAGGCGCCTAAGGAAACGTTCCGCGTCAAGATCGACAGTTGTCGCGAAAACATTGAACTCGCTTCCCGCGGTATCGAGTGGTCCCCGGAATCTTCGACGCTGCGTATACGCTGGTTACTGGGGCCTTCCACAAAGGGCACGCCCGAGGAGCGTACTGTCCAGATCGGACGAGACGGAAAGCCGAGTTATTGAACTTCCCGCGGCGCGACATTGGAGCCGCTCCGGGTTCCAGCACCGAAACGGGCGGATCCTCGCGTCAGTGACATGCTGACTCGCGCTGTGGCATGCTGTCTGAAATGTCTACCATCGTCGTGGTCCGCAAGGCCGGAATCGCGTGCATCGCCTGCGACACGCTGGCGACCATCGGGACTCTGAAGCAGAAGTCCCACTACTCGGAGACGCCGGACAAGATCTTCCGGTTTCGCGACACCTTCATCGGCACCGTCGGCTATGCGGTGCACAACGCCGTGCTGCAGAGCTATTTCTCGCGCTACCCGGACAACGTGAGGCTGGACACGCCCGCCGAGATCTTCGAGACCTGGCGCGTGATGCACAACGTCCTGCGCGAGGAGTACCACATGAATCCGCGTGCCGAGACCGACGACGCCTACGAGACCACCCGGATGAGCGCGTTGCTGGCCAGCCCGCGCGGCATCTTCGGAGTCACACCGTCGCGCGACGTCGAGGCGTTCCCGCGCTTTTGGGCCATCGGCTCGGGCGCCTCGCACGCGGTCGGTGCCATGTTCACGCTGTTCGAGCGCAGCGAGGACGCGGAAGAGATCGCGCGCGCGGGCGTGACTGCGGGCGCCGAGTTCGACGACGGCAGCGAGCTGCCGGTGGTGCTGCACAAGGTGCGGCTCGCGCTGGTTTGATGCGCATCGAACCGTCGGCACGGCGGCGGAAAGCGAGCGGGTCTCGCGATCCGGAAACATCGTTGAACGCCATCCGGAGATCGACACCGGCGTGAGCTGCGTGCGCATCCGCGACGGCCAGGCGGTCCCCTTTGGCGCTCGGGAATTCGTTGGCGCAGACGCCAAGCCTAAACGCTGGCGCGCCGCACGCTGACGGTGCACTGTCCCGCGTCCGCGCCACCAATTCGTACGTTGTGCGACGGCCGGCTGGCGCCAACTGCTTGTTGCCGCTGGTTTTGACGATTGGACTGCCACCCAGACGGCCTCGGCACGGCGCTTGCGTTGCACTCATCAGGGGCGAGGAGAAGGCGTCGGAGGGCATGCAGCGCGCCACCGACTTGGGTTTCAACCTCTGAGGGTTGGGCTTATGGTTCCTCGCTTCAGTGCAGCGGCATTTCTCGTCGTTCTTGCTCTCACCGCCGGACGCGCCCTCGCGGCTGGACCGGTGCTCAAGATCTCGGTGCTCACCTCCGGCGTGGTGCTCGTCAACGGCGAGCGGACGATGGTCCCTCTGCTCGAACCCGAGCTGGTTTCTCTCAAGGCGCAGGGCGGTGAAGTCTGGTATTTCCGCGAGAGCACCCAGGCCTATCCCGGTCCCAGTGGACTGAGCCTGTTCGCGCTGCTGATCAAACACCGCGTACCGACCAGCTTGTCGGATCGCGCAGACTTCTCCGATCTCGAAGAGCGCGCCCGGGTGGCTAGGACCGCCGGCCACTGACCGCAGCCGCTTCAGAGCCTTCCCGAGCAAGCCCGCCAGGCACAGTCCGCCGCGAGCGGTTCCGGGCATACACAGTCCGGGAGTGCGCGCCCGACGGATCACGTCCCGCCTCAGGCACACGGCAGCTGCCAAGCCGCCGACATCTTTGGTTGCTAAACTAGCGTTCCCTTTGTGCGGGGATCCTCCCCGCCTCACAACCAAAATCAAAGGAGACCGAAGATGAAGTTCCACAGCGTGACTTGCCTGGTAGGCGTAGCACTGTGCTTGGCGGCCGGATCTGCGCTCGCGCAGGACAAACGCACCGTCTTGAACCTCGAGACCGCCAAGAAGATGGCCGCCGCCTGCGAGCAGAAAGCCAAGGCGGAGGGCTGGAAGATGAACATCGCCATCGTGGATACGGGCGGAAATTTGAAATACTTCCTGCGCCAGGACGATGCGTTCTTGGGCAGCGTGAAGATCGCGCAGCTCAAGGCCAACACGTCGTCCAGCTTCCCGTTCTCCACCAAGCAGTTCGGAGACATCGCCAAGAACGTTCCGGGCATCGCCTTCGTTCCCGGCCTCGTCACGTTCGAGGGCGGTCTGCCCATCAAGACCGGGGGCGGCGAACAGGTCGGGGCGATCGGCGTGAGCGGAGACACCGCGGAGCACGACGGCATGTGCGCCCAGGCCGCGCTGGACGCGGTGAAGGACGACCTGAAGTAAGGGGCCGCCCAGTCCGCATCGGGGGCCCAGCACAGCCGGGCCCTTTGCGTTTCGAGATTGGGTTAGGATGGGCCGGTATTCACTCGGCAACAAAAATGCACATCGAGCGCATCGATCACGTCGTTCTCACCGTGCGCGACGTCGAGGTCAGCTGCGCGTTCTATCGGCGCGTGCTCGGGATGCAGGTCGTGAACTTCGAGGGCGGCCGCAAGGCGCTGGCGTTCGGCAACCAGAAGTTCAACCTGCATCAGGCGGGCAAGGAGCTCGAGCCCAAGGCCGATCGGCCGACGCCCGGCTCGGCCGACTTCTGCCTCATCACCGGCACGCCGATCGCTGAAGTCGTCGCCCACCTCGAGGCGTGCGGGGTCCAGCTTCTCGAGGGACCGGTCCAGCGCACCGGCGCCAGCGGGCCGATTCTCTCGGTCTACTTCCGCGACCCCGATCTGAACCTGATCGAAGTCTCCAACGCTCTGCAAGCGGATTGACACCGGGCGCCGCAGCGTTGACGCCGCTGTCCCGCCGGAATAGGATTACCCGCAATCGCGCCGCAAGAGGACACGCCAACCGAGTGCGCTGGTCCCCGGTGAATCGGGGCCCGAGTCTACCGGGTGCTGCTCTGCGGCGTTTTCGTCGGACCCGTGCCAGCGCAACCGCCCCGCGGATGCGTGACCTCACGCGTGCGGGCCGACAAGTTCCCCGCTGCAGGTCTGCGGGACAAACAACGAGATCTTTCGGGAGGAGTACATGCGCAGACTGGCCCTCGGTTGCATCGCCGCATCGATCGCAGCCCTCGTTCTCAGCGTCTCTGCCCGGGCGGCGGACGTCATCAAGATTGGCTTGGTGAACGAGACCACCGGCCCCAACGCCGAGGCGGGTGTGTACACGGTCAACGGCGCACGCCTGGCGGTCGAGGAGATCAACAAAGCGGGCGGCATCCTCGGCAAGCAGGTGGAGCTGCTGCTCGAGGACAATCAGAGCACCAATCCTGGGACCGTGCTCGCCTATACCAAGCTCGTCGGCGAAGGCGTCCCCGCCGTCATCGGGCCGATTCGCAGCACTCAGACGCAGGCCATCTCTCCGAGCGTCGCCAAGGCGGGCATCCCCACCATGTTCGGCGGCACCGACCCCAGCCTGACTCACACCGGCAACCCCTGGTTGTTTCGCTGTCGCCCCAATGATTCGTTCTCCTCGCTGGTCATCGCCGACTTCGGCGTCAACACGCTGAAGCTGAAGAAATGGGCCATCGTGCACTCCACCGACGCTTTCGGTACCGGTGGCATGAACGCGCTGGTCCAAGCGCTCAAGGCGTACGACATCACGCCGGTGCTGGTCCAGGGCTACACCAACAACTCTCAGGACTTCACGCCGATCGTGCTCGCGATCAAGAAATCGGGGGCGGACATCATCGGCTCTTACATGACCAACTCGCCCGACGTCGGGATCTTCGCCAAGCAGCTCCGGCAGCTGGGCTTGAGCACGGTCTGGGTCGGATCGCCCTCGGTGATCACCGAAACGGCGCGCAATTTGGCCGGTTCGGCCTTGTATGGCGTCTACGCCATCGCCGATTTCACCCCGGGCTCGAGCCCGCAGGCCAAAGCGTACGCAGATAAGTACAAAGCCAAGTACAACCTCGAAGCGGATGTGTACTCCAGCTGGGCGTACGACGCCGTGCACATCCTCGCCATAGCGATGAACCAGGCCAAGAGCACCAATCCGGAGGCGATCCGCAAGGCAATCCTCGCCACCTGCGGCTACAAAGGCGTCGAGGGCACTTACTGTTTCGACGAGAACGGCGACGGGCTGCGCGGCTACAACATCGTGCATAACGACGGCGGCAAGATCGGCTTCATCAAGCACATCGATAATCCCAAGAAGTAAGCGGCTGGCGGCGGTGACCAGGTAGCGCGCCTCGGGCGCCCTGGAAAGGGAGAGGGTAAAGGCGTCGTCGTGGACGTGCTGGCCAACAATCTGCAGGTGCTGTTCCAGGGCCTGGCGCTGGGCAGCATCTACGCGCTGGTGTCGCTGGGCTTCGTGCTCATCATCCGGGCCACCAACGTGGTGAACTTCGCCCAGGGCGATTTCGCCATGCTCGGCGGCTACGCGATGATTCTGTTCACCGTCGGCATGCCCGGCAATCCCGAGCTGCATATCCCGGGGTTCGCGGTGCACGTTCCCTACTGGCTGGCCATCGCGCTCGCCGCCGTGGTCATGGCCCTCATCGGCGTGGCGTTCAATTACGGCGTCTACTACCCGCTGCGCAACCGCTCGTTCCTGCCGGTGCTGATCAGCACGCTGGGCGCGTCGATCTTCCTGCAGAACACGGTGCTCGCTCTGTTCAACCCGCAGCCCCGGCCGCTGGACAAGCTGTTCAACGTCGAGGGCGTGACCATCGGCGGTGTGTTCCTCGACAGCCAGTATCTGGTCATCCTCGGCTTCACCATCCTGGCGGTCGCGTTCCAATACTTCTTCTTCGAGCACACGCTGATCGGCAAGAAACTGCAGGCGACTTCCCAGGACAAGGACATGGCGCGTCTGCTCGGCATCCCGGTGACGCTGATGATCATCATCACCTTTGTGTACAGCGCCGTGCTGGGCGGCCTGGCCGGGATGCTGGTCGCGCCGATCCTGTTCGTTTCGATCGGGATGGGTTCCACCATCGCGCTGAAGGCGTTCGCCGCCACCATCATCGGCGGCTTCGGCGACGTACGTGGTGCCATCGTGGGCGGACTGATCATCGGCGTCGTGGAGAGCCTCGCCGCATATCACATCCCGAACGGCGTCCCGTACAAGGACGCGTACGCCTTCCTCGCTCTGTTCCTGGTGCTGCTGTTCCGGCCCCAGGGAATCTTCGGCGAAAAAGTCTCCGAGAAAGCATGAGCCAGGCGCTGGCCAAGCCGGCCGTGCCCGTGGGCGGCCAGAACAACCTTCCCGGCCTGCTGCTCCTCGCGGTCCTGGCCATCGCGTTCCCGCTGCTCCCCTACGCGCTGCACGTCAGCGACTACGTCCTCAATATCTTCATGAACTCGGTGACCTACGCCATGGCCGTGCTGGGCATGGTCGTGGTGTTGGGTTATGCCGGGCAGATCAACTTGGCGCAGGCGGCCTTCTTCGGCATCGGCGCCTATGCGGTAGGCCTGGGCACGGTGAGCTGGGGCCTGCACTTCTGGGTGTCCTTCGCGCTCGGGATGGGCGCCGCCGCCATCGCGGGACTGGTTCTGGGTTTCACCACGCTGCGGCTGGGCGGCCACTACCTGGCCATGATCACCATCAGCTTTCAGCAGATCTTCGACCTGGTTATGGTCAACTGGATCGACGTCACCCGCGGCCCCGACGGGATCCCCGGCATCGAGCCGCCGGCGCTGTTCGGGCTGCACTTGACCGACAAGCGCGCGTATCTTCTGTTCTGCGCAGCGGTGCTGTATCTGCTGATCTGGTTCGTGTGGTGGCTGCCCAGCACGCGGCTGGGTCGCGCCATGCGAGCGGTGCGCGACAACGAGCTCGCGGCCGGGACCATCGGCGTGCACACGCTGCGCACCAAAGTCATCGCCTTCGCCATCAGCGCCGTTCTGGGCGGCATCGGCGGCTCGCTCTATGCCGCCGGGTTCAGCTACATCAGCCCGGATAACTTCAGCTTCCTGCGCTCGATCGAGTTCCTCACCGCGGTGCTGCTGGGCGGCGCGCAGTCGCCCTTCGGCGCCGCGCTGGGCACCGTGCTGATCGTGCTGCTTCCCGAGTGGCTGCGCTTCCTGAAGAGCCTGTACCTCGCCGTCTACGGCCTGGGCGTGATCCTGATCATGGTGTTCATGCCGGAAGGCATCTGGGGCCTGATGCGCAACACTTTCCAGCGCGTACGCAAGCCCAGGGCGCCGGTCATTGGCGCCGTTCCGGCGCTCAACTTCGACATCAAGACGCAGGACGACCGCCCGGTGCTCAAGCTCGAGAACCTGCAGAAGCACTTCGGCGGCCTGAGGGCGGTGGACGGCATCGACGTCGCGGTCGCGCCGGGCACAGTGCACGCGCTGATCGGCCCGAACGGTTCGGGCAAGACCACTTCGCTCAACGTCGTGAACGGCATCTACCGGCCCACAGCGGGGAAGATCCTCCTCGACGGGATCGACGTGACGCAGCTGAAGCCGCACGACCGCGCCGGGCTGGGCATGGGGCGCACGTTCCAGAACATCCGCCTGTTCCAGACCATGACCGCGCTCGAGAACGTCATGGTGGGCGGGCAACGCGACAACAACCCGATGGAGGCCGGGGGCGAAGCGCTGGTCACGCGCGCCTTGTCCGCGCTGCATTTCGTCGGCATCCTCGAGCGCGCGCACATGATCGTGCGCAACCTCCCGTACGGGCACCAGCGGCTGGTGGAGATCGCCCGCGCGCTGGCAGCGCATCCGAAGCTGCTTTTGCTCGATGAGCCGGGCGCCGGCTTGAATCAGACCGAGAAGCACGAGCTGGTGGGGTTGCTCAAGCGCCTGCGCGGGCACGGGTTGACCGTGTTTCTCATCGATCACGACATGGGCCTGGTGGAGAAGGTGTCGGACAAGATCACCGTGCTCAACTTCGGCAAGAAGATCGCGGAGGGCACGCCGCAGGAAGTGCTGCGGCACCCGGACGTGATCGCCGCGTACCTGGGCGAAGGACCGACCCATGCCGCTGCTCGAGCTTAAGAACGTGTCCAGCGCCTACGGCAGCGTAGAGGCTCTGCGCGGCGTCAGCCTGCACGTGGAGAAGGGCGAGATCGTCACGCTGCTGGGCGCCAACGGCGCCGGCAAGAGCACCACGCTGCGCACCATCTCGGGCCTGATCAGACCGACCACGGGCGAGATCTGGTTCGAGGGGCAGCGCATCGACACGATCTCGCCCGAGCACATCGTGCGAATGGGCATCTCGCACGTGCCCGAGGGCCGGCGCATCTTCCCCGGGCTGACCGTGAAAGAGAACATCATGCTAGGCTCCACGGCCCGCGGGCACCTGTCCAAACAGGCGATGACTGAGGGCGTCGAGGAGATGTTCGGCATCTTCCCCGACATCAAGCGCTTCGCGGACGCGCTCGGCTGGACGCTGTCGGGCGGGCAACAGCAGATGCTGGCGGTCGCGCGCGGTCTCATGGCCAAGCCGAAGCTGCTGCTGCTGGACGAGCCGTCGCTCGGTTTGGCGCCGGTGATCGTGCAGCAGCTCTTCGCGACCATCCGCCAGATCCACGCGCTGGGCACCACCATCTTGCTGGTGGAGCAGAACGCGCACATGGCTCTGTCCGTGGCCGCCCGCGGCTACGTGTTGGAGACCGGCAACATGACTGTCGAAGGCACCACCGCCCAGCTGCTCGACAACGAGGACGTGCGCGCGGCCTATCTCGGAGGGCACGCGGCCTGAATTTGTCCGCGCGAAACTTTTCGCGTCCGCACCGCAGCGATGAAGTAGCTGAACGGGCGCAAGCGCGCTAAGATCCCTATCGGAGACCGCTTCAACAAGAACTGGGGGACCACCTCCAATGCTGGACGAACTGCTGGGTAGCCCCGCCTACCAGACGTTTGTTAATTATTTGTCGTGTCCCGAGACACGCGTGGCCGTCCTGCTTCCGGGAGTCGCTTCGGTCGCAATCCTCGCCTACCACGCGCGCGCCGGGAAGGTACCGCGCCGCTTGCAGCTCCTATGGGTCTTGGCCCTCGCGGTGAGTTACTGCTGCGCGCGCTGGGAGCTGACCTCGGACATGGAACAGCTCTATATCTACAGCGCCTTCTCCGTGGTGTGCCTGCTGCTGCTGTTCAGGCGCGTCTACGTGTCGCCCGCGCTGGCCTATGCCCTCACATTCCTTTCCCTCTGGCTGGTCGATGTGACCTGCGCTCTGTCCAGGGCGCTGGAGTGCGGAGCTCCCCTATCGGGGTTCTACGTGGGGGTGGGAGGCGCGGGTGCGCGAGACGCGCTTTTCCTGCTGCCTCTGCTGACCGCCGCCGCGGTCGCCTACGCGACGAGCAGGATCGAGGCGCGCGGGGAGCGCCTCGCTGTCCTGTAACCCCCACCTAGAACCTGCAGAGACTCGAGCGGTCCCTGCTCCTTCAACCGACCAGCTTGCCCTTGAGCAGGCTCAGGCCCTGCTGCACCAGGTCGTTCTGAACCGCGCCGCTCGGTGTGAGGTGATCGACGACGTGGGGCAGCGCATTGGCCAGCCCACTCGCCGCGTCGGCATGACCGATGCCGAGCTGTGCGGCGATCTCCTGCAGCTTGCCCGACCCGAGCACCTGCGTGATCTGCTCCGCCGACACCGGCAAATTCTGTCCGGTGCTCACCCACGACTGCGCCTGCTGTCCGAGCCCGGCCTGCGTAAACTGCTGAACCAAACCCTGCAGCCCGCCCGGGTGGCTGTTTATCAGGCTCACCGCCATCTGCATCAATTGATTGGCCTGCCCGGAACCGCCAGCTTGCTGGCCCAGCGCACCGGTAATCTGATCGAGAAGTCCCATGCATGCCTCCGTAGGGAATGAAAAACCCAAGGGTCCTCGCAAGCTATGATGGC
Organism: Burkholderiales bacterium; assembly: GCA_035501675.1. Taxonomy (GTDB): domain Bacteria; phylum Pseudomonadota; class Gammaproteobacteria; order Burkholderiales; family SHXO01; genus SHXO01. Next base: position 15,459 of record DATJVW010000353.1, read on the forward strand.
ACACGTCGCGTTGAAGCGCGTTGCAGTGCAGCTCGCTCCACGCTGGAGCCGCGCCGATCGCCGTTTGAGCGCGCGAAGGGTCCTGATGAGTCGGGCGCTGGTATAATCCGCGCCTTCCAGGGGGTCACTAGCTCAACTGGTAGAGCAGCGGACTCTTAATCCGTTGGTTCGGGGTTCGAGTCCCCGGTGGCCTACCATGATTCAGAGAGTTGGAAGCGTCTCTAGCAGGTTGAGCTTCTGTGTTGGTCTCGAGGTCGCACCTGGGTCGCAATACTCTCATTGTCATTCTCCTGTTAGGTCCTTGCGCTGAGTCGCTGAGTGTGGCGGAATGCCGCTTGATTCTACGCGAGCGCATCCGCCGTCTTTCCGAAACCCCCACGAGCGGCGCTCATCGGTTCACTTCCATTGCCTCCACGGCAGCGGGCGCTCCCATACGTCAAG
>DATJVW010000354.1:0-7955 GCA_035501675.1 Burkholderiales bacterium
GGCGTCGGCGGCCATCGCAGCCAGGTCATCACGACCATCAGTGCAAAGGCCAGATAGGTTAGCGTGAAAACCCAGGCCGGAAGATCCCAGAACAGGAAGCGGTGCAGCCACCGCTCGATGAAACCGGCATCTGCGTACGCGCCCGAGCGCAGCCAGTCTTCCAGCACGGTGAGCGGGCAGGTCACCCCGACCAACGCTTCCAGTGCGACCAGCCCGACGGCCGCGAGGTGCAGGAGGCGAAACCAGAAGCCGCGCACCCAGCGCCATCCCGCCCAGACCCCCAGCCATATGAGCATCAGCCCGCCGACCACAAACAGAACGTATGCGGTATGCAGGACCAGGATCAGATCGGCCGGCGGTCCCATCGCCGAGCGCGCGACGCCGCTATCCCCTGGCGATGGGTCGGGTCGGGTCGGCTACCCATTCGCTCCACGAGCCCGGATACAACCGCGACCCCGCCAAGCCGGCGAGCTCCATGGCCAGCAGGTTGCTGCAGGCGCTCACACCGGACCCGCACTGATGGACGACCTGCTCCGGCTTGACCGTGCCCAGCACCCTCAGGAAGGCCCGTCGCAACTCCTCGGCCGGCTTGAAGAGCCCATCAGCCCCCAGGTTCTCCTTTAAGAATCGGTTGCGCGCTCCAGGGATGTGGCCGGCGACCGGGTCGATGGGCTCGACGAGACCTTTGAAGCGCTCAGGGGCGCGAGCATCCAGCAAGACGACCGACGGATCATTCAGATGCGCTTGCACGAATCCGACATCCACCCACATCGCCTGCGCGTTACCCGCGAATGTCGTCGGCGCGACGTTTGCCCCGTCCGCAGTAACTGGAAGACCCGCCTTCACCCATGCTTCCCAGCCCCCGTCCAGCACCGCCACGCGCTCATGCCCGACCCAGCGCAGCATCCACCACAGGCGCGCCGAGGCGGACCCCGCGGCGAAATCATAGGCGACGACCTGCTTGCCACGGTCCACGCCGTTTCGCCCGACCCAAGCCATGAACGCCTGCGGATCGGGCAGCGGGTGGCGGCCATTGCGACCGGTCTTCGGACCGGCCAGATCCGTCTCGCTATGCGCGAAGCGCGCGCCAGGCACGTGGGACGATGCATACGCGCGCGCGCCGGCCTCAGGGTTCATCAGCTCGTGCCGGCAATCGAAAATCACCAGGTCCGGGTGAGTCAGATCGCGCTGCAGGGCCGGGACGGAAACGATCGTGCGATAGTCCATACTTAGAGTCGAAATTTGTCAGGGTTCGGAACCGTCCAGCCACGCGCGAGCAAGGGTCTCGTCGTCGAACACGCGGATCTCGGCGTCCACGAACAGCTGAGACAGCCAGGCACTCCACGCTACCCATTGGGCGTCGCTCAGCAGCGCGATGCGCCCCACGTCGTGGCTGTGGCTGCGCGCGAACTTGATGTCCTCCCATACGACGTCCACGGTGTAACCGAGCATGTCGCGCAGGTCGATGAGCAGATCGAAACGCCCCGCCTTCTGCAGCTGGTCGACGACCTCGTGCTCGAAGCGTCGGTAGTCGGCAAGCGTGAGCTCGCCGAACACCCCGACTACGATCAGGCTGCCTTCGCGCTGGATGGAAATCATCTGGCAATCTGCCGAGGTCGGGAAAACGCGGTTGGATGAGGGCAGCCCCGTTGCACGCGGTGAGCCTGGGAACCCGCTAGCGGTCCGTCTCAAGCTCCGGGTCGATATGACGCCGCAGGAACTCGTGGAAGTGGATCATTCCGTCTTCCGACGGAGACTGGTACGGACCGTGCGCCTCCATGCCGTCTCGATACAGCACGCGCCGGCCGTCGTGCATCAGCTGGCAGATCTCGCCATCCTCCCGGGCGCTTTCGGCGTACGCCTCCTGGTGCAGCTGGACCAGGTCACGCTCGAACAGCGCGACCTCCTCCGGGTAGTAAAACTCCACGACGTTCACGCACTTCTCCGTCCCACGCGGGTATACCGTGCTGACGGAGAGACAGAACGGATACCACTCGAGCATGATATTCGGGTAGTAGCAAGACCAGACGGTCCCGTACCTCGGTATTTCACCGCGGGTGTAGCGCAGCAGCGCGTCGATGTACCGTCCATAGGCCGGCGAACCGGCTTGGGTCAGGTTCTGATAGACGCCCATCTCCTGCGAGCTCCAGCGCTCGCCGAAACTCCACCGGTACACGGCCGGGTCCACGAACTTGGCCAGGCCGGGGTGGAAGGGGCCGACGTGGTACAACTCCAGGTATACCTCCATGAAGGCCTTCCAGTTGTAGTTGTGCTCCGTGACGTCTACGCGCTCGAGGACATGGCCGGTGAAGTCGTAGTCCTGGACCAGGCTGAAGTCGGCCAGGTCCTTCGCGGGGTCGCGTGGGCCCGAGAACAACAGACCGTTCCATCTCGTCAGGGGCGTGTGAGGCAGATCCAGGCAAGGATTGTCGGGAAACTCGGGTGCTCCCAGCAGCTTACCCTGCAGGTCGTAGGTCCAGCGGTGAATGGGGCATACCAGGTTGCGCGTGGTGCCCCGGCCTTTGAGCAGGATCCCCTGACGGTGACGGCAGACGTTGGAGAGAAGGCCCACGCCGGCATGGCTGTGCACCAAGGCCTTGCCATTGTCCATCCAGTCGAGCGCATAGTAGTCGCCGACGTTGGGTGCCATGAGCTCGTGTCCGACGTAGCCGGGCCCCCCGGAAAACAGCGTCCGCTGCTCGATTTCGGCGATGCTCCGGTCGAAGTACCAGCTCACGGGGAGCTGAGAAGGGGTCTTGCTGAGCGCCGTCACATGGGCCAGATCGGTCATTAGGATCTCAAGCGACACACGAGCGAGAAAGAGGCGGAAAAAATGAAACCGCCGGCTGGGCGGCGGCACACATCCCTCAGGAAGGCCGCCGCCGGAGTTTCACCGGCGGGAAGGCCGGAAAAATTCTACATCAACCGGCTCGCGGCCGGGATCTTACATTGACCCGCCCCCTCCAGATACGCTATTTTTGCATGCTTTGGCCGCACGTTACCGATCCTGTCCAGGCCCGGAATGCCCAAACACGAGACGTCCGACCTCGACGCCAGTGCGCCGCAGGACGGGTCCGACCCAGCTCAGGCTCCCGCAGCGCCCCTCGGCTTCGAGCAGGCGCTGGCCGAGCTCGAAACAATCGTGGCGCGCATGGAATCGGGGGAGTTCACGCTGGAGCAGTCGCTTACGGCCTATAAACGAGGCGCTGTGCTGTTGCAGTACTGCCAGTCGGCGCTCAAGGACGCCCAGCAGCAAGTGAAGGTGCTTGAATCGGGTCTGCTGCAAGATCTCCGCGCTGTAGACGGCGAGAGTGAATAGGACGATGTTCGACTCCGATCGGCAGTCGACAGCGTGCTTTGTCGTTGCACCGTCTCCCGCGTCCGGCGCGAGGGCGCGTGTGCCTTCAGCTCGACGAGCCCGAGGCCCGCTTGCCTGGTCGTGTTGACTGAGTCGCTCGACTTCCACCGCTGGATGCGCGCGCACCAGCTCCGCGTGGAGGAGGTCCTCGAGCGACTCCTGCCTGCGCCTTCGATCTCTCCGGCCCGTTTGCACGAAGCCATGCGCTACGCCGTGCTGGGTGGAGGGAAGCGCGTCCGCCCGCTGTTGGCCTTCGCCGCCGGTGAGCTTGCTGGCGCGCAGCCCGAGCTCGTTGCGATCGTCGCCGCGGCGGTCGAGCTGATCCACGTCTACTCGCTGGTGCACGACGACCTCCCTTGCATGGACGACGACCTGTTGCGTCGCGGCAAGCCCGCTTGTCACGTTGCCTTCGATGAGGCCACTGCGTTGCTGGTGGGCGATAGCCTGCAAAGCCTGGCGTTTCAAGTCCTGTCCGAGGGATCATTGGCGCCCGACACGGCGAGGCAACTGGAGATGGTGCACGTTTTGGCGGCCGCCGCTGGCTCGCGCGGCATGGCGGGAGGCCAGGCCATCGACCTCGCCAGCACGGGCATGGAGTTGAGCGTGCCGGAGCTCGAGTTCATGCACATCCGAAAAACCGGCGCGCTGATCCGGGCTGCGATATTGCTAGGCGCCGCCTGCGGAGCGGGATTGGACGGAGACGGTCACGCCCACCTGGATCGTTTCGCCAAGCTCTCCGGGCTCGCGTTTCAGGTGGTCGACGACCTGCTGGACGCGCAGGCCGACACGGCGACGCTGGGCAAGACTGCCGGCAAGGACGCGGCCCAGAACAAGCCCACTTATGTGAGCCTTCTCGGAACAGGGCGCTCGCGGGAGCTGGCGGAGGAGTTGCGCCGCGACGCGCTCGCCGCCCTCGAGCCACTGGGGCCGGGCGCCCTACGCTTGCGCGAGCTCACCGACTTCATTGTCTTGCGCTCGCACTAGTGCGTCCCAACTTGTTGCCTCCAGGGCGCCCTCCATAGAGGCGCCCGCGGTGGGCGCCCAGCAACGGCTGAGTGCAATGGATGGCATCCGGCATTAGGCTAGGATAGTCGCAGCGGCACTAGACAACATGTACCCCCTGTTGGACACGATCACCGATCCTCAGCAGCTGCGAAAACTGGAGCGCAAGATGCTCCCGCGGCTGGCGGCGGAGCTTCGGCAGTTCATCCTCGAATCGGTGGCGCAAACGGGCGGGCACCTGTCCTCCAATCTGGGCACGGTCGAACTCACCATCGCGCTGCACTACGTGTTCAACGCCCCCTACGATCGGTTGGTGTGGGACGTGGGTCATCAGACGTATGCGCACAAGATCCTGACCGGCCGGCGCGCAGCCATGGCGAAGCTGCGCATGTATGGGGGCATCGCCGGTTTCCCGCGCCGCGAAGAAAGCCGTTACGACACCTTTGGCACGGCCCATTCCAGCACCTCGATCAGCGCGGCTCTGGGAATGGCGCTCGCGGCTCGGCGTGCGGGCGAGGATCGGCGGGTCGTGGCAATCATCGGCGACGGAGCCCTGACCGCCGGTATGGCCTTCGAGGCGCTGAACAACGCCGGCGCAATGGACGCCAACCTGCTGGTGATTCTCAACGACAACGACATGTCGATCTCGGAGAACGTGGGCGCGCTCAACAACTACTTGGCGCGCCTGATGTCCGGACGCGTGTACACGGCAGCGCGCAGGGCAGGAGAAAAGGTGCTCCGGGGCCTCCCGCCGGTGTTGGATTTCGCGCGCCGCGCCGAGGAGCATGTGAAAGGAATGGTGACCCCGGGCACGCTGTTCGAGGAGTTTGGCTTTAACTACATCGGGCCGATCGACGGTCACGATCTCGATGTTCTCGTGCCCACGCTGGTCAACCTCCGCCATCTCGACGGCCCGCAGTTCCTGCACGTCGTCACGCGCAAAGGGAAGGGCTATAAACCGGCTGAGGACGACCCCATCCTTTACCATGGGGTTACCCGTTTCGATCCGCAGGCCGGCATCCAGCCCAAGGCCGCCGGCCGCCCCACCTACACCCAGGTATTCGGCGACTGGCTGTGCGACATGGCGGCGCGCGACCAGCGGCTGATCGCTATCACCCCGGCTATGCGCGAGGGATCCGGCCTGGTGCGATACTCTCAAGAGTTCCCCGATCGTTACTTCGATGTGGGTATCGCGGAACAGCACGCCGTGACCTTCGCAGCCGGCCTGGCCTGCGAAGGGCTCAAACCGGTGGTGGCGATCTACTCCACCTTCCTGCAGCGCGCCTACGACCAGCTGATCCACGATGTCGCGGTACAGAATCTGCCGGTGATGTTTGCTCTCGACCGCGGGGGGCTGGTGGGCGCCGATGGGCCGACCCACCACGGCGCTTTCGACCTGTCCTACTTGCGCTGCATACCGAACATCGTCGTGATGACGCCAAGCGACGAGAACGAGTGCCGCCAGATGCTGTACACCGCGTTCCAACTCGACTGCCCGGTCGCGGTACGCTATCCGCGTGGAGCCGGACCCGGGGCCGCCGTGGAGGCGGAGATGCACGAATTACCTATCGGTCGCGGCATGCTGAAGCGGAAGGGAAAGCGCATCGCGATTCTCGCGTTCGGTAGCACGGTTCGACCGGCCCTGGAGGCCGCCGGGCAACTCGATGCCACTGTGGCCGATATGCGCTTCGTCAAGCCTCTGGACGAGGCGCTGCTGTCCGAGCTGGCTGCGTCCCACCAGCAGCTGGTGACGGTCGAGGAGAACGTGATTGCGGGCGGGGCCGGCAGTGCCGTGCTCGAACAGCTGGCGCGGATGGGAATCCGGGTCCCGGTGCTTCAGCTCGGTCTGCCCGACCGATTCGTGGAGCATGGGGATCCGGCGCTATTGCTCAAGGAGTGCGGTCTGGACAAGGAAGGGTTGCTGCGCTCGATGGAGCTCTTCACGAGCGGCCCCGGGCGGGCGGGCGTCTGAGTCCTTGGTGCGGGCATTCGAGGCCCGCGTTCGTCGGTGGCAGGGAAATCGCAGGGCGAGACCGATCGGATGCGAACGGCGAGTCGGCTCAGTAGCGCTTGGTTAGCGTGAGGTCGGTGCCTTCGCGCCTCATCTCGACGCGGTTGAGGAAGCTCATCCCGAGCAGCAAGAACGGCATCTCGGCCTCGTGCACCAGCGCGTCGACGTTATTCAAAGTAATGTCACCCAGCTTGACGGTATCGAGTTTCACTCGATAAACCGCGACGACTCCGTTGGCGGTGCGGGTCATCCCGCGCTGGCCCTCAAGGTAGTTGATGCCGATGCGGTGCGCATCGGCCACGCTCATCGAAATCATGGTGGCTCCGGTGTCCACCAGGAACTGAACCAGCGCGCCGTTGATGCTACCGGTCGTGACGAAATGGCCGCGCGCGTCGGCCACGAGGGTGACGCTGCTCGATGCATTGAAGGTCGAGCGCGCGTTGGACAGCTGGCTGGTTCCCAGCGCCAGGCTGCGGCGCTGTCCGTGGATGTCGAACAACGCCGATTCCGGCGTTGCCTTGATGAGCTTGATCCCGTTCGACAGGGTGTCGCCGTCGCGCAGCACGCGCGGCTTCCCGCCGCCGCCGACGACGACCACGGCCTTGCCACTCGACAGGCCCACCACGCTGATCTCGTCCTCGGCCGGTTCCGCGCGGCCCAGCGCGGATAGGACTAGGAAGGCAAACAGGATTGACCTAAGCTTGCGCGTTCCCGTTGCCATACACCTCTCCGAGCATGAGACCTGTCGCCATCTTTCGCCACTTTGTCACCGAAGGTCCGGGCTATTTTGCCACGCACCTCGATCGCCGCGGCCTGCCCTGGAAGCTCATCAAACTGGATGAGGGCGAGGCCGTCCCTGCCAACACCGATCCATTCGGCGGCCTCGCGTTCATGGGCGGGCCCATGAGCGTCAACGATGACCTTGCATGGATCCCACCCGTCCTTGCCCTCATCCGTGAGGCGGTGGCAAGGGACGTGCCAGTGCTTGGCCATTGCCTGGGAGGCCAGTTGATGGCCAAGGCGCTGGGCGGGCGCGTCTCGCCAGCGCCGGTAAAGGAGATCGGCTGGGGCGAGGTGAAACTTGACGACGAGCCAGCGGCAGCCGCTTGGCTTGGGCCGGAATGCACGGGCTTCCTGTCGTTCCACTGGCACGGCGAGACGTTCACCCTTCCGCCGGGGGCCAGCCGTCTGCTGTCCAGTCCCTGGTGCCCGAACCAGGCCTTCACCCTCGGCAACCATCTCGCCCTGCAGTGTCACATCGAGATGACGGAAGAGCTGGTCCGCGTCTGGTGCAAGACCGGTGCACGCGAGATCGAGCGCAGCAGCGGTCCCGGCGTGCAGTCGGTGGACCAGATATTGACCGACCTGGAGCCGCGACTCGCAGCCCTGCACCGGGTCGCGGACCGGGTCTACGGGCGCTGGAGCCAGGCGCTGAAGAGCTAGCCCGGATATTTCGTGCGCCGTGAAAAGGCGCGATCTCTCAGCGGGAGAGAATGGTAGTCCCGCCCGGCAACTTTCGCTCCAGCCGGTAGCAATCGGAGCAGTCGTGGAGGTGACGAAGCGGCTGAAGCCTTCGGTGTAGAG
>DATJVW010000355.1:0-6817 GCA_035501675.1 Burkholderiales bacterium
CACATGGCCGCCCATGGTGGCGCCATGCGTCAGGTTGAGTGCCCCGCGCCAGGACTTGCAAAGCGGAGTGCGCGCGGTGGATACGATCACGGCGTCGGTCATGGATTTTTCTCCTCGGCGAGACGAAACGCCGCCCCTGAAGCTGCACGGGCGGCCTATGCTGCATAGCCTAACACACGAAACCGCCGGCCCCGGCCGCCGGGCAGTCGCATGCGGACAGGATTAGGTGCACGATAGCCGCCCATGCGGCTCGAGGCGAAGATCGCGGTCATCGTCAGCGCCGTTCAGGGTCCGGGCGAGGGCAGCCGTGACTCGCGGATAAGCAGCCTTCACAGCGCCCAGATCGAGCAGCCGCGAAAGCGCGGCGAAGTGGGGTACTGCGGCGAGGCGATCTCCATCAGTCCGAAGGTCTGGGGTGTGGAAGCCCAATCGCCTGACTCGCCTGCACCAGAAGTCGGAATGAAAAGTAGTCGATGCCTTCTGCGGCCTTCCCGACCGCTCTGTTCTTGGTGAGATCGATCTCATTCAACGCTCCTTGCACTGCCTGAACAACTCTTGCGCGAGCATCGTCCGGATGGCCGTCGGGATCGTATTGGTTTACTCGAAGTATTGGTAACGTCAAACAGTAGGTCGTCGCGATCCGAGCGAAACAGAAGCACCTCCTCGGGCAGGCGACACGCGTGCGCAATTCCAACCTCGTGCATCACATTCCCGTTTCGGAACGGGTTACCCGCGACCTTCGCGACCGAGGAGATGTCGCAGAGAATTAGTCGCGCGTCGGTCACGCCGTTGAGCACCTTAGTCAGGGGGGGCACTGGTCGTCGTTATGGATTTCGCGTTGGTGTCGTCCTCGTCGTCTTCATCATCTTGTCGTCGTCCAGTTGACGCACCTGTCTGGCCTCATCGATGTATTGCTTCAATTGCGTGGTACACCATATGCTATGCTTTTTCGTAGACAACTCTTATAAGATATTGTTACCAAAGGCATTGGTGAGATAAGACCGAATCTTTGTGCAGTTACACCAAAGTCCTATAGATCATGAAGTTAAGCGATGAGCAGCTGAGGGCTTTAGGAAACGCAGCCCAGTTTTATGCCGATTGGCGGGTGGCTCTTTCCGAGATTCCAGCGCACTCATTGTATTGGAACCCCGCTGGCGGGCACGAATACCTCGCGTCAACTAGCTCCGCGCAACGTTCACTCGGTCGGCGCTCACCCGAGACCGAGCAAATGTACGAGACGCACACGGCGGCAAAGCAAGCGGCCGAGCAACGACTCTCCGCGATAGAAGCCCGGATAAACGAGTCTGCCCCGCTATGGCGTGCCCTACGTCTTCCATCTGTTGACCCGCTAACCGGCCGGATTCTGCGCGAACTCGACAAGGGAGAACTTCTAGGCTCCAAGATTCTGATCATCGGAACCTACGCACTGAAGGCTTACGAAGTCGAAGCTGCCGACACGTTTGCCACCGGAATGGACGCAACAGACGACCTCGACCTTACCCTATTGCTTGGCGATTCGAGTGTGCCACGCGCAGTCCTTCGCGCGCTGAAACGCGTAGATACAAATTTCATCGTCAATCCAAACGCACCGACCCGAGCGGTGAACGGGAGCGGCTATCGTGTTGATCTGCTCACGACCCTCGCGGGAGAAAAGAGCATTGATCCCGCGTTCGGATGGCGCCCCGCTCCTCTCGAGGGTCAGGATTGGTTACTACTCGGCAAGCCCGTAACCACAGTCGTTGTCGATGCGCGCGGTTGGCCCGTGCCAATGATCGTTCCTGACCCGCGCTACTTTGCGCTACACAAGCTTTGGCTTAGCAAGCGCCGGCCAGGTCCAAAGCGCGCAAAAGACGAGCGTCAGGGGGAAGCACTGCTCGAGGCTGTTCGCAGGGACATGCCCCACTACTCGATGGACGACACCTTCCTCTCGTCACTTCCTCCATCCTTGCGCGAACAGTGGCCCACGTAGCCAGACGTCGCCCGGGCGCCGCACTCGCGTGCCGCGTCACGAACTGGACACAGTTTGCACTGGCAGCGGCTGTCGTGTCAGCATATCTATGCTATGCGGCTCGAGGGGAAAATCGCGGTCATCGTCGGTGCCGGTCAGGGTCCGGGCGAGGGCATGGGCAACGGGCGCGCGACCTCTTTGCGTTTCGCCCAGGAAGGCGCCGCAGTGCTGGCGGTCGACCGAGACTTCACTTCGGCGCAGCAGACCGCAGACATGGTGCGCGCAGAAGGCGGTCAGTGCATCGCGTTCGAGGCCGATGTCACCCGGGAGAGCACACTCGCCGCAGCCGTCCGTGATGCCCGCGGGCGCTGGGGCCGCGTCGATATCCTGCACAACAACGTGGGGATCAGCATCGCAGGCGGCGATGCGTCGCCGCTCGAGATCACCGAAGCGGTGTTCGATCATATGAGCGCCGTCAACCTGCGCGGCACGATCATGGCGTGCAAACACGTGCTGCCGATCATGCGCGAGCAGCGCTCCGGGGCGATCATCAATATCTCGTCGGTCGCTGCCTGGGTAGACTATCCGCTGGTCGCCTACAAAGCCACGAAGGCCGCGATGATTGCGTACACCCAGCAGCTCGCGATCCAGAATGCGGCCTTCGGCATCCGCGCGAACGTGATTCTACCGGGGTTGATGGACACGCCGATGGCGGTCGATACGCGAGCGCGAGCGAGCGGCCGAAGCCGTGCGGAAGTGGCGGCCGAACGCGACGCCAAGGTACCGCTACGCAGGCGGATGGGGACAGCCTGGGACGTGGCCAACGCGGCGCTGTTCCTCGCCTCGGATGAGGCGAATTTCATCACCGGTGTCGCGCTGCCGGTGGATGGCGGGGCCATGGTGCGCATCGGCTGAGGGAAGCAAAGCGGACCTCGTTTACCACGAAGGACACGAAGGAACACGAAGGAAAGGCAATAACAAGAGAGGGGGGGTGGATATGTTCAAGGGGACCATGCGGCTGATCGCGCTCTCGTTCCTGATCTGGGCGGCGACGTCCGTCCTCGCCGAAAAGAAATACGACCCGGGCGTGACCGATACGGAGATCAAGATTGGCCAGACCATGCCCTACAGCGGCCCGGTATCGGCGTTCGGAACGATAGGCAGAGCGCAAGCCGCGTATTTCAGGAAGGTCAATGATGAAGGCGGTGTCAATGGCCGCAAGATCAACTTCATCTCCCTGGACGACGGCTACCTTCCTGCCAAGACGGTCGAGCAGGTCCGCAGACTGATCGAGGAGGACGAGGTATTTGCCTTGTTCCACACGCTCGGCACAGCACCGAACGCAGCTATCCAGAAGTACACCAACGCGAAGAAGGTGCCCAACATCTTCGTCGCCTCGGTCTCGGAAAAGATCGCCGATCCTAAGAACTATCCCTGGACCGTGCCCTGGAATCCCCCCGCGTCGCTGGACGGCAGCGTGTACGGCAAGTGGCTCCTCAAGGAGAGGCCAAACGCCAGGACTGCAGTCCTCTATCAGAACGACGACATGGGCAAAGACTACACGCGAGGGCTCAAGGCGGCGCTCGGCGCAAAGGCGGGCTCGATCGTCATTGCTGAGGCGAGCTACGAGGTCGCGGACCCGTCCGTCGATTCGCAGATCATCAGCCTGAAGGCGTCCGGCGCCGACACGCTGTTCGTCGCGGCCACACCGAAGTTCGCCGCTCAGGCGATCCGCAAGGTGTACGACCTGGGCTGGCGTCCGACGTTTCTGATCGCCTATCCAGGGACCAGCGTTGAGACCACCCTCAAACCTGCCGGCCTCGAGAAGGCGATCGGTTTGATCTCTGCTTATTACGGGAAATCCGATTCGGCGACATGGAAGGACGACGCTGGATTCCAGGAATACCTGGCATTCATGAAGAAGTATTATCCGGAAGGCAACCCCGAGGACGGCGCAAATTCCTTCGGGTACGCCGCGGCACTGACCTTCGTCGAGGTACTGAGGCGTTGCGGCGACAACCTCACGCGAGAAAACCTGCTGCGCCAAGCGACCAGCCTCACAGACTTCCTGAATCCGATGCTGTACCCGGGCATCAAGCTCAACACCAGCGCCACCGATTATCACCCGATCAAACAGATGCAGATGGCTCGGTTCAACGGGACACGGTGGGTGGTGTTCGGAGACGTCATCGACGCGAAGTGAAGGCCGACAAGCGCGCAGCGACGCCAGCGATGATGAAGCTTGGGCGCGCCTTGGAGGCGACACCTGCCGGAGAGGGGGACCATGAGCGACGTTGGGACTTGGCTCGCCAGCCTCGGCCTCAGTGACTACGCCGAGACCTTCAAGGCGAACAGAGTCGATGCCGACGTTCTCCCGCACCTGACAGAACGGGATCTTCTCGACCTCGGCCTGCCCATCGGCCCGCGCCGCAAGATCCTGGTCGCGATTCGCACGCTAGCAGAGAAACCGGCGAGCGAAGCAGCTCCTCGGGCGTCGGTCGACGCGGCAGCTCGGAGCCCCGAGCGGCGGCACATCACCGTGATGTTCTGCGACCTTGTCGGCTCGACGGGGTTGTCCGAAGCGCTCGACGTCGAGGATCTGCGCAACGTCATGCAAGCCTATCAACAGGCCGCCCGTGCTGTGATCGAGCGTTACGCGGGTCATATTGCGCAATACCTGGGCGATGGCCTCGTGGTTTATTTCGGCTGGCCCGCCGCGCACGAAGACGATGCCGAGCGTGCAGTCAGGGCTGCGCTAGAGGTCGTCGAGGCGGTCAAAGCGGTGCCCGCGTCGGCGCCGTTGCGGGTGCGCATCGGCATCGCATCGGGTTCTGTTGTAGTGGGGGACACGGGGGCGGGCGACGCATCAGTGCCCAAGTTTGCAGTAGGCGAGACGCCGAACCTCGCCGCGCGCGTGCAGAGCCTGGCAGTGCCGGACGAGATCGTGATCGCCGCCTCGACGCGGCGGCTGATCGGCGCTGTCTTCGACCTTTCCGACCTGGGCCCCCACACGCTCAAGGGCTTCGCGGCACCGGTGCAGACATGGCGGATTAGCGGCATCGCGGCGACGGAGGGGCGGTTCGAGGCGGCCCACGGTGGGCACTTCGCGCCGTTCGTCGGCCGCGAGTCCGAGCTGGCATTGGTGTTGGAACGCTGGGAGCAGGCCAGAGAAGGCGAGGGGCAGATCGTGCTGCTGTCCGGCGAGGCCGGGATCGGCAAAAGCCGGGTCACCCAGGTGCTGCGCGAGCGGATTTCCGGACAGCGGCATGTTGAGCTTCGCTATCAGTGCTCGCCCTATCACACGAACTCGGCGCTCTATCCAGCGATCGATCAGCTCAAGCGCGCCGCCCGATTCGATGCCACCGACGACACGCGGACCAAGATCGACAAGCTGGAAGCGCTGCTGCGCAACACGATCAGTGATGTTTCCGCGGTTGCCCCGCTGTTCGCCGCCTTGCTCTCGATCGACGCGGACGGGCGCTATCCATCCTTGGAGATGACCCCGCAGGTGCAAAAGGACGCGACGCTCAAGGCTCTTGCCGGACAGGTGCTCGCGGTCGCGGCCACGCAGCCGGTGCTGATGATCTTCGAAGACGCCCACTGGATCGATCCGACCACGCAGGAGGCGCTGGACCTGCTGCTACCCGCCATCGCGGATCGGCCGGTCATGGCGGTGATCACCTACCGCCCGGAGTACCAGCCGCCCTGGTCGAGCCTTGCGCATGCGACAGCGCTGCCGCTGATCCGCCTGTCGCGCAAGCAAGCCGTGCTTCTCGCCGAAAGAGTTAGCGGCGGCAAGTCGCTTCCGAAGGTGGTGCTCGATCATATTGTCGTCAAAACCGACGGTGTACCGCTGTTCGTCGAGGAACTGACCAAGACCGTGCTCGAGAGCGGCTTGATCGCCGAGTCCGACGGCGCCTACCATCTCACCGGTCCGCTTCCCGATCTCGCCATTCCCTCTACGCTACAGGACAGTCTGATGGCCCGCCTCGACCGTGTAGCGTCCACGCGCGAGGTGGCGCAGATCGGCGCGTGTATCGGGCGGCAGTTCTCCCGGGATCTGCTCGCCGCGGTCTCGCCGCTCGACGGCAGCACCCTGGACGATGCGCTTCGCCAGCTCGTCAACGGCGAGCTGGTGTTTCGCACTGGCACGGCACCGAGTGCCAGCTATGTGTTCAAGCACGCGCTGGTGCAGGACGCTGCCTACAACAGCTTGCTCAAAACCAGGCGGCAGGCGATCCACGGGCATATCGCCGAAACTTTGCAGTGCCAGTTCACCGCCACCGTCGAGTCGGCGCCGGAGACGCTCGCCCATCACTATATGGAAGCCGCGGTATTCGACAAGGCAGCCAGGTATTGTCGGCTTGCAGCCGAGGGCGCCGCGGCCCGTTTCGCTAATCCGGAGGCGATCGCGCACGCGCGCAAGGGGCTGGCGGCACTCACCCACGTGCCGCCGAGCGTCGAGCGCGTCGACTCGGAGCTGGCGCTTCGCATGAGCCTGGTCGCAAGCCTGGGTCTTGGCGACCGCTACGACGAGGCGCTCTCAGAACTAGAGGCGGCGCAAGCGCTGGCCGCAGAGCACAAGCGCGTGCTCGACCTTGCACGTATCCACCATGCGCGAGGCAACATTTACTTCCCGCAGGGCGAGGGCGCGCGCTGCTTCGCCGAGCACCAGGCGGCGTTGCAGTTCGCCAGGCAAGCGCAGTCCGCGGAGGACGAAGCCCGCGCTCTGGGTGGAATCTGCGACGCCCATTACATGGGTAGACGGATGCAGCAGGCGTATGACTATGCCGACCGGTGCGTGACGCTATGCCGCGCCCGAGGGCTGGAAGGGATCGAGATCGCCTATCTCCCGATGCGGGCCGTAAC
>DATJVW010000356.1:0-34574 GCA_035501675.1 Burkholderiales bacterium
CCCTATCTTGCTCGGCGCGGCGAAACCGGTGCATATCCTCACGCCGACCGCGACGGTAAGGCGGCTGGTGAACATGACGGCGCTGGCGGTGGTGGATGCGAACGCGCATCGGTGATGCCGCCTTTACATCTCGGCGTGCACCACGAAGGCTCAATCAACATCGAAGCTTCGATGGACGACCTTACCCGTGTCTCGGCTGAGCCGCGAGCTGTCTGCGCACAGTCGAGATTGCTTCCCTGACGCTGCCCACGCTCTCCGAGGCGGCCCACCATCGCCCCGCAAGGGCTTGGATCTCGTTCTTGCCGCCCGCCGCGATCGCCCGCACCACGTCGCGCTCCAGGCTATTTTTGTCCGATAGAAGCCGTCGCAGAGAGGCGAGCGACGCCTGCATGGCCTGGACATCGGCACGTTGCCGTACCATGAGATCGCGGAACAGTGAGTCAAAGCTCTGGTCGATCTGCGAGACTTGATCGGCCATGTCAGCAGCGCTGAGCGATGCATCGTACGCGAACGCCGGGTTGCTCGCGATGCGTATCGCTGCACTCTCTTCCTGTTCCTGCAATTTGGCAAGCTGATCGTCGAGCTGACCCAGCACGCTGTCGACCTGTAAGTTGTCCGGTTCCGCCAGTGCGCCCAGCAGCGGAGCCAAGGAGAGGACAACCGCCTTGGCGCGGATCCACGGGTCGGTGAGATCCTTGTCTGATATGGCTTGGTCCAGCTGCGCCGTCGCGTCACCCGGCGCCAGGACGGCGATGCAAGCCAGCATAGCCCAGACAGTCCTGAAGCTTGTCATCCCCTCTACTCCTGCGGCATGAACCGCGCTACCTCCTGATCGACGGCGCCGAAGATCGATTGGCCCGCGCCGTCGAACATCTCAATGCGCACGCGGTCGCCGAAGCGCAGAAAGGGCGTGACGGCCTTGCCGCTCGCGATGATCTCCAGCATGCGCTTCTCGGCGAGGCAGGCAGACCCGGCGCTGCGGTCCACGTTGGAGATGGTGCCGGAGCCGATGATCGAGCCGGCCTCGAGTTCGCGCGTGCGCGTTGCATGGGCGATCAGGGTGGGAAAGTCGAAAGTCATGTCTGCTCCGGCATTGGGGCTCCCGAAGAGCCGGCCGTTGATGTGCACCATGAGCGGAAGGCTGAGCTTGGCGCCGTCCCACGCGTTGCCCAGTTCGTCGGGCGTAACCGCCACGGGCGAGAAGGCCGTGGCAGGCTTGCCGTGGAAGAAGCCGAACCCCTTGGCCAGTTCGTCCGGTATGAGGTTGCGCAGGCTGACGTCGTTCACCAGCATGAGCAGCTTGATGTGCGGCGCGGCGGCACTCGGCCGCGTGGCCATCGGCACGTCGTCGACGATCACCGCGACTTCGCCCTCGAGGTCGATGCCCCAATCCTCGTTCTCGACCACGATCGGATCGCACGGGCCGATGAAGCTGTCGGAGCCGCCTTGATACATGAGCGGATCCGTCCAGAACGACGCAGGCATCTCGGCGCCGCGTGCCTTGCGCACCAGCTCTACGTGATTGACGTAGGCCGAGCCGTCGGCCCATTGGTAGGCGCGCGGCAAGGGGGAGTGGCAGCGGGCCGGGTCGAAGCGAAAGGCGTCCGCGGCCTTGCCGGCGTTGAGCGTAGCGGCGAGATGCGCCAGCTTCGGCGCTTTATGCGGCCAGTCTTCCAGGACCGATTGCAGCGAGGGCGCGATGGCCGAAGCGGCGACCGCGGTCTTGAGATCGTGGCTGACGACGACCAGCACTCCGTCCCGTCCGGCGCTTTTCAATGTTGCGAGCTTCATGGGCCTATAGACCTCGGTAGAGTGGCGTGATCAGGGGCGAACCGCCCTCGCTCGCGAGGGGGTGTGCAAGCGAATGGCATTCTAACCGCTGCGGCGGGACCTTAAGCGGCGATAGGCTCGGGGCTGGATACGCCGTGCAGGAAGATCTCGGTCACCACCCTTGCCATGTCCTGGTACGTGAGCGCGCCGTCGGCCCGTAGCCAGGTAAAGGTCCAGTTGATCATCCCGAACAGGATCATCGCCAGCGGCACGCGCAGGGCCCTGCGGCGAAGCCTTGGCTTGAGCGCCGCGATCGCCTGAGCGAAGGCGTCCACCACCTCGCGCTCCTTCGCAATCACCTGGCCTCGCTCCGTTTCTGCCAGGAACTTGACATCCTGCACCAGCACCATGTGCTGGGCCTGCGAATGCTCGTACTCCTGCATGAAGCGGGCCACGAGAGCCGCGAAGTGCTGCGTGGGCGGCAGACCGCGCGCGCGCACCTCGGCGACGATGCCGATGAGCGTGTCCATGTAGCTGTTGGCGGTGTCGAACAGGAGGTGCTCCTTGTCCCGGTAGTAATGGTAAAGCAGCGCTTTGGACACTCCGCACGCGCGCGCCAGATCGACCATCGAAGCTCCGGCAAAGCCCTTTTGAGCGAACAGGCTGGCCGCGGCCTGCAGGATGGCGGCCCTCTGGAGCTCGAATGTCGGGGCTTTGCCTCTGGGCATCTGCTGCTGTGATCAGCGATCGTCGTAGCTGACCACTACGCGATCGGTGAGCGGGGGTGCCGGAGCGCGGAGCAGGGGCTCCATCGTGTTTGATGGGGATGCGACCGTGGAAGCGCACGTGATCCGCGCTGCTTTGTAGCGCAGCCGCACCGATTTTTCTCTACCGATCATCGTAGCTGACCACTACGCGATCGGTGAGCGGATGCGCCTGACAGGTCAGCACGAAGCCCGCGGCGACGTCGCGCGGGTCCAGGCCGTAATTCTTGTCCATGCGCACTTTGCCCGACAGCAGCTTGGCGCGGCAGGTGCAGCACACGCCGTTCTTGCACGCGAAGGGCAGATCGAGACCTGCCTGAAGCGCAGCATCCAGGATCGAGGGGTCGGTCCGGCGGAATTCCAGCTCGCGCTGCACGCCGTCCAGGATCAGAGTGACCCGTGCCTGAGGCGCGTCGGCGGGGTCCACGTGGTGCTCGGCGTCTATGTTGGGCACGCCGAAGCGCTCCGAGTGAATGTGCTCCGCTCGCAGGCCGCAAGCCTGAAGCGCGGCCTCCACCTCGTCGATCATCGCGCCCGGCCCGCAGACGAAGGCCTCGTCGATCGTATCGGCGGGCAACAGGGTATCGGCAAAGGCTTTCACCTTGGCGCCATCCAGCCTTCCGTTGAACAGCTCCACCTCCTGTTGCTCGCGGCTGAACAGGTTGAACAGAGTGAAACGCGACAAGTACCGGTCCTTCAGATCCTGCAGCTCCTCGTGGAACAGGACGCCGGACTGGCGCCGGTTGCCGTAGAGCAGCGTGAAACGGCTCTGCGGTTCGCGCGCGAGAGTGGTCTTGATGAGCGAAAGAACCGGGGTAATGCCGGCGCCCGCGGCGAAGGCCACGTAGTGCTTGGCGTGGGCCGGGTCGAGCCGCGTGTGGAAGCGCCCATCCGGCGTGAGGACGTCGAGCGCGGCTCCGGGTTGCAACTGCGTGTTGGCCCACGTGGAAAACCGCCCGCCCGCCACGCGCTTGATCGCCACGCGCAGCCGACCGTCGTCCACGCCGGCGCAGATCGAGTACGTGCGGCGCACCTCCATTCCGTCGATCCGCGTTCTCAGCGTGATGTGCTGGCCTTGAACGAACGCATAGTCTGGCGCAAGCGCCGGCGGCACCTCGAAATCCAGGCTCACGGCCTCCGGCGTCTCGCGCCTCACGTCAGCGATGCGCAGCGTGTGAAATCTTGGAGTCACGAGTTGCTCGCCCCTACCCTAACCCTCCCCCGCGAGCGGGGGAGGGGAGCAACGCATCGGCCTCGCCGCAACCCTGCGCCACACGCGGGGGAGGCGAGCGGACGGGAAGGAAAGGGGTGCCTGACGTGCGCGGCGTGCAATCTTGACGTCACGAATCACGGACCACGAATCACGAGTCACGGCCTTAGATCGGCTTGAAGTATTCGAACGGCTCGCGGCATTGCTCGCAGCGGTACAGCGCCTTGCACGCGGTGGAGCCGAACTCGGACAGCCGCACGGTATTGCGCGCTCCGCAGCGCGGGCAGGCGGGCGAGGGCGGGATGAAGCGCAGAGGTTGCGTCTGCCCATTCGCGGTCGGTTGGGGCGGTGCGATGCCGTGAGCATGCAGCTTGGCGCGGGCTTCGCTGGTGATCCAGTCGCTGGTCCAGGTCGGCGACAGGCGCATTTCGACCGTCACGCCACCTGCGCCCGCCTCCGCCAATGCTGCGCGGATGGCGGCGTCGATCATCTCCGTCGCCGGGCAACCGGAGTAGGTCGGCGTGACGACCACCCTTATCCCGTCAACACTTGCGTGCACCTCGCGCACGATGCCCAGCTCGCAGACCGAGACCGCCGGCAGCTCCGGGTCGGGGACCTCCTGGAGCACTTGCCAGGCTTGCGCTTCGGTCAGCATAGAGAGGCGCCGCCGGCTACCACCGCGCGCCGGGATACGCGCGCTGCAACTGCTGCATCTCCGCCAACAGGTGCCCCAGATATTCGCTGTGAACGCCGAGCTTGCCGCGCGAGCGAAACCCGGCGCGCGCAGGGACCGTGAGCGTTGCCTCCGCCAGCACCGGTCGCACCGCCGCTTCCCAGGGTTGCTCGAGCGTCGACCACGCCGGCCCCAGACCCGCCGCGGACACCTCGTCGTCCACAGCGTCCTGGCTGAACAGCTCGGCGGTATAGGGCCACAGGTAGTCCAACGCCGATTGCATGCGCGCGTGCGACTCACCGGTGCCATCGCCGAGGCGCACGACCCAGTCGGCGCTGTGGCGCAGGTGGTAGCGCGTCTCCTTCAGGCTCTTCTCCGCGATGGCCGCAAGCTCGCCATCGCGCGAGCCCGTCAGCGCTTGCCACAGCTCCCGCTGGAAGGCGCTGAACAGGAAATTGCGCGTGACCGTGCGGGCGAAATCGGCGTTCGGGAGCTCCACCAGCGTGAGATTTCGGTATTGAAGCTCCGCGCGCAGGAACGCGAGCTGGTCCTCGTCGCGCCCCAGGGTCTCCAGGCGACCGGCGTGGCTCAGCAGGAGCCGAGACTGGCCGATCAGATCCAGCGCCACATTGGCAAGCGCCAGCTCCTCCTCGAGGACAGGCGCGTGTCCGCACCACTCGGACAGGCGTTGGCCGAGGATGAGGGCGTTGTCGGCCAGGCGCAAGACGTATTCGAAATGAGCGCCGTACATAGGCTTACATGTGGTTCACTTCATCCGGCAGTTTGTAGAAGGTCGGATGCCTGTAGATCTTGTCGTCGGCCGGGTCGAACATTTCCGACTTGGCTTCCGGGTCCGAAGCGTGGATGTGATCCGCACGCACGACCCAGATGCTCACGCCTTCCTGCCTGCGCGTATAGACGTCACGCGCCGAATGCAGCGCCAAAGCCGCATCGGGAGCGTGCACGCTTCCGCAATGCTTGTGGTCCAGACCGTTGCGGCTGCGGATGAACACCTCCCACAGCGGCCACTCCTTGCGTTCCATGCGAACCCCCGTGACTCGTGATTCGTGACTCGTGAACCGCGGCTCGCTGCCGGTCAGGCGGCGACGGGCCGCGTCTTGAGCTGCTGTTTCCGCTCGTAGGTCAGCGCTGCCTCGCGTACCCAGGCGCCGTCCTCCCACGCCTTGACCCGATCGGCCAAGCGCTCGCGGTTGCACTGTCCATGCCCGTTGACCACGCTCCAGAACTCGGCCCAGTCGATCTCGCCGTGATCGTAATGCCCGCGCGCCTCATTCCATCTCAACTGAGCGTCCGGGAGGGTGACGCCCAGCACCTTGGCCTGAGGCACCACGGCATCGATGAACTTCTGCCGCAGGTCGTCGTTGGAGATGCGCTTGATGCCCCACTTGGCACTCTGCTCGCCGTGCTGAGACTCGCTGTCATGCGGGCCGAACATCATCAGCACCGGCCACCACCAGCGGTTGGTCGCGTCCTGCACCATCTCCCGCTGGGCCTCGTTGCCGCTCATCAGGGCGAGCAACAGGTCGAAGCCCTGGCGCTGATGAAAGCTCTCTTCCTTGCAGACGCGGACCATGGCGCGCGCGTAGGGGCCGTAGGAACAGCGGCACAGCGGGATCTGGTTCATGATCGCCGCCCCGTCCACCAGCCAGCCGATCACGCCGATGTCGGCCCACGTGAGCGCCGGGTAGTTGAAGATCGAGGAGTACTTGGCCTTGCCGGCATGCAGCGCTTCTATCAGTTCGTCACGCGATACACCAAGCGTTTCGGCCGCCGCGTACAGATACAGCCCGTGCCCGCCCTCGTCCTGCACCTTGGCGAGCAGGATCGCCTTGCGCTTGAGGGACGGGGCGCGCGTGATCCAGTTGCCCTCCGGCAGCATGCCGACGATCTCGGAATGCGCATGCTGTGAGATCTGGCGGATCAGCGTCTTCCGATAGGCCTCGGGCATCCAGTCCTTGGCTTCGATGAACTCGCCACGCGCAAGTTTGGCGTCGAACTCTTCTTGATATGCGAGGTTCTCTAGCGCGGTCGGGCCGCGCCTGGCGTCTTCCGGTTGCTGGCTGGGGACATCGATGGCTTGCGTGTACATTTTTCCTATTTCCTACTCAATTACGTACGCATTCGTCATTCCGGGCGCGTTGCGGAACCCGGAATCCAGCAATCAAGATCGACAACCCCTTGGGTTCCGGGTTGCGGCTGTGCCGCCCCCGGAATGACGGTGGACGTGTGCGAGCTCGGTTCGCATTAGTCCTTAGGGCGCTTGTCGATCACGCGCCTGGCCTTGCCGACGCTCACCCGCTCGATGGCAAACGGGTCCAGGACCTCGACCTGGGAGGACACGCCGACGTAACTCTTGATGTGGTGCTGCAGCTCGTTGGCCACGGTGTCCCTGTCCGCGTAGCGCATTTCGGACGTCAGCTCCACGCGCACGGTCAGGCTGTCCAGGTGCCCGTCCTTATCTGCGATCAGCAGATAGTGCGGAGCCAGGGCGGGCGTCTTGCAGATCAGCTCCTCGATCTGAGATGGGAACACGTTTACGCCGCGGATGATGAGCATGTCGTCGGTGCGTCCGGTGATCTTGTCCATGCGCCGCATCGAGCGCGCCGTGGGCGGCAGCAGCCGAGTGAGATCGCGCGTACGGTAGCGGATCACGGGCAGCGCTTCCTTGGTGAGCGAGGTGAACACCAATTCGCCGGGGGAGCCGTCCGGCAGCACCGCGCCGGTTTCGGGATCGACGATCTCCGGGTAGAAATGGTCCTCCCAGACCACCGGCCCGTCCTTTGTTTCGACGCACTCGTTGGCGACACCCGGGCCCATCACCTCGGACAGCCCGTAGATGTCGACTGCATCGATGCCGGCCCGCTTTTCGATGGCCTCGCGCATGGCCTGGGTCCACGGCTCTGCGCCGAAGATGCCCACCCTCAGCGAGCTGGCCACCGGATCCATGCCCTGCCGCTCCATCTCGTCGATCAAGGCCAGCATGTAGGAGGGCGTCACCATGATGATGTCGGGCCGGAAATCCTGGATGAGCTGGACTTGTTTCTCCGTCTGGCCGCCCGACATCGGCACGACCGTGCAGCCCAGCCGTTCGGCTCCGTAATGCGCACCGAGGCCGCCCGTGAACAGGCCGTACCCATACGCGACGTGGACGATATCGCCGGGCCGCCCGCCCGAGGCGCGGATGGAGCGGGCCATCAGGTTAGCCCACGTGTCGATGTCGTCGCGCGTGTATCCCACGACGGTAGGTTTGCCGGTCGTACCGCTGGAAGCGTGCACGCGCACCACTTTTTCGCGCGGGACCGCGAACAACCCGAACGGATAGTTCTCCCGCAGATCCTGCTTGGCAGTGAAAGGGAATTTGGCGAGATCCGCGAGCGTCTTGAGGTCGTCGGGATGCACCCCGACTTGCGCGAACTTCCTCCGGTAGTGGGCGACATTGTCATAGGCGTGGCGCACGCTCCACTGCAACCGTTTCAGCTGCAGCGAGCGCAGCTCGTCCTGACTGGCGCGCTCGATGGGTTCCAGGTCAGCAGGCGCGGGGCGCGGACCGGCATGCGCTACTCTCATGTGGGAATCACGCGTTTGTTTTTGGCACGGTGGGAGCGGCCACGCAGCGTGGCCACGATCTGCCCCTTCTCGTTGGTGACCGTTACGTCGTAAAGGCCCGTCCTGCCGGCGAGCACCACCTCCCTCGCTTCGGCCATGAGCAGATCGCCCTCCATCGCGGGGGCAATGAAGTCGACTGCGATCCCGGCCGCCAGCGTGAGCTCGTTGCTGCTGTTGCACGCGAAGGCGAATGCCGAGTCGGCCAACGCGGTGATGAAGCCGCCATGGCAGATCTTGAAGCCGTTCAGCATGTCGGCCCGCACCCGCATGGACAGCCGCGCATGCCCCGGGCCCATCGCCTCGATCCGCATCCCCAGGCCGCGCGAAGCGGCGTCCTCGGCGAACATGCCGGCGCCAACGCGCTCAGCGAGCGCCCGAGGATCGAGAGCGCTGTCGTTCATCGCGAGCAAAGCCTTGAATTCATACGGTAACGCTCCCGGCGACCGATGGTGGTTTCGGGTAGAGGCGTATTATTGACCGACCGGCCGGTTAATCATAGCTTCGAACCGGCGTTGACGACAAGCCTTTTGTGATCGGCCCAGCGCGGCGCGAGGATACAGGGCATGGACGGACGCGAAGGGGTATCACCGCAAACGATCGCGTTTTCGGACTACCATGGTGCCGGCGTCAACCGGGCTCAGCGAAGGCTTGTGACGCGTACTGTGCTGTATGGCCAGCCGCTTCCTGGCGCTTCAACCCCGGGATGACGCCGGGGGAAGTCTGTCCATACAGAACCAACATTGGGAGGATTGACCATGGGCAAATCAGCCTTGAGCGGATTCGTGTTCGCCATGCTCTTCGCATTCAACCCGATAGTGGCAAGCGCGGATACCTGGGACGATATCGAGCGGATGGAGCAGCAGCGGGGACAGGCCATACTGAGTGCCGACATGCCGACGCTCAACGCGATCTACGCCGAGGAGTTCTTCTACAACCGTGCCGGCGGGGATTCCGTGACCAAATCGGAATACCTGCCGTTATTCGCGTCGGGCGACGTAAAGGTCATCAAAGCGGTGCGTGAGGGCACGGACATCCGGATGTATGGCGATACGGCAGTCGTGACGGGCACGCAGCGTGTCAACGTCACCATCAAAGGAGAGAACAGAAACCTCTACCTGCGCTATCTGCATGTATGGGTCAAGCGGGGCGGGAGCTGGCAGCTGGTCGCGCGTCAGGCGACCAATGTGCCGGCACAGAACTGAGAGCCGCGAGCGCCTTGATTGTGAAGCCGCGCACGTCCGTTTTGTGCGCGGCTCACCCCTTGGGTTTCCAGGAGTTGACGTAGTCCACCTGCTCGACGCCGGCCGGCAGCGGCGCGATCTCCACCGGATAGCGGGCGTCGATCATGACCGCGACCTCGTCTGTCTCCTTGCGCGCGTGCCTGGCTCCGATCTCGAAGGCCTTCGGATGCGGGCCGTGCGTGAAGCCGCAGGGGTGCAGCGTTGCCATGCCCGGCCTGAAGTTGTCGCGGCTGAAGAACTGGCCGCGGTGGTAAAAGATGATCTCGTCGTAGTCGTCGTTGTTGTGGAAGAACGGCACCTTGAGCGCGCCGGGGTCCGACTCGATAGGGCGCGGGCAGAAGGTGCAGACCACGAAGTTCTTGCCCACGAACGTGGTGTGCGCCGAGGGGGGCAAATGATAGCGGTGGCTCGTCACCGGCCGGATGTCGCGCCAGTTGATCCGCACCGCGACCAGGTCGCCGTGCCATCCGATCGCATCGAGCGGGTTGTAGGGAAAGGTGATGGTGGCCAGCTTTCCGCGGCGCTTGACCACCACCCGGGTGCGGGTCTCCGTCTGTTGCTGACGGAAATCGTGGTCCATGCGTGGGGTGTCCAGGATCGCCGGATCGAAGATCGCCTGCGGCCCCAGCAGGCCCTTCTCCGGCAGCTGGTATGAGCCTTCGGTCGCCTCCAGTAACAGCATCGTGGTCGCCGCCTTGGGCTCGATGCGCCACATGGCGCCGCGCGGCAGCACGATGTAATCGCCGTCCCGATAGGCCAAGTGGCCCCAATCGCAGAACAGATCGCCTTCGCCCTCGTGGATGAACAGCAGCTCGTCGCCATCGGAGTTGCGCACGAGGTGGTCCATTTTCTTCTCGCAGCGCCAGAACCGAAGTTGCAGGTCGCCGTTGTGTAGGAACGGGGCCGCCGTCCACGGGCTTGCCGGATCGCTGGGGAGCAGGTTGAGGTCGAAGGCGTGCGGTTTGAGCTCGCCTTCGAAGCTGGTCCAGCCGGTGGGCGGATGCCGGTGATGGAATTGGACGCTGGGCCCGAAGAAGCCCTCTTTGCCCATCTCACGCTCGTAGCTGCCTGAGGGCATGTCGGCGTGCGCCTGGCGGGAATGTTCGCCTTCGGCCTTCGGGAAGCTGATCCATTTCTTTGAGCTCATGGTTCTATCCCTATAAGTGATGTCATTCCGGCCAAGCGCAGCGCGCGCCGCAATCCAGGGTGGCCTTGGAGGAAAGCCCTGGATCCCGGCTTGCGCCGGGATGACGAGAGACACGGTCAAGCGCGTTCGGAATCGCTGGCACGCTCAGTTGCCTCTATGCCTTCGCGGGCGCGTTGCATGGCTTCGCGCAGCACTCCGCTGTCACCCAGGTGGTTCGCCAGCAACAGGATCAGGCGCGCGTTGACCAGCTCGCTTTGCTCATCGCTCAAACCCCGGTGCAGCTCGACTAACGCTGCGTAGAAGTCGTCAGGCGAGGCCAGATTGATCTCGACGTTCAGGCTTGCCATGCGGCAAACTCCGGAGTGAGATGGCCGGTCGCGCGCTGCACGGCATCGCGCGCGGCGCGGATGTCCAGGTGTCGCCAGCGTGCCGCGACGTGCTGATCGGGACGGATCAGAAAGAAGGCGTCCGGTGTGGCGTCGTAGCGTTGCACGAACAATCCCTGTGCGTCGTCGAACGCGTCGAGACCCGCGGAGGTCCACTGTCCAGACTGGCCGGGGCTGCAGATCACCAGCGGATCGACCGGTTCCGGCAGGTTGGTGAACGCAGTCAAACGCGAGCGCAGATTCGGGTTGGCCGGCTCCGCACCGGCGAAGTAGATCCCGACGAATCGGCCCCCCAACTGGTCGAGCAGCCAGGCCGACTCGTCGCCGGTGGTCAGTGGTGCGTCCTCGGCGGGCGCGCCCGGCATCGCGCGCCCAGCGAACGCGCTGTGGTCCGGCGTGCTCAGGGGAGACTTGACGTAGGTGTGCGGTGTGGACAGCCGCCCGCTGTTGACGAGCCGACGCGCGAAGGGAAGATGCTCGGCGAGCTGCAGCGTGGCGTCGCGAAACATCCGGCTCACACGGCTCTTGGGCGTGATGAAGTCGGTGCTGCGCGTCGAGTTCAGAAGGTTTTCGTCCGCCGCGGGCACGCGCTCCGAGTCATAGGTGTCGAGCAGACTCTCGGGCGCTCTGCCCGCAACGACGCGCGCCAGCTTCCAGGTCAGATTGTCCACGTCCTGGATCCCGCCGTTGGCGCCGCGCGCACCGAACGGAGAGACCTGATGCGCGGCGTCACCGGCGAAGATCACGCGTCCGTGACGAAATTTCTCCATGCGCCGGCACTGGAAGGTGTAGACGCTCACCCATTCGAGTGTGAACGGATGAGCGGAGCCGAGCATGGCCTGAATACGCGCGATGACGCGCTCGGGCTTGCGCTCCTGCTCAGGGTCCGCGTCCCAGCCGAGCTGGAAGTCGATGCGCCAGACGTTGTCGGCTTGCCGGTGGAGCAGCGCGGACTGCCGCGGGTGGAATGGCGGGTCGAACCAGAACCAGCGCTCGGTGGGGAAGTCCGCCTCCATCTTCACGTCCGCGATGAGGAACCGATCCCGGAACACCTGGCCTTGGGCCTCCAGGCCGAGCGTGCGCCGCAGCGAGCTGCGCGCGCCATCGGCCGCGATGACGTACTGAGCGCCGGCGATGTAGCGCCCGTCGGGCGTCTCGACTTCGACCAAGACATGGTCGCCCTGCGGTTGAACGTCGATCACGCGATTGCGCCAGCGCGCGTCAACGCGGCCGGTCTCGAGCAGGCGCTCGACCAGAAACTGCTCCAGAAAGTACTGCTGCAGGTTGATGAATGCGGGATACTTGTGGCCGGACTCCGGCAGCAGGTCGAAGGAGTACAGCAGCTTGTCGCGCAGATACACTTTGCCGAGATTCCAGACCACGCCCTTCGCCACCGCGCGTTCCGCGCAACCGAGACGATCCAAAATCTCGAGCGTGCGCTTCGAGAAACAGATGGCGCGGCTGCCTTCGGACAGGGCCGCTTCCTCGTCCATCAGCACGCAATCGATGCCGTGCAGCGCGAGGTCGATCGCCGCGCAGAGGCCAACCGGCCCGGCCCCCACGACGATCACGGGATAGTCTCCGGGCCGGCCGCTGGAGAGCTCAGGTGCTCTGTGATAAGTGAACAGGTTTGCTCCCATCAGAACGTGACTCGTGACTCAGAAGAACCGTGACTCGTGATTCGTGACCCGTGATTCGTAACCCCCAGAAGAACCGTGACTCGTCATTCGGGGAGCCGTGATCTCCGAGTATTGACCTACAGTCTCATGCGATACCAAACGCTGCTGGCGATCCTCCACCCACGAGTCACGAATCACGAGTCACGAATCACGGGTCTTTCCTAGCCCTCCAGCGCCGCCCACATCTCCTTGTCTCGCTGAGCAGTCCAGATGCGCGGGTCGGGGTAGTGGGTGGCCTCGTCGTACGCGCGGCTGACGTCAAAGGGCATGCAGTGGTCGAATATCACCCAATGCCCAAAGCTCGGCTTCAACCGCGAGTAAGTGTCTTTGTATACGTCCCTCAGCGGCTTGCCGGCGGCGGCGCCGGCGCGCACCGCCTCGAACATCTGCGTGATGAAGTCCTGCGTACCTTTGAGGCCGGCCTCGACCTGCTCGGGTGTGACGAGCGCGTCACCGCGCCCGGGCACCAATTTGTGAGGCGCAAGAGCGCGCACGCGGTCCAGCGTCTTGGGCCATTCGCGCAGATAGGCGTCGCCGGTGTAGGGCGTGGCGCCGTATTCCACCAGATCGCCGCTGAAGAGAATCTTCTCCTTCGGCAGCCATACCACCGTGTCGCCGCGCGTGTGCCCGCGCCCGAGCTGGAGGATCCTGACCTCGCACTTGCCCATCCAGAGCCTGAGCTCGTCCCTGAACACCAGCGTGGGCCAGGTCAGACCGGGGATCGACTCCACCGAACGGAACAACCGGGGAAAGCGGTCGATCTCCGATTTCATATCCGCTTCGCCGCGCTCGACGATCAAGTCATACGTGTCTTGGCTGGCGATGACGTGGTCGGGTCGATAGGCGCTGGCCCCCAGCACGCGTACGGCGTGATAGTGGGACAGTACGACGTACCGGATCGGCTTATCCGTGACTTCCCGGATGCGACGGATGACGTCCCGCGCCATGACAGGCGTGGCCTGGGTGTCGATGACCATCACGCCGTCGTCGCCGATCACGACGCCGGTATTGGGATCGCCCTCGGCGGTGTAGGCGTAGGCGCCCTCGCCGAGCCGGACAAAGCTGATCTGCTTTTCGGCCAGGTCGGCCTGAGAGGCGAACTTCTTTTCCATTCGAATACTCCTTCCACTCGACCCAGCACCCTCACCGGATCGTAGTTTCCCGTGGCACCCGCGTCAAATCACGCCGTCGGCTTCAGGACCCCGCGCCTGATCTGGTCCAGTTCGATCGACTCGAACAGGGCGCGGAAGTTGCCTTCTCCGAAACCCTCGTCGCCTTTGCG
Organism: Burkholderiales bacterium; assembly: GCA_035501675.1. GTDB lineage: Bacteria > Pseudomonadota > Gammaproteobacteria > Burkholderiales > SHXO01 > SHXO01. Next base: position 13,780 of record DATJVW010000356.1, read on the forward strand.
CTGGATGATCTCGAAGAAGATGGGCCCGATCAGCGTCTTGGTGAAGATCTGCAGCAGCAGGCCCCCGCCGGGACCGCCGTCGAGCAGAACGCGGTTGCGGCGCAGCCGCTCGAGATCCTCGCCATGCCCGGGAAGGCGTCTGTCCAGCATCTCGTAGTAGGTGTCGGGCGTTTCGAGGAATGCCACGTTTTGCTGTGCCAGCGCCTCGACGGTTTGGTAGATGTCGCCGGTGGACAGAGCAATATGCTGTATGCCTTCGCCTCGATAAGCGTCGAGGTACTCCTGAATCTGTGAGCTGTCGTCGGCCGACTCGTTGATTGGGATGCGGATCTTGCCGCAGGGGCTGGTCATCGCCTTGCTGCGCAGGCCGGTGTGCTTGCCTTCGATGTCGAAATAGCGCACCTCTCGAAAGTTGAACAGGCGCTCGTAGAAATCGGCCCATTCCTTCAGGCGGCCGCGGTGGACGTTGTGCGTGAGGTGGTCGACATGGGTGAGGCCCACGCCCGCGGGCCGCGGGTCGGTGCCGGGAAAGAACTTGAAGTCGACATCGTAAATGGAGTGACCGGCGTCCTTCTCCGGATAACGGTCGATGAGGTAGATGAGCGAGTCGCCAATTCCCTTGATGGCAGGAATCGCGAGCTCCATCGGGCCGGGGTGAGGTTCCACGCCCCAGGCCCCCAGCTCTACCGCGCGCTTATATGCGGCCGCTGCATCGCCGACGCGAAAGGCGATGGCACACACGCATGGGCCGTGGATGCGGGCAAAGGACTGACCGAAGCTGCCGGCCTCGCCGTTGATGATGAAATTGATGTCGCCCTGGCGAAACAACGTCACGTCCTTGTGGCGATGCTTGGCCACGGCCTTGAAGCCCATGGCTTCGAACAACGACCCGAGCGCCTTCGGGGCCGGCGCGGCGTATTCGACGAATTCGAAGCCGTCGGTCCCCATCGGGTTGTCCCACAGGTCGGTCAAGTCTTGCTCCGAACGTTAGCAGATGAGTTGAGCATTATAGGAGCCTCTCGCGGGCATCGGCCGAGGTTTATCCGAGTTTCCTTCTCGGGCTCGCCAAAGGCGCCCGGGCGCCTGGGGCAGAAGCGAGCGACAGCTATAATCGGGCATGGATCGCACCGAGCGCTTCTATCGCATCCAGCAGTTGCTGCGTCAAAACCGAACGGTTCCGCTGCGCCGCTTCCTGCGCGAGCTGGAGATCTCGCTCGCGACCTTCAAGCGCGACCTGGAGTACATGCGCAGCCGGCTCAACATCCCGATCGTGTGGGACCGGGAGGACCTCGGCTACCGTGTAGACAAGGGCGTCGGCGTGCAGGAACTGCCTGGCCTGTGGTTCAGCGGCTCGGAGATCTACGCCCTGCTGACCATGCAGCGTCTTCTGGAGAATCTGGAGCCAGGACTGCTCGCCCCGCACGTCGCGCCACTGTTGGAGCGGTTGACAGCGGCCATCGGCAGCGCACAGCATCCTGCGAAGGAGGTGCAGAAACGCATTCGCATCTTGCACCTCGCGAAGCGGGCCATGCCGCTCAAGTACTTTCAGCTTGCGGCCAAGGCGCTGCTGGAACGCAAGCGGTTGCGCATGACCTACTACACGCGGGCGCGAGACGAAGAGACGCGACGCGACATCTCGCCGCAGCGGTTGGTGTACTACCGCGAGAACTGGTACCTGGACGCTTGGTGCCACCTGCGCAAAGACGTTCGCAGTTTCGCGGTCGACGCGATCCGGGAGGCGCAGATGTTGGACCAACCGGCGCGGGAAGTCGCGGAGAGAGAGCTGGACGAGGTGCTCGCATCGGGCTACGGGATCTTCTCCGGGCGAGACATCCAGTGGGCGAAGCTTCGCTTCACACCCGAGCGCGCGCGCTGGGTCGCTACCGAGCAGTGGCATCCGCACCAGCGCTCTGGGTTCGAGGCGAGCGGCTCGTATGTCCTCGAATTTCCCTACAGCGATCACCGCGAACTGCTGATGGACATCCTGAGGCACGGCTCCGAGGTCGAGGTGTTGGCGCCGGAAGACCTGCGCGGCAAGGTGCGTGACGCGCTGCGAGCGGCGCTGGAGCGGTACCCCGTCTGAGCCTGGGCCGCACCCTGGATTTTTTCGATGACCTATCTGCGGGCGACTCATTGGGTGGACGCTCGCCCCCAGCCGGTTGCGCCGCGCTGGGTAGGCGACCCGCCACGTAGATCGCTTTGACGCGACTCTGACGTACCTCGGCTCATCCTTTGAGCTACTTGACGCCTCATTCTGCTGGAACCGGCCCATCGCCCCGACCAGGAGAAATCGCCATGACCGCTACGCCCTCATTCATCTATCGCTCATTCGTCGGCCGCGCGCCTGAAGCCAGGCGCGTCCCACTTCGCTTGAGCCTGCGTACCCGCTCCACTCCCGGGCGCCTTCGCCACATTCATACACGGCTTGCACTTGCTCCGCGGTGCGGCACCGATAGCGCAGGCCCAGCAGCCGTCGGGTCCAAAAGACCGTAAAATAAATACCGATGCTTAGTCCCGAGGAACGGCTGAGTACCGATCCGGACCGGGACAGTGCACTTCAATTGGGGAGTGGCCAAGCTGGTCCAAGGCGCCTGGCTCTGAACCAGGAGATCGTGGGTTCGAATCCCACCTCCCCTGCCAAATATTCATAGAGTTAACGAAAGCTGCTTCAGATCCAGAAGGTCACCGGCGCACCGAGGCGCTAGCGCATATGCGATGGGGACTACCTTCGTCTGACGATGGTTCCTGCGCCTTCTCCCAGACCGATGTGACGGCCGGCTGACGAGAAGATGCGCCGCGTACTAGGCGATTCGTCGCTCGCGGCATCTTCTTGCAACCGCACCAAACACTCATCGATCGGCATTCGATCCAAACGAGAAGGCGCATGCCTGATCCGCTAGCCGCGGGCGCTGGCCGTAGGCTGGTGCCCGCCGCCTGTCAATTCCAATCGCCGACCCTGACCAGTCGCCCTCGCAGACGGCAGAGCTGATCGTCGGTGGCAGCTGCCGTCGCGGGATGCTCGAGCGCTGCGGTGGGCGTGGTATTCTGCGCGAAGATCACTCCCCGGCGCAGAGCCGAAGCCGCGCCACAAATAGCCCGTCCGTCCCCACGCCGAAATCCGCATCATGGACCGCTACCTCACCGACGATCTCGTCAGCCAGTACCTGATCCGCGAGCAGCCTTATTACCGGGCGACCGGCAGCGAGGTGTCGCTCTACGAGGCGGCTTACAGCGTGCGCATGCCGATGATGCTCAAAGGGCCGACCGGCTGCGGCAAGACCCGCTTCGTCGAGTACATGGCCTGGAAACTCGGCAAGCCTCTCGTCACGATCGCCTGCCACGAGGACATGACGGGCTCGGATCTGGTGGGCCGCCATCTCCTGGATGCGGGTGGAACGCACTGGCAGGATGGACCGCTCACGCTCGCCGTGCGCCACGGCGCCATCTGCTATCTGGACGAGATCGTCGAAGCGCGGCAGGACACCACCGTGGTGATCCATCCGCTGACCGACGCGCGCCGCGTCCTGCCCCTGGAGAAAAAAGGCGAGCTGGTCCACGCGCATCCCGACTTCCAACTCGTGATCTCGTACAACCCCGGCTATCAGAACATCATGAAGGACCTGAAGCAATCGACCAAGCAGCGCTTCGGCGCCCTCGACTTCGGGTGGCCGGAGCGCGGCCTCGAGATCGAGATTGTCGCGCACGAGTCGGGCGCCGCACCTGATGTCGCCGGCAAGCTTGTGAGCATCGGAGAGCGTTCGCGCAATCTCAAGGGCCACGGACTGGAAGAGGGCATCTCCACGCGCATGCTGGTCTATGCCGGTCAGCTCATCGCGCGTGGTGTCCAGCCGGTGGCGGCGTGCAGCGTGGCGCTGGTCCGGCCCATCACGGACGACGAAGACATCCGCGACGCGCTCGAGGCTGCGGTCCACGCCTATTTCTAGGTCAAACGACGCCCACTTGCTGCGTCGAGGCCTTCCTCCATGCAGAACACCAGCGCCGAACTCGAATCTCTGAAGCAAATCCTCCCGGGCGACGCGCGACAGCTGGTTGCGTCCGCACTGCCGGAGGCGGTGCGGCGCCTGACGCCCGACGCGGTCCGCGGCTGGATCGAAGGCGTGAAACTGCTGCTCGACGCGGGCTCCGGTCTGGGGCCCGTGGTCACGTATCTGCGCACCGTGCCGGCCGTCGCGCATGAGGCGGGCGAAGAGCATCTGCCGCAGATCGTCGACGTATGCCTTGCGCTTCTGCGGCACGCCGACCGGCGGGCGGTAGACGCCTTCCTCGATTCGCTGCCGCAGGCAGCGCGCCGTCTCGGCAAGGCGGGTTCGCTGCACGGTTATCTCGCGATCGTCGATGAACTGGCCGGGTTGGCGCCCGGTGGTCTCGCGTTCATGTTCGAGCGCCTGGGCCTGTTGCTCGACCAGGTCAGCGTGGATGGGCTGCGGCGCTGGGCGTTGCTCGGCGTGCAGGGGCACACCCAGGATCTCTCAGCGCAGGCTGCCTGGTTTCGTCTCGAGAGCCGGGAGGCGCGGGCCATCCTGCGTGCGGCGGGCGCGGGCACACTGTTCACCGACGTGGAGCGACGTCTGGGCTTCTACTTGCGCGCGTTGTGGGCGCGCCAACCGGAGCTTCGCGTGGCAACCCCGGCACCGGAAGGCAACAGGGGCAGGCGGGTTTCCATCGTGGATGGAACCATCCGCATGCCGCGGGCTTTCGAGGTGTTTCCCGGGCAGGACAGCGTTGCGCTGTACCGCGCCGCCGCCGCCCACGCGGCGGCACACCTGATTTACTCGACCGAGCGGTTTCCGCGCCGTTCCCTGCGTCCCATCCAGGTGGCGCTCGTCTCGTTGATCGAGGACGCGCGCGTGGAGGTCCTGGCCATGCAGGAGATGCCCGGTCTGCGCAGGCTGTGGCAGCCGTTCCATGTGGCGCTTCCCAGTTTCGCCATGACCGGCGTCTCCTTGATGGCGCGCTTAGCGCGCGCGCTCGTGGACCCGGCCTACGAAGACGACAATCCATTCGTAACCAAGGGCAGGCGCATGTTCGCCGAGGCGGGCGACAGGCTGACCGGTCCCGCCGTCAGCCGGGAGATCGGGAATCTGCTCGGCAACGATCTCGGGCAGATGCGCGTGCAGTTCAACTTCAAGACGTATCTCGTCGAGCCGGTATACCGCGACGACAACATGTTCCTGTGGGAGCTGGGCGACTCGCAGCCCCAGCACGGCGATGATCGGGAGGTGATCGACCAGGCGGTGAGCCTGCTTCCGAGCGAAGGCGGTGAACCCGCAGATATGGATATGGAAAACGGGGAGGGGGAGATCACCGAGAGCGAGGCGGTACAGCTCGCAGCGCCCGGTCCGCAGGATCAGGTCGCCATCGATGCCGCCCTGGCGCAGCGTTACACCTATGACGAATGGGACTACGTGATCGGCATGGATCGGCCCGCGTGGTGCACGCTCCAGGAAAAAGTCGCGGCCAAGGGCGATCCGCGCGCCATCGACGAAGTCCTGCGCCGCAACGAGGATACGGTGAACCGGCTGACCAGCAGGATCAAGGCGGTCCAGATCCAGCGGCCGCTGCGCCTCAAGAAACAGCTGGAGGGCGACCGGCTGGATATCGACGCCTGCATCGGGGCCATGGTGGACATGCGCTCCGGTCGCGTGCCTGATCCGCGCGTGCAGCAGCGCTTGGTGCGCAACAACCGCAATCTCGATGCGCTGCTGCTGCTGGATCTGTCCCAGTCTACCAACGATTGGGTGGCGAGCGCGCAGTCCACGGTGCTCAATCTCGCGAAGGAGGCGACCGTTCTGGTGGCGCACGCCATGGACAAGCTGGGAGACAACTTTGCCATCCACGGCTTCGATTCCAACGGGCGCACCGACGTGGAGTATTACCGGTTCAAGGAGTTCGATGAGCCCTACGGTGAAGATGCGCGCGCGCGGCTGGCCGGAATGAAAGGACAGCTGTCCACCCGCATGGGCACGGCGCTGCGGCACGCGGGCCATTTCCTGCGCAACCGGCGCGCGGCGCAGAAGCTCATTTTGCTGCTGACCGACGGCGAGCCGCACGACATCGATGTGCACGACAAGCGGTACCTGATGTTCGACGCGAAGCGTGCCGTGGAAGACCAGCGCCGCTACGGCATTGCCACTTTCTGCTTGAGTCTGGACCACAAGGCCGACGACTACGTCGCGCGCATCTTCGGCAACCGCAACTATCTCGTGCTGGACGAGCTCCGGCGGCTGCCCGAGAAACTGCCTTCCCTTTACCTCTATCTTACGATCTAGAACCTGGGCGTCTGCGTGCTTTGCGGCGAAAAACCGCATTCAGCTTCCAAGAAAAGCAAGACCGTCCAATCGCCTCGCCCGGAGAAGGTGGCATTATTCGGCGAGCGGAGTGAGATTCCACAGCCCGTCGATCGTCGGAGTTGGCCGATGCAGACGAGAGTGTTCGTGTTGTGCCTCGCGTTTTGCGGAGGAGCCGTCCTGGGCGGCTGTGACTACATCGCCGAACAGACCGCGCCGGCCAAGCGGGCTGCCGCATCGCGCACTGACGCGTCGATCAAGGCCGACGCGTTGTTCTGGCAGGTGCTGCATGCCGGTCAGTACGAGCAGATACCCACGGTCTTGCAGTCGCTGACTGCCGCCTATCTAGCGAATCCGACCGACGCCGTAACGGCGGCGCACGTCGGCTGGATGCACATCTGGCAGCTGTCGGAGAGCGCGCGCCTCGATCCGGTGCCCGCGATGATCACCGACGATGCGATACTGGCGCGCCGCTACTTTCAGGAAGCCGTCAATCTGAACCCGCACGAGGCGCGATATCTCGGCTTTCTCGCCGCTACCACGTTGGCTGAAGGCAGCATCCACAAAGACGAGAAGATAACGCGGCGCGGATACTATTTGATGCTCGACGCCATCGACGCCTGGCCGGAGTTCAACTTGTTCACGGCGGGCTACGTGGCCAGTGGGCAACCGGCCGACTCGAAGCCGTTCAAGCAAGCGCTGCAGTGGGAGTGGCGGGACCTCGACGTTTGCGTGAATGCGCAGGTGGACCGGGCCAACCCGACCTTCGTCAAGTACATGGCGATGGAAACCACCGAAGGGCCCAAACGAGCGTGTTGGAACTCCTGGATCGCACCGCATAACTTCGAGGGGTTCTTTCTGAACATGGGTGACATGCTGGTCAAGGCCGGCGATTGGCAAACCGCGCAGAAGATCTATGCGGATGCAAAGCTGTCTGCCACTTACGCTCAATGGAAGTTCCGCGATGTGTTGGAAGAGCGCATCGCACAGGCGCAGGGCAACGTCGCCGTTTTCAACGGGCCCGCCCCCGGCGCTGGCAGGAGCCGGCAGCGCATGATGGCTGCCTCCCCGTTCGCCTGTGTGGCATGCCATCAGCAATAGGACACGCGTCGGTATTCATGATCGATGGCATCGCTCCCACCGATGGCCCCGTTCTTCTGTTCCGCTCGCCGTCCTGTGCGTGGTCGTTCGCCAAGCGTGTCGGCGGCTTGTAGCGAGACTCTTCGACTCGACCGGTCGAGAATCCACGAGCTCGACATCCGCCACCCGGGACCGTGGGCTTCGCGCTGAGCTATTGCGTTCTGCGGAGGTTCTTACGATCTACCCGGCACAATGATGGAGGGCGCCGCCGGAAGCCGAGAAGGAGCGCTCGATATGGAAATTCGTTGGGTTCTCGCCGCCGTTCACCTGCTCGCACTCGGCGTTGGCCTGGGAGCGGTCTGGGCCCGTGCCCGAACACTGCGTGGCCAATTGGATGCGACGGGGCTGCGCAGAGTGTTCTATGCCGACACGTGGTGGGGCGTTGCCGCGTTGATGTGGATTGCAACCGGACTGGTTCGGGCTTTCGGTGGCTTCGAAAAGGGCAGCGCGTACTATCTGCACAACCACCTGTTTTGGGCCAAGATTTGCCTGCTGGCTATCATCCTCGTCCTCGAGGTGAGTCCGATGATCACCTTGATGCAGTGGCGAATCCAGCTGAAGCGGGGCCAGCAACCGGATACGGGGGTCGCGACCCGACTTGCCTGGATCAGCGTTCTCCAAGCCATGCTTGTGGTCCTGATGGTCCTCGCCGCCACCGCGATGGCCAGGGGCTATGGTGTGACCCGCGTGTCGTAGGCGGTAACGGCCAGTCGCGGCGCCCGTAGAGCACCCGAGGCTGTCAGGGTGCGGCAGTGCCTGAAAGGGAGCCAGTCTGCCTTGATCGCGGCCGTCGGGCCCCGCCGCTCACGCGCATCGTTGAGCAGATTCCCGACATCTGCTTTCCGCCGGCTCCAACTTCCGCCCAGGGATCGAGGGCTGCCGCCCGGCCAAAAGGGGAAATTGAACTTCCCTACACGCTGTTCGCTAGAAACGGCTAGACCCGCCCGCCGAGACTCCTGAACGGGCAATCAAGAGATGTCCGCAATGTCGAGTCCCGTCCGCCGCGAACGTCCTTGGGGCTCGGAACGATGCGAATGACGGTCCTGTCAATCAGGCGAACGGCGAGAAGCCGTCTTGGCGAATCTCACACTGCGGCGGCTCGCGAGAGCCAGCCATCAACGCGAGCCGAGCTTGGGCCGGGGCCGGAAGTCTATGAGCCTGCGTTTCTACCCCGGATCGCTCCGACGTTCAAGCGCACCGCGATCCCAATTGGCCAGGTCGGCTGCGGCCTCATACGTCGTCTGCAGAAACTCGAGCAGCGTCCCGTCCGGCGACGGCGCCTGGCGAACGACGTCGTAGGGCAAGATGAATTCCTTCAGATCGGTACTGTAGAAAGCGGAGCGCGGAGCGACGCGTGCCGCGGAGAACCCCGCGGGTTCCGGGTAGGCATACGAATAGAACACAGCATACGGAATCGGCCCTCCGCCCGCCCAGAATCCACAGCTGCTCACTTCCTGTGAATAAGCCTCGCGAACGACCCAGTCGGGCAGGTGTGGAACCCCCCCCGGGTGTTGTGGAGCGCTTCGGCCGGAAAATCGCGTGACTGCGAGGTCGGGTGCCCCCCAGAAGAAATGCACTGGGCTGGATTTGCCGACGAATCGGGCGCGAAACGCATTGAAGACACGGTCCGATTGAACGAGGATCCGCCAGAACCGGTTCGCGTATTCCGGATCGTATGCCTTGTGTATCTCATCCTGGTCGAAGCGGATAGGTTCGGCAACCTCGTTTGGCTTCCGGCAGATACTCACTTGAACCCCGAGCTTTCCCATTTCTTCCACGAGTCGCGCGTAGAACGCCGCTACCGACTGCGGTCGGAGCGGGAAACCGCTGGTGGCGCCGTCGCTCGACAGCACGCGTAGCTGGTGATCGATGAAGTCGAACTCGATCTGGAAGGTTCGGGTGCCGTATGGGATGGGCGAGGTGGTCAGCCCTCGCGCCGTCACGTAGAGCGTGACGTGCCAGGAGTGATTGACCCAAGGGGTCTGTGCGAGCCGCACCTTGCCGACGATCTGAATGAAGAGGTGCAGAGTCGCGTAGGTTTCGTTCCACGACGCGAGGGGCAGGTCCGGCCATGGGTCCAATTGTGAAGCGGCAAAGCGCGCCATCGCTGCACCTCAGAGAATAGGTAGGTCAGTCTTGATATGACGAAGAACATATGCTCCGCGCATCGACCCGGCAGCGATGCACATTCCGATCACATTACTGGACGCTCGCGTGCCCCTCCGGCTACTGTTCGCGGTACCCGCCGTCCGGGGGATTGTCCGGCGTGGATATGATGGCTTTGGGCGTTCGGGACGGTGTCGATCAATTTTACGAACGTCAGCTTCAGTTGCGGTTAGAGTTCTGTAACCTATTGATTCATTGGGCTGGTATGGACTTTGCGCCAAGCCTACGATGGAGATTCAGACGATACCACGGTCATCTCAACGCACGGTCATCTCAACGACGTATGTTGGTCACAAAAGCACATACCGAGAGGGTCTACCCGTGAAGACGAGCTTTGCAACACTGTGGGTTGGCGTCTTAGCCCTCGGGTGTGCCATCTCTTCCACTTCGATTGGGTTCGCTGCTCCGATCACTGTCCTTAACCCGTCTTTTGAGACTCTCGTCGAACCTCTCAACAACCCCATCCCCCCCGCTAGTTGCGGTACGGGTTGCCTCTATGGGGTTGGGCAACCGATATTTGGTTGGATGACGACTGGTCAGCCCGAGATTGGACAGTTCCAGCCCGGGGTCCAAGACGGAAACCTCATGTATTTCAACTCTATCCCGGACGGGATCACAGTCGCCTATTCGAACGGGGGCACCATTTATCAGACGGTGGGCGCGACAGTCGAAGCTGGGGTCGTCTACACACTGCAGGTTGACCAAGGTTTTAGGAAGGATTTGGCTGACCCGGGTGTTGTGGAGTTGGTGATCGGGAATAACGCGCCGATTAAGGCCACCAGTGGTGTTCCACCCACGCAGGGCTCGGGCGATTGGTTGACCTATACCGCAACATACACGGGCTTGGGAGCGGATGTCGGTAAGTCGATTACCATCGACTTATTCTCGGACGGCGCCCAAGGCGATTGGGACAACGTTCGTCTAGACGCCGCTGCAGTTTCATCGGTGTCGGAACCGGGAACTATCCCACTGATCGGAATGGCCCTGATCGCTCTGTTTGCCGTTGCACGCCGCAAGCGTGTGCGCGGCGATCTGCCACCTCACGCCGTCATCGGCATTTGAACCCGGGCGCTCGCAGCCCGGGATCTGCGAAGCCTCGGCAGACTGCGCACTCTTGACGCTGGCACTCTGTCTGTCATCGTCTCCCCGATTCGTTTCAAGTCCCTGAACACTAGACTTTTCCCCTCCTGGTGGTAGGGCTCGGCAGGGCCGGCGGTCGCCAAGGCTCTCGCGTTGCATCTCATCCGCGTGGATCGCTGATCATCGCAATATGGCCCAAAGTTCCCGGCGGAGCCGGCGCCCACCCGGGCCTACGCCGCGTGAGGGACATCCCGTGTCCAGGTGCTACCGCGTGAAGGTGATCCAGAGCAGCAGCGTCGCGACTCCAACGAGACATATCCATGCGACGCACAGATTCAGCCTCGTGCGCTTACGCAAACTCTCGAGCGCCTGCGCCATCTGGCCATGGCTCTCAGCTACCTCACGCAGGGCCTCGGCGGCCTGCTTCTGCTCCTGCTCGAGCTGCCGAACGCGCGCTCGTAGCGCTGCAATCTCAGACTGAGCGTCGCCAATAACGGCGTCCCCTGCCGGCGGCATCGCCTCGGCTGTCGACTTGCTCTTCACGAGCGAGGCCAGCTTTTTCGCTCCGTCGACGATCAGCGGCGCGTTCGAGACGATGGTCGACCAGGGCAGTGACTTGAGCCAAAGCGGAGCCATGAGCGGTCTGTGTTACGCTTCTCAGCCGGAAACGAATAGCGCCTAAAGCATACGTAGTGTCGGTGTCTGGCGCCAGCTCCTCCGTCTCGATGGACGGGCCCCGCAACCGGCGGGTGCCTCCCACCGCCCGCCATTGAGGGCCTGGCCGAAACCTTGCTCTGGTCCGACGCAAGAGCTTGTCTTTCGAGCGTCGGGTTACCCCTTCATCCTTTGTCATCAAGCATGCTCAGACAAGGCAGCACAGGCAGCGTCAAGACGTCCTCGGGCGCACGATGGCGGACTTGCACCCTGCGCGCAGCTCTGGTCTACGCCGCATTCGCGCTCGCCCTCCCGGCGTTTGGGGCAAGCGCGCGCGAGCTCCGCGCACCCTGGCCCACGCTCAAATCGGTCGCTCCCTGGGCGGCAGGCGCAATGCTGGTGCTCGGGCCGCTCGTTTTCATGCTCGGGCTCAGACGCCGCCCCGCGCTTTACCCCGAGGCGAGCATGCAGTCCATCCGCCACCTCTCGTGCAGCGAGTTCGAGCGCACGTTGGGCGAAAGCTTCCGGATGCAAGGATACGCAGTCGAAGCGCGCCGGGCCGTCGAGTCCAGGGATGGTCTGTGCCTCGTGCTGTGCAAGCCGAACCAGAGGATCCTGGTCCGAAGCGTTCACCGGACCGGCGTGCAAGTGGGTGTCGAGGCCGTGCGCGGGCTGCACGACGTCATGTCGTTCGAAGGCGCCAGCGGCGGTCTGATCGTGACTTCAGAAGAAGTGAGTTCGGACGCCAAGGCCTGGGTCGCGGACAAGCCGATCGGCTTGATCGAGGGCCGCGCGCTGCTGGAGCTCTTCAACCGCGGCAGAGCGCGCAGGGCGGGACCCTCGGATGCAGGGCCGCGGCGCGAGCCTTACCTCGGACCACCGCTCGCGGAGCTACTGGACTGTCCTTTGTGCGGCGCTCCGATGGTCCTCAAGACGAGCGCTCAGCCGAGCCACACCGAGCCGACGTTCTTTGGCTGTTCGGTGCCCCGCTGCCCCGGGACTCGACCTGCATGAGCGACCCGCGCTAGCTGCGGCGCAGGCCATTCGCATCGGCGCAGGCCATCCCCGTCGTCTCCTCTCGATATACTGCGAGCGCCAGCCGTACGGGGCGCGTCCGTCGCGGCCGACGGCGACGAGGAGACTGCGCGATGACCGAGATCGATCGCCTGAAGACGCTGCAGGCGCAGCTGCGCGAGTTTGTCACCGAGCGCGACTGGGACCAGTTCCACACGCCGAAAAACCTGGCGATGGCGCTCGTGGCCGAGGCCGGCGAACTGGTCGAACATTTCCAGTGGCTCACCCCCGAGCAGAGCGCGCAGCTGCCGGATCACACACGATCCGAAGTCGAATTGGAGCTCGCCGATGTGCTCCTGTTTCTGCTGCGCTTGTGCGACAAACTCGGCATCGATCCTGTCGCGGCCGGCGAGCGCAAGCTGGAGTTGAATGCGGCCAAGTATCCGGTTGAAAAGGCCCGTGGCAAGGCGACGAAATACGACAGGCTGTAGTGGGCGTGATTCGTTATTCACATCGCGTTTGCCTGCCCCACGTCGGCGGTTGGGGGAGAGCAAACTCGTGACTGGTAGCTGCTGCCACGCCGGCCCTCATTTCCGTTACGAATCACGAGTCACGAATCACGAGTCACGGCTTTAGGTCCATGCTGGCTTATCGCCACCTGTTCCACGCCGGCAACTTCGCCGACGTCTTCAAGCATGCGCTGCTGACTCGGCTGCTGATCCTGCTCGCGCGCAAGGACAAGCCATTCTGTTATCTCGACACGCATGCGGGCGTCGGTCTGTACGATCTCCTCCACCCGTGGGCGCGCAAGCTCGCCGAGTACGAAGATGGGATTGCGCGGCTGTGGAAGCTCGGCGACATCCCCGAGCTGCTGCTCCCCTATGTAGAGGCGGTGCGCGCGGAAAATCCCAACCGCTCGCTGCGCTTCTATCCGGGCTCACCGCGAATCGCACGGCGGTTTCTGCGGCCCGGTGACCGAATGGTGCTGTCGGAGCTGAACAAGGACGACTGCGCCGCGCTCGCGGGTCTGTTCGAGGGCGATCGGCCGGTTGTGGTGCAACACATCGACGGCTATCAGGCCCTCAAGGCGTTTCTGCCCCCCAAGGAGAGGCGCGGTCTGGTATTCGTAGATTCATCCTTCGACCGATCCGGGGAGTTCGCGCGGCTCACCGAGGCCCTGGTTTCGGCTCATAGACGTTTTGCCACCGGTGTCTACGCGCTTTGGTACCCGCTCATCGAGCCGGCTGCCATGCATGGCTTCGAGCGTGCCATCCTGGCTAGCGGCATCCGCAAGGTCCTGCAGCTTGAGCTGGCGGTGCTGCCGGAAGGCTGGACGATGAGCCTCCGAGGCTGCGGCCTGCTGGTGGTGAACCCGCCCTTCGGCTTCGAGGCGGAAGCGAGGCCGCTGCTCAACTGGCTGGGACCGGTCCTCTTCGAGATGGGTGAGAGCTCGGCTGGGGCGCCGCTGGGGGGCGGCGTGCGCATCCGCTGGTTGGTGCCGGAGTAGTAAGCTGTGTGTAGAGTGCACTCCTGGACCTCGACGATGAGCAAACCGCCGCCTCGCCCCGGCAAGTCCCGTCAATCCGCCAAGCCCCTGCGCGCGCCGGTGCGCAACACCCGGCTCGGCGCGCAGACGCGCAAGGTGCTCACCAAGCACTACCGCGCTAAACACGGCGTCCGCTGACGGCGCCTTGTTGCGGGAGAACGCGGAGGTCTCGCCGGGTTGAGCGCGCTGCGCGTCACCAAGCCTTTTTGCCGCCTTTGAACATAGCGCTCTTCCTGGCGCGCTCCGCGCGCTTGTTCCCAGACCGACCGGCGATATCGCGTGGAGATCGCGTAGTCGCCACCTACGCGGGCTTGGCGCAGCGCGTGACAGCCTCGTCGCACTGGCTCCGACAAAGGCTGTGTCTGCAGCCGGGCGCGCGCGTAGCGCTGATGATGGGCAACTGCGCGGAGTACGTCGAACTTCTCTGCGCAGCCTGGTGGGCCGGGCTCACGGTGGTGCCCATCAACGCCAAGCTGCATCCGGAGGAGGCGAGCTACATCCTCGAGCACTCGGGCGCGAGCGTTTGCTTCGTGACGCCCGATCTGGCTACAGCGATCGGCGCGCTCGAGGGTCGGGTAGCCGGTCTAGAGCGCGTCGTCGAGGTGGGGTCCACGGACTACAGGGGCATGGCAAGCGAGACCGCGCCCATCGAACCTCATCGGGCATCGCCCGACGACGTGGCGTGGTTGTTCTACACGAGCGGGACCACAGGCCGTCCCAAGGGCGTGATGCTGACGCATCGCAACCTCCTCGCGATGAGTCTGTGCTACTTCGCCGACGTCGACCAGATCGCGCCCGGTGACTGTATCTTGCATGCCGCACCTTTGTCGCATGGCTCGGGCCTTTACAGTGTCCCTCACGTGCTGCGAGCGGCCAACCAAGTGATCCCCGAGCAGGGCCACTTCGACCCGGCGGAGCTATTCGGGCTGTGCCGGCGCTGGAACGGAGTGGCGTTGTTTGCCGCGCCCACCATGGTGCGCCGGCTCGTCGCATGGGCGCGCGAGCGCTCGCCGGATCTCGCCGGCCTCAAGACCGTCATCTACGGCGGCGGCCCGATGTACCTGGAGGACATGAAACAGGCCCTGGCCACGATGGGCGAACGTTTCGTGCAGATCTATGGGCAGGGCGAATGTCCGATGAGCATCACCTCGTTGTCCCGCCTTCACATTGGCGACCGGAACCACCCGCGCTGGGAGGCGCGCTTGGCATCGGTGGGCGTCCCGCAGTCGGCGGTAGAGGTCATCGTGGCCGATGCCGAAGACCGGGCCGTCCCCTCGGGCGAGATCGGCGAGGTGCTGGTCCGGGGGGAGGTGGTCATGAAGGGCTACTGGCGCGATCCCGAAAACACCGCCCAGACCCTGCGCGCCGGGTGGCTGCATACGGGAGACCTGGGATCGTTTGACGACGACGGTTTTGTCACGCTGCGCGATCGCTCGAAGGACCTCATCATCAGCGGCGGATCCAACATCTATCCGCGCGAGGTGGAGGAGGTGCTGCTGCGCCACCCCGCAGTGAGCGAGGTGTCAGTGGTGGGCCACCCGCATCCCGACTGGGGCGAAGAGGTCGTCGCGTTCCTCGTGCTCCGAACCGGGGCGCAGGCGACGGAAGAGGAACTGGACCGGCTGTGCCTGCAGCACATCGCGCGCTTCAAGCGGCCGAGGGCCTATCGATACGTAGACAGCCTGCCGAAAAACAACTACGGCAAGGTCCTGAAGACGGTGCTGCGCGATCGGCTCAAGGCCGACGGCTAGGGACGCATGATCGGCCGGCACGTTCCTCACCTTGCGCCGGAGGCGAGCTGCTGCCCGACCCAGTCGAGCACGAGCGCGAGGCGCGGCGGCAGAATGTCCTCGGCTTCTTCGAGCGTGACCCAGCGGTATTCGAAGTCTTCTACGCTGTCGCTGCCCGGCGGCACGCGCAACGTGACCTCGGCTGTCTTCGACTGTGCGAGGTAATAGCGGCTGACGCTGCCGTCCTCGAACGGGAGCGTTTCTCGGAAAGCGTCCTCACCCCAGTTGAGCTCGAGGTCGCTGAAGCCCGTCGCTTCGCGCACCTCTTCCAACGCGATCTGCAGCGGATCCTCGCCGCTAGTCACCAAGGCCTTGGGGAAATCCCAGCTCGCGAAGCTGCGCATCGCGAGCAGCCGGTAGCGCTCGCCGTCGAAATGAACGACGACAACTCCGCAGGACAGGATCTTGTTCGGCGGGAGGCGAGACGAAGGCATGGGAGGGTCGCGCGGTCTATGGGCCGTCCGGGAGAAGGACTGGCCGGCTATTGTAAGCAATCGACCGGTCCAGCGGCTGCGAATCGTCCGCGCATGGCGACAACAGGGTTTCGCCGTCCCAGCTTTCATGTAAGCCGAGCCTATGCCGCTCTAACAGGATGTATCGGGGTCAACGCGCGAAATCGGCACCCCGTTATAGGCGTCGAGACGCTTGTCTCACCTTCACCCAGAGGAGAATCGTTATGACCCTGTCAAAGGCTGCCGTGGCTGCGGCCGTCGGCGCTCTGTTCGGGCTGCCGGTGCTGGCCCAGAACACCGCGGACGTCGTGCAACGCAATGTGAATCAGCAGGGACGCATCGAACAAGGCCTTCAGTCCGGCCAACTCTCGACCCAGGAAGCGGCCAAGCTGGAAAAGGGCGAAGCGCGCATCGAAAAGATGGAGCAGCGCGCAGAGTCGGACGGCAAGATGACCAACGCCGAGAAGCAGCGCATCGAACAGGCGCAGAACAAGGAGAGCCGGGAGATCTATCGGGATAAGCACAGCGCGCAGACCGGCAACCCGAACTCCGCCTCGTCTCAGCGCATGCAAGCCGACGTGCAGCGCAATGTCAACCAGCAGCAACGCATCGAGCAGGGTGTTCAGTCCGGCCAGTTGACTAACCGCGAGGTCCGCAACCTAGAGAAGGGCCAGGCGAACGTGAGCCGCAAAGAAGCGCGCGCCGGCGCTAACGGGCACATCAGCGCCAACGAGCAGCACAACATCCAGACGGCCGAGAACCACCAGAGCCGTAAGATTCACCGCGAGAAACACAACGACCGTGAACGCTGATTTCTGGTAGGCATGGAAGCGAACGCCCGCGTCAGCGGGCGTTTTTTTTGGGGTCCTGGCGCCTTGTCCAGCGTTTGCGTGAGACTGTCCGTTCCTCGGGCTCTACCTAGCGGCGATCCAAGCGGAGCGCCGTTCCCCACGTCCGCCTGACCGGCGCGGCGTGCACGGGCCGTCGATGCAGTCCGACGCAGCGCCAGCCGCACGGCTTTAGCGCGGGATACACCGGGTAGATCGAGTAGTAGGGTGCGTACCAGTTGGCATTGCCCGGTTCGCTGGCCATCGCGGCCAGCCTGGCGTCGACCTCTTGGCGCCACAACAACGTGTCCACGCGTATGCGCTCGTTTTCTGCCGCGATCTCGTTGCGTCGCTGTCTGTCAGCGAAATCCGCCAGCTGCTCTTGGTCGGCTCGCAGCCGTTCGCGCGCCTCTGCCGCCAGCTGTTCGCGCTGGGCCGCGCATTCCGTGGTCGTGCACGCCCCCACCGCCGCAGTGATGTTCGAGTGTTGCGCCGCTCCGCGCGGACAGGGTGCATCGCCATAGAACGTTTTCCCGTCGGTCGTGACGCAACGGTAAACGTCCGCTGTGGCCATCCCGCAAGAAAGTGCCGTCAAGGCGAGAAGGAGTGCCAACCGAGCGCCGCGAAACTGTGCTATGGATCTCACTGCAATGTCCGGTCAAGAGAGCTGGGCGTGCATCGCGCAGCTTCAATGCATTATAGGCCGTTCCGTACAAACGGGGCGCGCGGTCGGCCTGCTATCCCGGCCTTGTTTCTTCGGGTACGCTGGGCCCGTTAGCGCTGCGGGTTCTGCCGTTGTGGCGGAAGCGGCGTGCGGGCGTCATTCCCTCTACAACCCTTCGCTATTGCATCGTGCACGTGACTCCTTCCTTGCGCAGGGCCGTGCGGTGGACTGCGTTATCGCTCGCCGTGCTGACCGCGATCCCCCTGTTGACCGTGGCCGTGGTGATCTCCCTGGGGATCTCGATCAGCGCCGGGCACTGGCGCGGTCCGATCGCTCAGGCGGTGACCCAGGCATTGGGCCGCCAGGTCACGCTGGAAGGCCCGCTGGCGTTGATTCCCACGCTGCGCCCCACGCTCACCGTGGGAGGCGTTGGCGTTGCCAACCCGCCTGGGTTCTCTGGGCCGGAGTTTGCCCACCTGGGAACGGCGCACATTCGCCTCGAACTGCTGCCGCTCTTGCGCAACGAGATCCGCATCGTGGACGTTGAAGCCGAGGACGTACGTATACGGCTGGAGCAAACGGCCGACGGACGCGCCAACTGGGACTTCAGCTCTCCGCCCTCGGTGCCCGAGCAGCCGCAGCCGGCCACGGCCGCCGGTAACCCAGTGAGGCTCGAGGCCGTCTCTTCGATCGTGTTCCGGCGCATCAACGTCGAGTACTCAACGGGCGGACGCAGCCGCTATTTCGCGCTCGACGAGATGGTGGGCGAGGGGGCAGCCGGGAAGCCCATCTCTGTCACCCTGCGCGGCGCAGTGGAGAAAAGCTTCCCTTACACGATCAGGATCAGCGGCGGGCCCGTGTCGGGCTTGAATTCGTCCGACAAGCCCTGGCCCTTCACGCTGCACCTGGAATTCGCCGGTACCGCGCTGGAATTGAGTGGGAGCATCAAGGACCCGCTAGGCAATCCCGCCGCCGACATCACCTTCGGGCTGGGAACTCAAAATCTGGCCGAGCTGCAGCGCCTGCTGCAGACGAAGCTTCCGCCCGTGGGCGCGACCGGCTTGAGCGCACAGGTGCAGTGGGACAGCAACCGGCTGCGCATCTCCGCAATAAACGGCGTTATGGGAGAGAGCACGTTACAAGGCGAGCTCGGGCTCGATCTCACGACAACGCAACCGCGCCTGACCGGGGAGCTGACTCTGCCGGTGCTCGATCTCAGGCCATTCCTGGGCGATGATAGCGAGCCCGCAAAGCCAGCAGCGCCGGCACAGCCCACCGATTTGGCGAAGTCCGTCTCGGAGGCGCAGAAGACCTTTGCCGGACTGGAGAAGGAGAGCTATAGCCTGAAAGAGATGGGGCTCCTTGATGCTGATCTGACTCTGAAAGTCGGGAAGTGGATCGGGGTGCCAGGCGATGTTCGCGAGTCGCAGTTGCGCGTGGTCATCACCAAGGGCCGGCTAAAGGCGCCCATGCAGACCAGCGTCGCCGACGTGCCGTTGGCCGGCGAGATCGACGTGGACACCACCGCGGACGTGCCGGACTTCCTCCTCTGGCTCGGGGCCGAGCGCTCTAAGCTGGGACGTTTGGCACAGGTGTTCGCCGGGGTGCGCGGCGTGGAAGGCGAGCTGGGCCGCCTCAAGCTGCGCTTGAAGGGCCGCGGCGACAATCTGGGCGCCATCGTGCGCACGCTCGACGTGAGGGTGGACGCGGCTCAGGCCCGGCTGAGCTACGGCAACGTGGCAGGCAGCAAGCCGGTGGAATTTAGGCTCGATGTGCTGGAGGTCGCCATTCCCGCCGGGCGGCGGCTCAGCGGGCGCGCGGGCGGCTCGCTGCTGAACGAGCCTTTCTCGGCCCGCTTCAGCGGTGGCGACCTCCCTACGCTCACTCACCAGCTGCGCTGGCCCTTGGAGTTCGAGGCCAGCGCAACTGGGGCGACCCTGCGATTGGACGGCGTGCTGGCTGCCCCCGAAGCCGAACGTGGCGCCGAGCTGCATTTCCGGTTGTCGGCCGCAAAGGCCGGGGACGTCGCCCGGTGGTTGGGGCTGGCACACGATGCCTCGGGCGTTGTGACGATCGACGGTCAGATTCGTGTAGAGAGCGATGAATGGCGGTTGAGCCCGTTCACCGCCCGCCTCGGCAATACGACGATGAGCGCGGAGCTGGCGCGTGTGGGCATCACACGCCAGCCGCTGGTCCAGGCTCGCGTCACGGTGGAGGACCTGGACGTCGAGGAGCTGGAGCGCATGCTCCCCCCACCGGATCCCAACGCGCCGACGACGGCCACGATCGATCTGCCCATCCTGCCGCAAGGGATCAGCCTGTTCGACGCCGATATCGACGTGCAGGTGAGACGCGTCGATATGCATCCCGCGCCGGTGAGCGACGTGTCCTTCTCGGGCCGAATCCGAGACGGCCGCATGTGGCCGTCTCCGTTCAGCGCGAAACTCGCCGGCGCACTATTCTCCGGCGCCATGGCACTGGACCTGCGTGGAAAGGTACCGGAGGCTTCGCTGTGGGTCGCTGCCGAGAAGGTGGACATCGGCGCCCTGCTGCGAAGGCTGAAAGTGGTGGGTGATCTCGAGTCGCACGCGGAGCTGCTGCGCACAGAGCTGATCGGCCGCGGCAGCCGCCTGGGCGAGATCCTGGAGCGGTCGTCGCTGTTGGCCGAGGTGGAGTCCGGCCAGATTACGTTGCGCGACCCCAACCAGACTTTGCAGCTGCCGATCCGGGTGACCAAGGGCACGGCGCGCGCGGCGCCTGGGCAGCCGATCACCCTCGATCTGGACGGCGCGATCGACGTGACCCCGGTGACCATTCGCATCACCAGCGGTGCGTTGCCTGATTTCCTGAAGACGAGCAGCAGTGTCCCGTTCACGGTGGCCGCCGAGGCGGCCGGAGCGACACTGGCCTTGTCGGGTACGGTCGCGCTGCCGATCACGCAGCGCGAAATGCAGTTACAGCTGTCGGTTCAGGGGGCACGTTTCGACAGCCTCAACGGGCTCGCGCGCGTTGAGCTACCGCCCTGGGGACCGTGGGAGTTCGGCGGAAGGTTCCGCGTTTCGAGCGGCGGCTATGAGGTTCCGGACCTGAGGCTCCGGGTGGGCGAGAGCCGCCTCAACGGGCGTGGAAGTCTCACGACGACCGGCGTGCGCCC